>JAEWWW010000005.1 GCA_023396215.1 Bacillota bacterium | reverse complement strand
GTGTAATCCAGCATGCGTATCATCACGGTGCCGGGCTTGCCGCCCTTTTCGGCGGCGTAGGTTTTGCCCATCTCGGCCATGGCGTCTATCATCTTGTTAAAGGAGCCGAAGAAGCCTTCGCCCGCCTCGCGGCCGGTTTGGTCGCCCTCCAGCGCCCGGGCAAGGTCGATATACAGGGTGCGCAGCTCCTCCAGCGTGGAGGCCCTGGGCAGAACCAATACCTCGATGCTGCGTTGCTGCAGTCGGATAAGCTCGCTTTCTATCAGGGGGGTGGAGGTCACCACCAGTTGGGGGTCCACCTTGCCCAGAGCGTCAAAGTCAATCTGCTGGGGGGTGCCGCAGCGGGGCCGGTCGGTGACCGTCGCGGGGGTATCGCAGTAGTCGCTGACCCCTGCGAGCTGGCCCAGATAACCCAGCTCAGCCATGATTTCGGTGAGGGCGGGCGAGAGGGAAACCACCCGCCCCGGCTGCTCCTTGAGGATGGCGGTGCCGATGGTGACGGGGTAATCCACCACCTGCCCGGGCTCGGGCTCCGAGTCGCTGCCGGAAGAACTCTCCTTCCCCTGTCGGTTGCAGGCCGCAAAAGCCAGCAGCATGGTGCAGGCAAAAAACAGTGCGGTTAATTTTCGGATTTTCATAAAGGCCTCCGGTTTCAATTGACTGAGATGATGGGGAGGTATGCCGCTTACAGGGACAGCCCCCGCTGCAGGCGGGAGGACGCCCAATCTACAAACTGGCTGGCGGTGCGGGGCGAAAAGCTGCCCCGGCGGGCCGCCCAGCGGTTGGCCGCCGCGCTGAGGGTTTCTTCATCCAGCGTCAGGCCGCGGTCGGCTGCGATGGCGGCGACGATATCGAGAAACCGCAGCTTGTCCGGCGAAAGAAAGGTGATGGTGATACCGAAGCGGTCGGAAAGCGAGGCCGTTTCATCCCGGGTATCGGCCAGATGCACCTCGTCCCCTTCCCGGCCCGAGAAGGTCTGCCGCACCAGATGGCGGCGGTTGGAGGTGGCGTAGATGACCATGTTGGAGGGCAGCTTGCTGACCGAGCCTTCCAGCACCGCCTTGAGGGCGGTGTAGCTGTCGTCGGAATCGCCAAAGGAAAGGTCGTCGGTAAAGATGATGAATTTCAGGGGGCTTTCGGCCAGCAGGCCGATGACCTGACTGAGATAGGCCAACTGGTGCTTGGGCACCTCTATCAGCCGCAGCCCCTGGGGGGCAAACTCGTTGAGCACCGCCTTGACGGTGGAGGATTTGCCGGTGCCCCGGTCGCCGTAAAGCAGGATGTTGTTGGCGGGCTTGCCGGTCAGCAGCGAGAGGGTGTTGTCCACCACCTGTTCCCGTTCGCGGGCGTAGCCCTTGAGCTGCTCAAGGCGGATGTCGTCGGGGTTCTGCACCGGCCGCAGGCCAAGCCCCTCGCTCAGGTCGAGGGCAAGGGCGTTGCTCCGGGCAAATATGCCGTATCCGTTTTTCTTATGATATGCAGCCAGCCCGGTGATATCCATGATTTGGGCCGCGTCGCCGCCCGCGGGGTACTCGGGCAGAAAGCCGATGGCGGCGGCGTCATTGGGGAAAAGCTGCTGCAGGTGCTTTTTGACGTCGGTGCAGCTCAGCTGCGCAAGGGCCGAGAGAGCGGCAAGGTCGCGCCGCACCGCTTCGGTCAGGTGGGGAGGCAGCTCCTCCAGCCGCCCGGCGGCGCAGAGGCGGGTAAAGAGGTTGTCGGCGTGGCGAACCCTGTCGGCCACCGCCTGCGAGAGGCTGGGCGCGCCCCCGGGACCACAGAGCAGCTGGTAGAAGCGGCTGTAGGCCGCCGCGGCCCGGTCGGCGCAGGCAAGGCGCTCTGAAAGCAGCTCCATCAGGCTGGCGATGTAGGGGTCCTGCTGCAGGCCCTGATAGACGCAAAGGCTGTTTATCGAAAAACGAAGCTGTCGAATGGTTTGCATAAGCCGGAAAATCTCCTTTCACACAGCGCCGCATAACGGCGTTGGAACAGGTCTATTGTACCTTTCGCCCGGCGGCGGTGTCAACTTGATTTCGGCCCTGAAAACCACTATTTATAATGTGGCTGAAAAAGGCCGAAATCCTGCACAAAACCGGGTGGCTTTGGAGGTGGTTTTCTGGCGCTTTGGGATGGTGCAGTGCTATTGACTAAAATTATAGCGGGTTTTATAATGAAAGTTACCAAATAACCGGCTGCGCCTTTGTTGATGGTGGCGGGCCCCGAGAGGGCTTGCGGGCCGGGGCGCGGGAGAATCCCCCCGGGCGGCCTGCGCTATTTTTAAATAATTGCCTAAAAACCGATAAAATTGACCGCAGGGTCTTTCTATTTTGCTTTGCAGACAGTATAATAATCAGAATAACCAAAAATAAAAAGGACAGATAAGGGGGCATGTAATGATGATTTCAGGTGCGCAGGCGGTGGTGAACAGCCTCGTCAGCCAGGGGGTATCGGTGGTCTTTGGCTATCCGGGAGCGACCATATGCCCGTTTTATGACTGTCTTTCCGACTCGGAGGTTCGGCATATTCTGGTGCGGCAGGAGCAAAACGCGGGACACGCCGCCAACGGCTACGCCCGCATCACCGGCAAGCCCGGGGTCTGCGTGGCGACCTCCGGCCCGGGTGCCACCAACCTGATTACCGCGCTGGCGACCGCTTATATGGATAGCATCCCGCTGGTGGCCATCACCGGGCAGGTTTCAAGCGAGCTGCTGGGGCGCGACGTTTTTCAGGAAGCGGATATTACCGGCGCGGCCGAGCCCTTTACCAAGCACAGCTATCTGGTGAAGGATGCAGCCGACATCCCCCGTGTCATCGAGGAAGCCTTTTACATCGCGGGCACAGGCCGCCCCGGCCCGGTGCTGGTCGACCTGCCCATCGATGTGCAGAAAAAAACCTTCAACCCCGCACCGGCGGGCAAGGTGGCCATTCGTGGCTACCGCCCCTCGGTCAAGGGGCACCCCGGCCAGCTCAAGCGGGTGGCCGAAGCGATAGCGGCTGCCAGGCGGCCGGTGATTTGCGTAGGGGGCGGCGCCTTTGCCTCTCACGCGCAGGAGCAGGTGCGGCTTTTGGCCGAGCAGGCGGGCATACCTGTGGTAGCCACCCTTATGGGCATCGGCGTGATGCCCACCCGGCACCCCAACTACTTCGGGATGCTGGGCACCCACGGCAAGCCCTATGCCAATAAGGCGGTGAATACGGCCGACCTGCTGATTATCATCGGCGCGCGGGTGGGCGACCGGGCGGTGACCGCCCCGGCTGCGGTAGAGAAAAAGGCCCGGGTGGTGCATATCGACATCGACCCCGCCGAGATTGGCAAAAACGTAGGCACCGGCATCCCGCTGGTGGGGGACGCCGCCACCGTGCTGACCCAGCTTTTGGAGCTGGCCCCCAAGGCCGACGGCGCCGAATGGCTGGCCCAGCTTACCGAGTGGAAGAGCCAGTATAACTTTGACTTTGCACCCCGCGAGGGCGCGGTGAACCCCAAGGCCTTTGTGCGGATGCTCTCGGAGATGATGGAGGACAACGCCGTTTATGTGGCCGACGTGGGGCAGAACCAGATGTGGTCGGCAAACAACCTGCTGATGCGCCCCGGCGGAAGGTTTTTGACCTCCGGCGGCATGGGCACCATGGGGTATTCTATCCCCGCGGCGCTGGGTGCCAAGCTGGCGGCCCCCGACCGGCAGGTGGTGACCGTCTGTGGCGACGGGTCGTTCCAGATGACCATGAACGAGCTTGGCACGGCGGTGCAGAACTGCATCCCCCTCAAGCTGGTGGTGATGAAAAACTGCCGTTTGGGCATGGTGCGCGAGATACAGACCAACGCCTACAAGGGCAACTGCACGGCGGTGGGGCTGTGTGAGCAGCCGGATATCTGTGCGTTGGCGGCGGCTTACGGCATACCCGCCCGGCGGGTGGAGAGCCTGGAGCAGGCCCGCGAGGCCATCGGCAGCATGCTGGCGGCAGAGGGCAGCTATCTGATAGAATGCCGGGTAGACGACGGCGAAAGCACTTTATAGGGAGGGGCGGCTTGTATGAAGCATATACTTTCGGTGCTGGTGGAAAACAAGGCCGGCGTACTTTCCCGGGTGGCGGGGCTGTTTTCACGGCGGGGCTTCAACATCGACAGCCTCGCGGTGGGTGAAACCGAGGACAAAAGCATTTCGCGCATGACCATCGTGGTGGATGGCAACGAGTATACCGTGGAGCAGGTGGAAAAACAGCTCAACAAGCTGATTGACGTGCTCAAGGTAAAGACGCTGGACCGGGAGGAAACCACCCGGCGTGAGCTGGTGCTGATCAAGGTGCTGGCGGGGTCGGCCCAGCGCAGCGAGGTGATTGACATTGCCCGCGTGCTGGCGGCCAAGATTGTGGATATCTCCCCCTCCACCCTGACGGTGGAGCACACCGACCGCCCCGAGCGGGTCAAGCTGCTCATCGATATGCTGGCGCCTTATAACATCAAGGAGATTGCCCGCACCGGTCAGGTGGCCCTCGAAAAGGGCTCGGGCACCATTGGGTACAAGGGGTAGCGCATTCATGGGGGCATCCCATGCCCCCTTGAGCCCCCCGGGTTCGCGCCGCAGTCGGCGCGGGCCGAGGTTGAAATTCGCCGCGCATGTCGGCGAATTTTGGAATGCGGGGGACCTGTTGCCTTCCGCTGCCCCCTTAAGGCACTGTGCAGACAGATTATTTTTGATAATCCGAACAATAAACCTATATATAAACCAGAGGAGGACTTTTGAAATGGCAAAGATTTATTATCAGAGCGACTGTAACCTTGGGCTGCTGGACAGCAAGACGGTAGCGATTATCGGCTACGGCAGCCAGGGCCATGCCCACGCGCTGAACCTGCACGAGAGCGGCGTGAAGGTGATTGTCGGCCTTTATGAGGGCAGCAAATCCTGGGCAAAGGCCGAGGCAGCAGGGCTGAAGGTGGCAACCGCCGCCGAAGCCGCCAAGGCAGCCGACCTGATTATGATTCTCATCAACGACGAAAAGCAGGCCGACCTGTACCGCGAGAGCATCGCCCCCCACCTGACCGCCGGTAAGGCGCTGGTTTTCGCTCATGGCTTTAACATCCACTTTGGCCAGATTGTGGCCCCCGAGGATGTAGACGTCTTTATGGTGGCCCCCAAAGGCCCCGGCCACACCGTGCGCAGCGAGTATGTGGCGGGCAAGGGCGTGCCCTGCCTTGTTGCGGTGCACCAGAACGCCAGCGGGCGTGCCCTTGACCTTGCGCTGGCCTATGCCGCGGGCATCGGCGGCTCCCGCGCCGGCTGCCTCGAAACCACCTTTAAGCAGGAAACCGAAACCGACCTCTTTGGCGAGCAGGCCGTGCTCTGCGGCGGCGTGACTGCCCTGATGAAGGCCGGGTTTGAAACGCTGGTCGAGGCCGGTTACGACCCCGAAAACGCCTACTTTGAGTGCATCCACGAGATGAAGCTGATTGTTGACCTTATCTACCAGGGCGGCTTTGGCTACATGCGCTACTCGATTTCTGACACCGCCGAGTTTGGCGACTATGAAACCGGTAAGCGCATTATCACCGACGAAACCAAAAAAGAGATGAAGCGCGTGCTGACCGAGATTCAGGACGGCACCTTTGCCCGCAACTGGATACTGGAAAACAAGATGGGCCGCTCCCACTTCAACGCCGTGCGCCGCATCGAAAGCGAGCACCAGCTTGAAAAGGTGGGCAAAGAGCTGCGCAAGATGTACTCCTGGAACGAGGAGAAATAACCTCGACGCAACGCCGGCCAAGAGCGTTTTGCGGGCCGCCTGCCTTTAATATTAAAAGAACGCCCCCGGTCGCGGGGGCAGAGCAGCAAAAAAACCACCCTTTCAGGGTGGTTTTTTGATGGCCTGAAGCCCCTACTTTACCTTTATCTCGCTGACCTGCATATGGGTGGCGTCAAAGGGGTTGGGGATAAAGTCGATATAATGGCTGGTGGAGGCAAAAAGCCCCGGGTCGTTCATTCTGGGGATATACCGCTCCAGCTCGGAGACGGCGCCGGTTTTTTCGCTGTAGACAAAGCTTTTGGAATACCGGGGATGGTCTTGGCTGTCCCCGGAGAAGAAATACTCAAGGCTCCCGGCCTTTCCCCTGACGGTGATAAGCTCAAACTGGTACATTCCCTCCACCTGCGGGGCGTAGCTGCTCAGCCTGCCCCCGCCGCCCTCGGCAACGTCGTACACGTAAAAGGTGTTGGCCCGGTCGGGCAGCGGCTGACCCACCACTGGGGCATAAAGGCAAGCTGCTTGGGCAAGGGGCCGTATGGCCTGCCCGCTGCCGCCTGCCCTGCTGTGCCCTATTGAACAGCAAGGCGGGCGGTGAGGCCGGAACCAGAGACAACAACATTAACGCCCCTGCTTTTGCCCGGACATGCTGCCGAGAACCAAAACCAGCAAAAGGGCTGTTAACAGCACCAAGGGGGTGGCGGCCCAAAAACAAAAAGAGCGCTGCCCATGACAGGCAACGCAACAAAGCACAAGGCGGCGCGGCTGCGCCATATGTGCTAACGCTGTGTCGCTCCTCACCGATTGACATCTGAATGCGCGCTGCGGCAGGTCTCCTGACTTAGAGCTTCCAACCTACTCCATCGTCTTCCCGATTGCTCAGTGACTTGTGATGTTTCGTAGCCCTTACAGTAAAGTGAGCTGCTCCGGATTTTCACCGGATTCCCTCTTGACACCGTGAAAGGTGACCGCAGTGCGGATATTCGGTTGCAGGTAAGATACCCAAGGGTACCCTACAGACAGTATAGCACAACGCAGGCTCCGGCGCACCTGTTTTCTTTTTAAGGCTACCGGTGGTGCGGCGGCGCAACGGGACTTACTCGCCGCACTGCTCCAAAACCAGCTTGGCAAGCCGCCGGGCGTCCTCCAGCACCGTCAGCTCCCCTGCCAACCGGCGAAGCTGGGCCGCCCCGTGCAGCCCTTTGATGTACCATGCGGCGTGCTTGCGGGCCTCCCGCATGCCGATGCGCTCGCCCTTGTAGCGGCAGATGTGCTCCACATGCTCCACCATCACCTGCATCCGCTGGGCGAGGGGCGGGTCGGGGGTAAAGCTGCCGGTGCGCAGAAAGTCGCGCACCTGACCAAAGAGCCACGGCGCGCCCAGCGCCCCCCGGCCAATCATCACAAGGTCGCAGCCGGTATGCTCCAGCATCGCTTTGGCGTCGGCGGGGGTTACGATATCCCCATTGCCAATGACAGGAATATTTACCGCATTTTTTACAGAACGTATAATATCAAGGTCGACCGGCGGGGCGTACATCTGCTCGCGGGTGCGCCCATGCACTGTGATGGCCGCCGCCCCCGCCTGCTGGGCCAGCTTTGCCACCTCGACGGCGGTGATAATGCCATCATCCCACCCCTTGCGGATTTTGACCGTCACCGGCAGCTCCACCGCCGCCACCACGGCGGCTACAATCTCCCCCGCCAGCGCGGGGGTTTTCATCAGGGCGCTGCCGCCGCTGCCTCCCACAATTTTGGGGGCGGGGCAGCCCATATTCAGGTCGATGGCATTGGGGGCATACTCCTGCGCCAGCTTGGCGGCCTCGGCCAGTATTTTGGGGTCGTCGCCAAAAAGCTGCACGGCGCCGGGGCGCTCGGCCTCCCCCAGTTGCAGCAACTCGGCGGTTTTGCGGCTGCTCAGGGTTAGGCCCTTGGCGCTGGCCATCTCGCCCACCACAAAGGCTGCGCCATACTCTATACAAAGCTCGCGAAAGGCGCGGTCGGCCACCCCGGCCATGGGGGCCAGCACCGCCGCCTGCTCTAAAACGATGTTGCCAAGTTTCATGAATCCTCCTGCGGCGGCGGGGCGGGGCGCTTCCCCCGGCTTGCTGCCACCTGTGAAAATATCTGGCCCCGGAATGATGCGGGGCAAAGGGCCGATAGACCAGTCATTATTTTAGCAAAACAATCCCCGCGGCACAACAGTTATGATATAATATAAAGGCTTTGCGGCGGTTTTAGGGCGATATATCATGGTTTCTCCACAGTCGCTTCACAGTGCCCTCATAAAAATATAGTATAATAACCATATCCTGTCACCGGCTGCGGCAATGACGAAGGATACCTGCCGTCTTGCGGCCATGGCATGATGGGTACAAGCAGTTATTCCCGCGAATTGATTGATACGACCGGCGGCCTCCCCCACTTTTGCGGCAACCGCCGCCGACCAACGATACAAGCCACCACGGCAGAGAAAGGAGGCTTTGCTATGAAACAGTTACAAATGCTATCGGTGATGACCATTCTTATAATGTTGCTTTCAAGCTACCGCATCAAAGAGGAAGTTCCGCCGCTGCCTGTCACGCCGCAATACTCGCTGGAAACCCCGCAGACGCCCCCGGCGGAAACACCGGGCGGCCAGACGCCGGCCCCCAGGGTATTGCAGGAGGACAAGTCCTACATCTTTGTGCAGCGGGATACCAACGCCACCGACGACGGGGTCGTGCGGCTGATTGAGCGCATGGAAACAGAGGGGCAATACTTCTACCGCACGCCAGAGCATGCAAAAGGGCTGATTGGCCCGGACGACGTCGTGTTGCTGAAAATTAACGCCCAGTGGGCCGAGCGGGGCGGCACCAATACCGATTTAATCCGCGCCGTGGCCGAAGCGGTTGCCGCTCACCCAGAAGGCTTTACCGGCGAGATTATCATCGCCGACAACGGCCAGGGCCAGTACGGCACCTACGGCACGGGGGGCAGCTTTGACTGGGAGAAAACCAACTCAGCCGACCGGACCCAGTCGGTGACCGACGTGATTGCCTCGCTGCAGGGCCGGATGAAGATTAGCGGTTACCTGTGGGACAGCATCACCATGAACCGGGTCGGGGAATATGACCAGGGCGACGGCGCCGACGGGTTTGTGATTGAAGATAAGGTTCATCCCACCGGGCTGGAGATATCCTACCCCAAGTTTACCACCCAATACGGCACCACAATCAGCTTTAAAAAGGGCGTATGGAACCAAACAGCAACCGCCTATGACAGCGACCGGCTCAAGGTCATCAACCTGCCGGTGCTCAAGCGCCATAACATCTACCGCATGACCGGCGCTGTGAAGGCCTATATGGGCATTGTCGCCAACCGCCTGACCGGGCACCGCCCCCACAACAGCGTGGGCAACGGCGGCATGGGCACCCTGATGGCCGAAACCCGGATGCCGACGCTCAACATCATGGATATGGTGTGGATTGGCACCGGCGGCGGGCCGGGAACCGGCTACAGCGCGGCTTCGCAGGCCAATATGCTGGCGGCCAGCACCGACCCCGCCGCACTGGATTACTGGGCGGCGCAGCATGTGCTGCTGCCCGAAACAGCCGATTCCGGCCTTGACCCGCAGGATGTGGCCCCGGGCGGCTTCGGACACTGGCTGCGCCTTTCGGCGCTGGAGATGCAGAAGGCGGGGTTTGCCGCCGCGGTATCTGAGGAGCAGATGGTGCTGGTGGATAGCGCCCGGCAGCCTGAGAGCCTGCCCTGACGGCGGGCTCGCTGCCCGGGCGGGGCTGAAAAACAGGATAGTTGAGCGGCGCCGGAAGGCCGGTAACATACAGGAGGGCCGCCCTGTAGAGATAAACGAGGTGAGCAGATGAAGCTTCTGGCAGTGGATTCAAACAGTATACTCAACCGCGCCTTTTACGGCATCAAGCTGCTGTCCACCAAGGACGGCACCTATACCAACGCCATCGTGGGCTTTTTTAATATCATAAACAAGCTGCTGGAGGATATACGGCCCGACGCGGTGGCCTTTGCCTTTGACCTGAAGGGCCCCACCTTTCGCCACCAGCTGTATGAGGGCTACAAGGCGCAGCGCAAGGGCATGCCCCCCGAGCTGGCCATGCAGCTGCCGCTGGTAAAGGAGCTGCTGGGCCATCTGGGCTATGCCATTGTGGAAAAAGAGGGCTTTGAGGCCGACGATATTCTGGGCACCCTTGCCACCGCCTGCTGCGGCAATCAGGGCTGCGTCATCGCCACCGGCGACCGGGACGCCCTGCAGCTGGTGGGCGATTGCGTCACCGTGCTGCTGGCCACCACCAAGGCGGGGGGCGCTCTTTACACCCCCATGGATGTGGCCGCGGTGCAGGAGAAATACGGGGTGACCCCCGCCCAGCTCATCGACGTAAAGGCGCTGATGGGCGACGCGTCGGATAACATCCCCGGAGTGGCGGGCATCGGCGAAAAAACCGCCCTGAACCTCATCAGCCGCTTTGGCTCGCTGGACGCTATCTATGAAAACCTCGAAACGCTGGATGTAACCGCCGGGGTGCGGGCCAAGCTGGAGGCGGGGCGGGAGATGGCCTACACCAGCCAGACGCTGGCCCGCATCGACTGCAAGGTGCCGGTGGAAACCGACGCCGCTCTATATACGAGGAAGCCGGGCGACCCGGCGGCAGCCTACCGCCTGCTGGCCAAGCTGGAGATGTTCAAGATAGCCCAGAAGCTGGGCCTTTCGGCGGCGGATGCGCCCGCCCCCCCGCAGCAGGAGGAGGAGCAGCCCCGCCCCGCCCTCAGGGTTGAGATGAACCCCGGCCCCGAAGCGCTGGCTGCGCTGGCGGGGCAGCCGGTGCTGGATATCGCCCTTGCGGGCGGCCCCGAAGCCCCTGCCGCCGCCGCGATCAGGGCTGGGGAGGTTATCTACTGCGCCGACGGCGGCGAGGCGGCCCAGACGATGCTGCATGCGGTTTTGGCGCTGCCCAACCCCAAACGGGCCGAAAATGCCAAGGAACTGTTTAGAGTTGGGTATAATACCAACCTAGATATACAAAATGTAATATTTGATATCCGGCTGGCGGGTTATCTGCTCAACCCCAACTCGCCCCAGTACAGCGTGGAGCGGCTTTGCGGCGAATATGAAGTGACCCCCTGCCCCGCCCAGCCCCCCGGGGGGTGCGGCGAGGCTGCCGCCGAGCTCATTGCCTGCTGCGCCGGGCTTTCTCCGCTGGCCGACCGGCTTGAGGCGCTGATTGCCGAAAAGGGGCAGGCCGAATTGCTGGGAGAAATCGAACTTCCGCTGGCCCGGGTGCTGGCCTCGATGGAGGGCGAGGGCTTCGCCATCGACAGGGAAGGACTGGAGGAGTTCGGCAGAGAGCTGGAGGTAGAGCTGCAGCGGCTGGAAGGGGAAATCTACCAGCTGGCGGGGACAGAGTTTAACATCAACTCGCCCAAGCAGTTGGGGGAGGTTCTCTTTGACCGGCTGGAGCTGCCGGTGCGCAAAAAGACCAAAAGCGGCTACTCCACAGACGCCGAGGTGCTGGAAAGCCTAATTAGCTATCACCCCATGGTGGGCAAGATTTTGGATTACCGCAAATATGCCAAGCTGAAATCCACCTATGTGGAGGGGCTGGGCAAGCAGGTGGCTGCCGACGGGAGGATACATTCGGTCTTTAACCAGACTGAAACCCGCACCGGACGCATCAGCTCCACCGAGCCCAACCTGCAAAACATCCCGGTGCGCACCGAACTGGGGGCAAGGCTGCGGCGGTTCTTCCACGCACGCGAGGGCTGGGTGCTGGTGGACGCCGACTACTCCCAGATTGAGCTGCGGGTGCTGGCCGCCATCGCCGATGACCAAAATATGATTGCCGCCTTCCAGAGCGGCGAGGACATTCACACCAACACCGCCGCGCAGGTCTT
The DNA here is from genome assembly GCA_023396215.1 of Bacillota bacterium. Taxonomy (GTDB): domain Bacteria; phylum Bacillota; class Clostridia; order Oscillospirales; family Ruminococcaceae; genus Heteroruminococcus. Next base: position 32,054 of record JAEWWW010000005.1, on the reverse strand, counting down.
TGACCTGCCTCCCCTCTTTGTCACCCCGCTGATGCGCAGCCGGGCCAAGGCAGTGAACTTCGGCATTGTCTACGGCATCGGGGCTTTTTCCCTCTCCAAGGACATCGGGGTAACGGTGGCCGAGGCCGACCAGTATATCAAAAACTATCTCAAGACCTACTCGGGGGTAAAGGCTTATATGGAGCGCACCGTGGCCGACGGCAAGGAGCGGGGCTATGTGTCCACCGTCTTTGGGCGCAGGCGCTACCTGCCCGAGCTGCACAACTCCAACCACAACATACGCGCCTTTGGCGAGCGGGTGGCGATGAACGCCCCCATTCAGGGCACCGCCGCCGACATCATCAAGATTGCCATGGTGCGGGTGTATGACCGCCTGAGGGCCGAGGGACTTGCCGCCCGCCTGATTTTGCAGGTGCACGACGAACTGATTGTGGAGGCTCCCGAGGCCGAGGCGCAGCAGGTGGCAAAGCTGCTGAAGGAAGAGATGGAGGCCGCCGCCCAGCTTAAGGTGCCGATGGTGGCCGACGTGGGAATCGGCGTAAACTGGCAGGAGGCTCACTAGCATGGCCGGGTTTGAGATACTGCCCATGGCCCCCGGGCATCTGGAGGCCCTCGCCGATTTGGAGCGGGCCTGCTTTTCACAGCCCTGGAGCCGCGACGGCCTGGCCGCCGAGCTGGAAAACCCGCTGGCGGTTTTTCGGGTAGCGGTGCGGCAGGGTGAGGTGCTGGGCTACGCGGGCATGCACCATGTGGTGGACGAGGGCTTCATCGCCAACGTGGCGGTCTTTGCCCACTGCCGGGGGCAGGGGGTGGCCCGCGGGCTGCTGGAGGCGCTCATCGCCTATGGGCGGCGGCACCGCCTTGCCCTCATTACGCTGGAGGTGCGCCCCAGCAACACTCCGGCGGTGGGGCTTTACCGCTCGCTGGGGTTTGCCGAGGCGGGCCTGCGCAAAAACTTTTACCAAAACCCCGCCGAGGACGGGCTGGTGCTTACCCTGTATTTAGAGTAGCGGCGGCGGGCATTCCAGACGTCTGGAATGCCTGCTTTCAACAGAAACCGCCGCAACCGGTGGAAAAAACGCCCCTCGCGTGCGGCGGGCGTAGGGCGTTTCTGAAAATGGAAAACCGTCGGAAAATTCGCGGAAAACAAGCGGATGCAAGGCAAAAAGCACAGGAATACTTCATGTATTCCGAGCATTTTAAACACGGCAAACGCTGTTTGCAGTAGAATTTGCCAAAAGCTTGGAGTTTTCAGAAAGCCCCTAGACAAAAGATGTTGGAGATGTGGATGGATGAGGATACTGGCAATTGAAACAAGCTGTGACGAAACGGCGGCGGCGGTGGTAGAGGACGGCCGCCGGGTGCTTTCGTCGGTGGTTTATTCGCAGATAGAGGAGCACCGCAGCTACGGCGGCGTGGTGCCCGAGATTGCCTCCCGCAGGCACACCGAGCAGATTATCGATGTGACCCGCCGGGCGCTGGAGCAGGCGGAAATTACCGGCCCGGAGCTGGACGCGGTGGCGGTCACCGCCGCCCCCGGCCTGATTGGCGCGCTGCTGGTGGGGGTCAACTTCGCGAAGGGTCTGGCGCTGGCGTGGGATAAACCGCTGGTGCCGGTGCATCATATCAGGGGGCATATTGCCGCCAACTACATTGCCAGCCCCGGGCTGACCCCGCCCTTTCTTTGTCTGGTGGTGTCGGGGGGCCACACCCATATCATCCGGGTGGCGGATTACACCCGGTTTGAGATTGTGGGCCGTACCCGGGACGACGCTGCCGGGGAGGCCTTTGACAAGGCCGCCCGGGCCATGGGCTTTGCCTACCCCGGCGGCGCGCTGATGGATAAGGCAGGCCGGGAGGGCGACCCGCAAAAATACCCCCTGCCCACCCCCCGCGTGGAGGGCAGCCCCTATGACTTCAGCTTTTCGGGGCTTAAGACCGCCGTTCTCAACCTGATACACAACGCCAGGCAGCGGGAGGAGGAGCTGGATATCCCCTCGCTGGCAGCCTCCTTTGGGCATAAGGTGAGCGAGATACTCTGCACCCGGCTGATGGCCGCGGCGCAGGCCGGTGGCGACCGGGTGATCGCGCTGGCAGGCGGCGTGGCGGCAAACTCGGTGCTGCGCGAGCGGCTGACCCGCCTCTGCGGCGAGGCCGGTTATGAGCTGCATATCCCCCCGGTGTCGCTCTGCGGCGACAACGCCGCCATCATTGGCGCACAGGGCTACTACGAGCTGCTTGCGGGGCAGGCGGCGGAGCTTTCGCTCAACGGCTTGGCGGCCATGGCGGTGGATAAATCCTTTGGAGCGCTGTGAAAATTGATAAAAAAGTATCGACGACTGATTTTATATAAAAACAAAGGCTGCATTTATTGTGCTTCACAACCAATTTATTTGATATTTTATAAAGAAACTGCAATTCTTATAAAATCGCATTGCAATTTTGACAGAGCGAAGTTATAATGGTATTTGTGGGAGGATTGGCACTTTTTTGCTGTTTATTATTGCCGAACAGAGCAAAAAGTTGAGGCAACCGTCCAATCCTCCATCAGACGCCACCATAGAAAGGAGAAAATTCATGACAGGCAACAAAAATGTTCTCAACTGGGTTGAAGAAATGAAAGCGCTGACCAAACCCGACAAAGTGGTTTGGATTGACGGCAGTCAGGAACAGCTGGAGGCTCTGCGTCAGGAGAGCGTCGCCTCGGGCGAAATGGAGGCTTTGAATCAGGAAAAGCTGCCCGGCTGCTATATTCACCGCACCGCCATCAACGACGTGGCCCGCGTTGAACACAGAACCTTCATCTGCTCCAGAGAGAAAGAGAACGCAGGCCCCACCAACAACTGGATGGACCCCAAAGAAGCCTATGAGAAGCTGGGCAAGCTTTTCGACGGCGCCATGAAGGGCCGCACCATGTATGTCATCCCCTACTCGATGGGCCCCATCGGCTCGCCCTTTGCCAAGGTTGGCGTTGAGGTAACCGACTCTATCTATGTGGTTCTGAATATGGATATCATGACCCGCATGGGAGCCGACGCCCTGAAGCAGCTGGGCGACAGCTCCAACGACTTTGTGCGCGGCCTGCACTCCAAGGCCGATATCGACGAGGAAAACAGATATATCTGCCACTTCCCCGAGGATAACACCATCTGGTCGATCAACTCGGGCTACGGCGGCAACGTGCTGCTGGGCAAAAAGTGCTTTGCGCTGCGCATCGCCTCCTATCAGGGCAAAAACGAGGGCTGGCTGGCCGAGCATATGCTCATCCTCGGCGTAGAAAGCCCCGAAGGCGAGGTCAGCTATCTGGCGGCGGCATTCCCCTCCGCCTGCGGCAAGACCAATCTGGCGATGCTCATTCCCCCCGAGGTTTATGCCAAGCAGGGCTACAAGGTCTGGTGCGTGGGCGATGATATCGCCTGGCTGCGCATCGGCCCCGACGGCAGGCTGTGGGCCATCAACCCCGAAAACGGCTTCTTCGGCGTTGCCCCCGGCACCAATGCCAAGAGCAACCCCAACGCCCTTGAATCCACCCGCAAAAACACCATCTTCACCAACGTTGTGCATAATCTGGACGACAACATCGTTTGGTGGGAAGGCCTTGATAAAAACCCGCCCAAGAACGCTCTGAACTGGAAGGGCGAGAAGTGGGACGCCGCAAGCGGTGAAAAGGGCGCTCACCCCAACAGCCGCTTTACCGCACCCGCCATCAACTGCCCCTGCATCAGCTCCGAATTTGCCAACCCGCAGGGCGTGCCCCTTTCGGCCATTGTCTTTGGCGGCCGCCGGGCCAAAACCGCCCCGCTGGTGTATCAGGCAAGAGACTGGCAGCACGGCGTGTTTGTCGGCTCGATTATGGCGTCTGAAACCACTGCCGCCGCTGCCGGCGCCGTGGGCGTTGTGCGCCGCGACCCCATGGCGATGCTGCCCTTCTGCGGCTACCATATGGGCGACTACTTTGCCCACTGGCTCGAGATTGGCGAAAAGCTGGGGGATAAGGCTCCTAAAATCTTCAACGTCAACTGGTTCCGCACCGATGATGAAGGCCACTTCATCTGGCCGGGCTTTGGCGACAATATGCGCGTACTGATGTGGATACTCGACCGCTGCGCAGGCAAGGCCGAAGCGGTGGATACCCCCATCGGCTATGAGCCCAAGGCGGAGGATATCAACCTTGAGGGTCTGGACATCTCGGTGGAAACCGTCCGCGAACTGCTGAGCGTTGACAAAGCCCTCTGGCAGGAGGACGCCGCAGGCATCCGCGAGTTCTACGGCAAGTTTGGCGACAGGCTGCCGGGCGCGCTGCTGGAAGAGCTGGCAAAGCTGGAAAGCAATGTGAAATAATGCCGCTGTGACGGCTAAACAAGCGACCGCCGGGGTAAAACCCGGCGGTTGTTTTATGGGGGGCACCCCGTGCCCCCCATATTCCCCCCCAATTTTTTGGCGGGCACAAAAAAACAGCAGGCTTTTGGCCTGCTGTTTTTTGCTTTAAGTCAGATGACTTATTTAACCTCGACTTTGGCGCCGGCTTCTTCCAGCTTGGCCTTGATGTCGTCGGCATCAGACTTGGAAATCGCCTCTTTGAGGGGCTTGGGAGCGTTGTCAACCAGGTCTTTAGCCTCCTTCAGGCCAAGGCCGGTGAGCTCCTTCACAGCTTTGATGACGGCCATCTTGTTTGCGCCAGCCTCAAGAAGGATAACGTCAAACTCGGTTTTCTCCTCGGCAGCGGGAGCAGCAGAAGCTGCAGCGGCAACCATTACGGGAGCGGCAGCGGATACGCCGAACTCCTCCTCGATAGCTTTAACCAGCTCGTTGAGCTCGAGCACGGTAAGGGTCTTGATATCTTCGACAAATTTTACGATTTTCTCAGAAGCCATTTTTGCTTACCTCCTAATTCATGTTTTGCTGCGTTATTCGGCAGCTACGGCCACGGGGCCTTCTTTTTGCTCGGCAATTGCGTTAAGCGCAACAGCCAAACCACGGATGTTACCGTTGAGGACGCTGAGCAGCTGTACCAACAGCTGTTCCTTGCTGGGCAGCTTGCCCAACTCGTTGACCTTGGCGGCGCCTATGAACTCGCCATCCACAAAACCGGCCTTGATGCTGAATTTGCCCTTAGAGCTGTCGGCATACTTGGTCAGTATCTTGGCAGCCGCAACAGGGTCGTCTGCAGAGACGGCCAGAGCGGTGGTGCCCTCCAGCAGGGGGCTGAATTCGGGATAACCCGCCTCGTTGGCAGCAAAGCGCAGCAGAGTGTTTTTTACAACGGCGTAGTCAACACCGGCCTCGCGCAGCTCTTTGCGCAGCTTGGTATCGTCGGCAACATTGATGCCCTTGTAGTCAACCAGCACGCCAGCGGTAGAACTGGTAAGCTTGTTTTTCAGATCGGCAACAATGCCCTGCTTTTCTTGCAAAACCTTCTCACTTGGCAAATCGGTTCACCTCCCATGTGACAGAATTAATTTTGATGCCCGCCTGGGGCGGTGACGGCCTTTATACCACGCCGGCGCTTTTGCGCCTGTGGTATAAAATAAAATGCTCTCTCCGGCATTTGGCCGAAAAGAGCAACAAAAAATCTAAGCGCAGGCCCCGCGGGGCCAACTCATATTTCATGTTCTCCTCGGCAGGCCGGTATCACCGTTTACGCCAAAACATCGGCACCTGCTGTCTTTGGAAACAGCTTTTACATTATATAGCCTTTTTCGGGGCTTGTCAACCCCTCTGTGGGCGGAGTTTTACCGGGATTTCAGGGCTGCGGCTCCCGCGCCAGAAACGCTTCGATATCCCCTGTGCGGATGTCCACATAGCTCTCCTTGTCTGCTCTGGCAAGGTAGATATACATCGGCCGCTCGCCCGGGACGCCGCCAATCATCAGATTAAGGCTTTCGTCGATGGGGTAGAGGCGGATATACAGCCCGCTGCCGGTTTCGATGCTGTGATAGGGGGCGAAATCCGCCCACGAAAGCGCGTCGCCCTTTTTGGCAAGCTCCAGCACCTGCTCCAGCGTCAGGTGGGGGCGCTCTTTTTCAAAGCGCATCCACTTTTGGTTTATGACAATGTCCACGCCGTTTTCGCTGACAAACTGGTACTCATAGCCTGTGCCAAAGTTGGACTGGTCATCCTCGGTGGGCAGCTTGCCCTCGGCTACCGCCGAGGTGATCTCGCCATCCATCACGCCGCAGCGCGCGCCGACGTCGCTTTCCCGGCCGGTATCGAGGTAGAGTTCCCCTTTAATCCGCACCATCGGGGGGTGGTCTGCGAGCTGCGTTTCGCCCGCACCCTGCTCCTCCGCTCCTTTGACCACAACAGGCCGCAAGGGCTGGTCGCTCCCGAGGGCGGGCATGGTTTGGCCGCAACCCGCCGCCAGCAGCGCCCCGCAGGCCAGCGCCAAAGCAAAGACCTTGAACCTGCCCATGCCGATCCCCCCTGTTTTAGCTGTTTGTTTCATCGCGGTTATCCTGCGAGGGGCGCTGCCCGGCTTCATCTGTGGGACGGGGCAGCGATTTGCCCGCCTTGCGGCCCGCCGCCGACCGGCGCAACCGCAGGATGCCAAAGACCAGCAGGGCGACCACACCGCCGTAAACCAGCAGCACCGGCCCCAGCGCCACCACCGTCAGCAGGATGAATTCGGCGATTTCAGCGATGCCCTCCAGCGATTCGGTAAAGGCTTCGGCCACCTTCTCGCTCAGGGTGCGGGGCTGCGCCTTGACATTGGTGGTCTGCACAACCTCCTGCAGGTAGATGCTCAGGGTGCTGTAGCTCACCAGATTGTCGTAGCGGTTAAGCTGGCTGGTGAGGCTCTCAATCTGGTAGCGCACATCGGCGAGGGCGCGCTCCAGCGTAATCAGGTCCTCCAGCTTTTCAGCCTTGGAGAGCAGGTCCAGCAGGCGCTCCTCCTGAATGCGCAGGCTTTTCAGGCGGCTTTCGGTGTCAAAATAGGTTTCGGTGATATCCGAGCTGCTCTCGTTTTTGTTCAGCACGTTGAAGAGCTGGCCCAGCTCGTCGGTGGCCTGGTTCAGCTTATCGCTGGGGATGCGGGCCGAAAACCGCGCCGCGCGCTGGTTGTAGTCGCCCCGGTAGCGCAGGCTGATGCCCGAAATCTCGGAGCCTTCGATATAACCGCCCAGCTCTTCCACCAAAGCGGTAATGGCGGCTATTCCTTTGTCAAACTCCAGGGTTTCAAGTTCAATCGAGCCGTTTTTGATAATCTTGCGGTCGGCGAGACCGGCCCCCGACGCCCCGCCCGGGGGCACCAGCATCTGCTTGCTGGCCTCGCCCTCGGGTACGGCGACGCTTTCGTTTGCAATAGAATCCGAGGCGTAGCCATAGTTCTCAGCCGAGGGAGAGGGCGAGGGCGCGGCAGACGGCGCGGTGGTTGCATTTCTTGATGAAGCGCCGCACCCTGCCAGAAGTGATGCAGCCAGTAAAAATGAGAGTGCAACTGTAAGCAGCTTTTTCATTTTAAATACCCCTTTCGCGAGTAAAACCGTTTTCAAGTGGGTTTATGGGCTTGCTGCTTACATAGTAGCCTGTTTTTACCTGTTTTGTTGCGGGCGGGGTACAAATATTACACAAGCCCCAAAGCCTGGCCGCAGCGCGGCAAAGCGGGCTGCCGAGAAAACCCGCCGGGCCGTAAAACAAATAAGGATTATTTTATTAAGGATTACCCCTATTTAGTGATTTTTCCACAGATAGAGCATCTCGCCATTTTTGGATAAAATGTATTCTATTTGTAGATGGTATCCCCAGATAGAGGTGAGGTGATGATATTGGATTCTAAAAGCCTTGGTAAGAAGTTAAAATTGTATAGAGCCAAAGCCGGGTGGAGCCTTGAAGGGTGTTCAGAGAAAATCGGTATCAGCACCAGATATTTAGCCAATATTGAACGTGGCGACAAAGTGCCTAAGCTGGAGACGTTCGTTTTGGTTCTGAATACGCTTGCTGCCCCGGCTGACGACGTTCTTCAAGATAGTCTGGCTGTAGGCTATGAAGCCAAAAGCAACTACCTGCTGCAGAGATTAGAAGCCCTCGATGTTAACCGCCGAAAGCAGGCGCTGGATATCCTTGATGGTGTTATTTCTTTTTTAAAAAATGATTAAAAGCCCTTGCGTATTAATACGCAAGGGCTTTATCTGTCTTTATACGAGCTATAAAAAACGGAGGCGCCCTTTTGGGGCGCCTCCGGCGGTTGTGAGGCAGATTACTCTACATCATAAAGCTTTGCAAGACGCTGCAGGTGCTCATACTTATCAGCGGCAATCTTGTCGGCGCTGGTAAACAGAGTATCCGCACGGTCGGGGAAGGTGCGCAGCAGAGAGGTGTAGCGAACCTCGCCCTGGATAAAGTCTTTGTAGCTTGCGGAAGGCGCCTTGCTATCCAGCTGGAAGGGGTTTTTGCCCGCGTCTTTCAGTCTGGGGTCAAAGCGGAAGTTATGCCAGTAGCCTGCCGCAACGGCGTTCTTGGTTTCGGTCTGGGAAAGCCCCATGCCGCCCTTGATGCCGTGGTTGATGCAGGGGGAGTACGCGATGACAATCGAGGGGCCCTGATAGCTTTCAGCCTCAACGAAGGCCTTGATGCACTGGTTGTAGCCTGCGCCCTGAGCAATCAGGGCCACATAGACATAACCGTAGGACATGGCGATGGCTGCGAGGTCTTTTTTCTTAACCTCTTTGCCTGCCGCAGCAAACTGGGCCACAGCGCCGGTGGGGGTTGCCTTGGAGGACTGGCCGCCGGTGTTGGAGTAAACCTCGGTGTCGAACACCAGAATGTTCACATCCTCGCCCGAAGCGATGACATGGTCCAGACCGCCGAAGCCGATGTCATAAGCCCAGCCGTCGCCACCGAAGATCCAGACAGATTTCTTGGAGAGGAACTCCTTATCCTTGAGGATATCCTTGGCGAGAGCCTCGGAGCTGGCCTCCAGCACCTCGATGAGGCGGGCGGTGGCAAGCTTGTTGGCGGCGCCGTCGTTCACGCTGGAAAGGTAAGCCTCGATGGCTTCCTTCTCGTCGGCCTTGGTGGCCAGCTTCTGCAGCTCAAGCACCTTGCCAATCAGGCGGTTGCGGATGGCGCTCTGAGCCAGATACATGCCGTAGCCATACTCGGCGTTATCCTCAAAGAGGGAGTTTGCCCAAGCGGGGCCGCGGCCGGATTTGTTGACGGTGTAGGGGGTTGCGGGTGCCGAGCCGCCCCAGATGGAGGAACAGCCGGTGGCGTTGGCGATATACATTCTGTCGCCGAAGAGCTGGGTAACCAGCTTGGCGTAGGGGGTTTCGCCGCAGCCCGCGCAGGCGCCGGAGTACTCAAGCAGGGGCTGCTTGAACTGGCTGCCCTTAACGGTGGTTTCTTTAAACTTGGCAAATACCTCGGGCTTCTCGGGCAGAGCCTGTGCGTAGGCAAAGATCTCGGCTTCGGCCAGCTGGCTCTCCAGCGGCTTCATCTCGAGGGCCTTGGCGCCCTTCTTGCCGGGGCAGACGTTGGCGCAGGAGCCGCAGCCTGTGCAGTCGAGCACCGAGATGGTGATGCCGAACTTGTAGCCGGGCATACCGACCATATCCATCAGCTTGGTGCCGGCGGGAGCCTTGGCGGCCTCTTCCTCGGTCAGCACAGCGGGGCGGATGACGGCATGGGGGCATACATAGGAGCAGAAGTTACACTGGATGCAGTTCTCGGAAATCCAGCAGGGGGTGTCAACGGCGATGCCGCGCTTCTCATAAGCAGAGGAGCCCTGAGGCATATGGCCGTCCTCGCGGCCGGCAAAGGCGGATACGGGCAGATCGTCGCCCTTCTGCGCATTGACCGGGATGAGGATGTCGTTGACAAAGCTGACCAGATCTTCACGGCTGCCGGTGGCCTTGTGATGAATCAGGCTGCCGGTGGCGCTCTTCCAGGAATCGGGAACCTTGACCTCGACAATGCCTTCGACGCCGCGGTCGATGGCAGAGTGGTTCATGGCGACAACCTTTTCACCCTTGCTGCCGTAGGACTTGGTGGCCGCGTCCTTCATGAACTTAATGGCGTCGTCAACAGGGATGATGTTGGCCAGCTTGAAGAAGGCCGACTGGAGGATGGTGTTGATGCGCCCGCCCAGACCGATTTCTCTGGCGATGGAAACACCGTCGATGGTGTAGAACTTGATGTCGTTTTCGGCAATGTATCTCTTTACATAGCCGGGCAGTTTTTCCTCAATCTCGGCCATATCCCAGCCGCAGTTGAGCAGGAAGGTGCCGCCCTTTTTGAGGTCGGAAATCATATCGTACTTGTCAATATAGGAGGGATTGTGGCAGGCCACAAAGTCAGCCTTTTTGACAAAGTAGGTGGACTTAATGGGCTTTTTACCAAAGCGCAGGTGAGAAACGGTGACGCCGCCCGACTTTTTGGAGTCGTAGGAGAAATATGCCTGTGCATACATGTCGGTGTGGTCGCCGATGATTTTGATGGAGTTTTTGTTTGCGCCCACAGTGCCGTCCGCGCCCAGACCCCAGAACTTACAGCTGGTGGTGCCAACGGGGGTGGTGTCGGGAGCGTCCACAACATCCAGCGAGAGGTTGGTAACGTCGTCCACGATGCCCACGGTGAAGCGGGGCTTGGCGTTGCCGCTGGCGGCGTTGGTGTAGATGGCCATAATCTGGGCGGGGTTTACGTCCTTGGAGCCCAGACCGTAGCGGCCGGAGTAGATGGGGGTGGAAGCAAACTTGGAGTCACGCAGCGCAAGGGCGACGTCCAGATACAGGGGCTCGCCCAGAGAGCCGGGCTCCTTGGTTCTGTCCAGCACAGAGATGGTCTTTACGCTGTCGGGCAGCGCGGCCAGCAGGTGTTTGGCAGAGAAGGGGCGGTACAGGCGAACCTTGATGAGGCCGACCTTGCCGCCGTTTGCGTTAAGGTAGTCGATGGTTTCTTCTGCGGTGTCGCAGACCGAGCCCATGGCGACGATAACATGCTCGGCGTTTTTGTCGCCGTAGTAGTTAAACAGGCCGTAGTCGGTGCCAATCATCTTGTTGACCTTGCCCATGTATTCTTCCACAATGGCGGGCAGAGCGTCGTAGAACTTGTTGGAAGACTCTCTTGCCTGGAAGAAGATGTCGGGGTTCTGGGCAGAGCCGCGCAGCACAGGGCGCTCGGGGTTCAGGCAGTTTCTTCTGAAATCGTCGATGGCGTCGAAGTCGGCCAGCTCGCGAAGCTGCTCGTCATCCCATGCCTGAATCTTCTGTACCTCGTGGGAGGTTCTGAAGCCGTCAAAGAAATGCAGGAAAGGTACCCGGCCTTTGATGGCGGCAAGGTGTGCCACGGCGCCGAGGTCCATGACCTCCTGCACGTTGCCCGAGCAGAGCATGGCAAAGCCGGTCTGGCGGCAGGCGTAGACGTCGGAATGGTCGCCAAAGATTGAGAGTGCGTGAGAAGCAACCGCACGGGCAGAAACGTTGATAACGCCCGGCAGCAACTCGCCTGCGATTTTGTACATGTTGGGGACCATGAGCAGCAGGCCCTGAGAAGCGGTGATGGTGGTGGTCAGCGCACCGGCGGCCAGAGAGCCGTGAACGGTGCCTGCGGCGCCTGCCTCAGACTGCATCTCAACAACCTTAACGGTCTGGCCAAAAAGGTTTTTGCGGCCCCCGGCCGCCCACTCGTCGGTTACCTCCGCCATGACCGATGACGGTGTGATGGGGTAGATGGCAGCAACATCGGTAAACGCATACGAAACATGTGCGGCGGCGTTGTTGCCATCCATGGTCTTCATTTTTCTCGCCATTTTATTAAGTCCTCCCTTGGCATTTTTAACTTGTATCACTTGTATCTCCCGGCCGATAACCCGCATACAAATTACCACCCTAGATTTTATCATAGTTGCAGGAGTATGTAAATACTGTCAGCCGGATAAAAAGGTTGTTTGCAGGCTACAAAACAAGGAGGAAATTGACTTTTTACACCGGGTGAGCTACTATTACTATCAGATAGCAACAGGGATAAAATGGCAGAACCGCCGCCCCGGCCCTGCCGGGCCCGGCTGCCGCGCAAACAAAAGGCCGATCATCGGCAAAAGGAGAAGCAGCTTATGCCCCCCGACAGTATGGGAATACTTACCGCCGCAAAGCCTGCGGCGCTGCTGATACTGGCAGCGCTGCTCACCCTGGGCTGCGAGGCCATGGTGAACCTCAACGACCAAAAGCTGAAGAAGGAAGCCGAGGAAAGCCGCGCCGCCACGGCGGTGCAGCGGCTGCTGGCCCACCCCGCCCGGCTGCGGCTGAGCGTCGAGCTGGCCCGCTGGTGTCTGGCGCTGGCGGCGGCGCTGCCGGTATATGGCAGCGCGGGGGCCGGTCTTGCCCGGTATTTCGCGGGGCTGGGCCTTGGCATGGGGGTGGCGCTGCCCCTTGGCCTTTTGCTGGCCGTTGTCGGAACCGCCCTTGTGATACTCACCCTCTGCAGGGTGGTGCCCGCCCGGCTGGCGGCGCATTTTCCCCAGCAGATGGCCTATGGGCTGCTGCCGCTGGTGCAGTTGGCATACTGGCTTTTCAGCCCCCTCGCCCGGCTGGCCGAGGGCTGCGCCGCGCTGCTGGTGCGGCTGGCGGGGGCAAACCCCGACCAACCCCAGGCCAACGTTACCGAGGAGGAAATCCGCCTGCTGATTGACGCCGGGCAGGAGGATGGCACCATCGGCGCCAGCGAGCGCCACATGATTAACAACATCTTTGAGTTTGACGACCGCACGGTGGAGGAGGTCATGACCCACCGCACCGACCTGACCGCCGTGGAGATTGAAAGCGGCATCCAGCGGGTGATGGAGGTTGTCCTGAAGGCGGGGCATTCCCGCATCCCGGTGTATCAGGAGGACTTGGACAGCATCGAAGGGGTGCTGTATGTCAAAGACCTGCTGCCGCTGATTATGCAGGGGGTGGAGCAGTTTTCACTGCGGGAGATTATGCGCACCCCGCTCTATGTGCCCGAAACCACCCGCTGCCGCGACCTCTTTACCCAGTTCACCACCCAAAAGCTGCATCTGGCGGTGGTGGTGGATGAATACGGCGGCACCTCCGGCATTGTGACCATGGAGGATTTGGTGGAGTCGATTTTCGGCAACATTCAGGATGAATATGACAACGAGGAGGAGGAATCCTCCCGCATCGGCGAAAATGCCTATACGCTGGACGCCAGCCTCTATCTGGACGATGTGGAGCAGTTGCTGGACATCGAGCTGCCGGACGAAACCGAATGCGAAACCATTGGCGGCCTGCTGGTGGAGGCGCTGGACTATATCCCCGGCCCCGGCCAGCACCCCACGGTGCAGCTTTCCGGAGTGGATTTCACCGTGCTGGAGGCCGACGAGCGAAGGATTATCAAGATTCGGGCCGAGCGGGCCCAGCCCGAAGAGGAGCTTTAAACCGAAGATACGGGAGCGGCCCGGGGCCGTCTGCCGTCGCCGCCACCCTTTTTCTGCTAAAAAGGCGCAGGACTTTGACTCCTGCGCTTTTGTTTTACCGGGTTTTGGGCTTTATTTGGGCTTTACCCACAAAGCGAGGGGTAAAAAATATCAAAATATCCTAATACTATCCTTGCGATAATTATGGTACAATGGCTGCAAAACAGCTATTGTACATTTATCCCGATACCCACCTGCGGTGATGGCGCATGATACCATGCCGCCTTACGGACATGGTATCATGCGGTCACTTGGATGATAAACCCGCCACGGCCCCGTTTAAAAGCCCCCCGGCCCGGGGATGGTATTGGTATAGAGCGGCCGCCGGTAAAAAATGATATCAAAGCAGAGAAATGTGGTTCTGAAAGCTATTGACAAATTGGAATATTCTTGTAATATAGTATTTATAACTACATAATATAGCTAAAGAAAATATACGTGGGGAGAAGACGATGGATTTTAGAATTATTGCAGACAGTTGCTGCGACCTGAACGAAGAGATGGATTTGGTGCAGGGGGTAGACTTTGTCACCGTGCCGCTGATTATCAACGTGGGCGGCAAGGAGTTTGTGGACGATACCGGGCTGGATGTGAGCCGGCTGCTGCAAGCGATGAAGGAAAGCGCCACCGCCAGCTCGACTGCCTGCCCCTCCCCCGAAGAATATGCCCGCGAGTTTCGCAAGGCTGAGGTCAGCTTTGCGGTGACCCTCTCCTCCAAGCTCAGCGGCAGCTATAACAGCGCGCTGGTTGGCCGGGATATGGTGCTGGAGGAGGACCCCACCAAGAAAATCCATGTGGTGGATTCTCTCGCGGCCTCTACCACCCAAAGCCTTTTGGTGCTCAAGCTGCGGGAGTTTGTTCTGGCCGGCGGGCACAGCTTTGAAACGATGGTGGAGAAAATTGAGCATTACCGCGACAGCCTTACCCTGCGTTTTATCCTGCAGTCCTTTGACAATCTGGTCAAGGCCGGGCGGATGAGCAAGCTGGCGGGGGTGTTTGCCCATGCCCTTTCTATCCGGCCCATCGCCGGTGAAAACGGCAAGGGCGAGATTAAGATTTATGAAAAGGTGCGGGGCGCGCGCAACGCCCTCAACCGGCTGGTGGAGATGATTGGCGAGCAGGTGTCCTACGATAAGCCGATTATGATTTCCCACTGCAACAACCCCGAGGACGCAGGCTTCATCCAGGAGGCGCTGCAGCGCCTTTACAAGCCCGCCGAGGTGCGCATCCTCAAGATGCGGGGGCTTTCGTCCTACTACGCCGGGGAAAAGGGCATCATTGTTTCTTATTAGGGTGTTTTTGAAAACCGAAAACCGAGGTAAGGCGGCTTTGCGGCCAATGTGCGCAGAGCCGCTTTTTGTCGCCCGGGTTGATGGCCAGAGGGCACGGCGGCGGGGGTATTCCCCTTCTGCCCCTGGCAGCTACCGGAGCGGGCGCAAAGAAGAGCCGAGCCGCCCTTTGAGCGGCAAAAAGTATGAACGGGGGTAAAGGGATGGAGCTGCCGGTGGTCATCAGGCGCTCGAGGCGCAAGACCGTTTCGCTTTCGGTTACCCGCCAGTTGGAGGTGCTGGTGCGGGCGCCGCTGGGCGCGCCGCAAAAGCTGCTGGAAAGCCTTGTGCAAAGCCACCGGGGCTGGCTGGAGCAGCAGATGGAGGCGCAGCGGCAGCGGCAGGCCCGCCAGCGCACCCTGACCCCCGAAGAGATAGGGGCGCTCAAGGCGGAGGCCGCCCGGCTGCTGGGCGAGCGGGTGGCTTATTTCAGCGGGCAGATGCAGGTGGCCCCCACCGGGGTGAAGATTACTTCGGCGGCAACCCGCTGGGGGTCGTGCAGCGGGAAAAACAGCCTCTGCTTCTCCTACCGCACCGCCCTGCTGCCCCCGGATTTAATCGATTATATCGTGGTGCACGAGCTTGCCCATATCCGGGTGAAAAACCACAGCCCCCGCTTTTATGCCGAGGTGCAGCGGTACCTGCCCGACTACAGGGAGCGCATCGCCCGCCTGAGAACCGCCGGGCGGGAGCTGGAGGTGTAGCCCCCTGCCCACCGGAAATGTTTTGGGTTGTGCCGGGCCGAAAGAAGGCTTTTTA
The DNA here is from genome assembly GCA_023396215.1 of Bacillota bacterium. Lineage (GTDB taxonomy): Bacteria > Bacillota > Clostridia > Oscillospirales > Ruminococcaceae > Heteroruminococcus. Next base: position 16,556 of record JAEWWW010000005.1, on the reverse strand, counting down.
CCGCATAAACAGCCGGGCATGCAAGATTGTTTACAAAAAAGCAAAATAATAACCAAATTTTACGCGCAGCAAATGGGGAAAATCACGACACTTGTTGTGTGAACCCTAAAAACAGAAATGAGGTAATTATTTTGAAACGAATTTTATCATTGCTTTTGATACTTACCCTGGCAATTGCTGCAGTCGGCTGCGCCACACAGCCCAAAGACCCCCAGCCCGACCCCGCCCCTAAGAAGGACTACACCGCTATTTTGACCGAAGCCAGAAACAAGGAAGACAATGACTACATGGAGGTTATCGGTAAGGATGAAGACGGCAAGCTGACCCTGACCCACAACCCCATGGAAGTTGATAAAGAGAGCTTTCAAGGCACCATCGATATGACCTTCGAGATGATGGGCCTTGACGCCGAGATGATGGAGGATATGGCCATCAGCAGCTCGCTGATGAACATCAGCGCCTACAGCATTGCCATCGTCAAGCCCGCCGAGGGCAAAGAGGAAGCGGTGCGCAAGGCCCTTGAAGGCTATGTGGAGCTGCAGCAGAAGTCCTTTGAGAACTACCTGCCCAACCAGTATGAGGTGACCAAGGCCGCCAAGGTGGAAACAATGAAAACCGGCGAGATTGTGCTGGTGATGGCCGAGGACGCCGAGAATATCCTGGGCTCTATTCGGCAGGCGCTGGAGAAATAAAACGCCCACTGTGTGATGCATTTTGCACGCCCACTTTTTTGACAGGCTGAAGAGCCGCCCCCGGCCGGGGGCGGCTTTTGCGTCTGTCGGCTTTTTCGACAGCCTTTACGGGGACACCCCCTCTGTCGGCTGCTGTGAACCGGCGGCGGGTTGTAAGCCGAAAGCCCGCGCGGCTCACCCCCTGCCCCCCTTGCGCTTGGAGGTTATACGGCACCGACGGCTCAGTAAGCGCGAAAAGGGGATTAGGTACGGGGGGCTACACCCCCGTACCCCCGTGCTTTTCTACCCAGCCGGTAGTTCGTTTGGTAACTTGTGGCGGGTGTAAACTGCGGGGTGCGGGGGCCGCAGGCCTCCGCACAATGGCCCCCTCCCATTTTGGAGACTGTACCGCCCTCTCATTGCCCGGCAATGGGAGGGGGTTGGGGGTGGGCATAATCCCATTCCCGCCCCGCCAAGAGAAGGCCACAGGAGAACCCAGCCCCGCCCGTGAGACGCTTCACGTCCTTTTTCGCAGAAAAGACACCCGCATGTTCCGCGGAGCATGTAAGCGCGAGGAACCCTTGACAGCATCGCTGAATATAAGTATATTAGTAAATGCTAATATATAAAATGAACGGCGGTGCTTTATGGGAAAAAGCAAGAAAAAAGCAGTGGTGGGCAAGGGCTGTGTGGCCTGCGGAAGCTGCGTCAAAAGCTGCCCGCTGGGGGCTATCTCGATTTACAGGGGGCTGTTTGCGCTGGTGGATGAGGCAAGGTGCATCGGCTGTGGCAGATGCGAGGCCGCCTGCCCGGCGCAGGTGATTGCCATCACAGCGAGGGAGGTGGCGACCCCATGCTGAAGCAAAAACATTGGTACGACTACCTTTGGGCGGCATCGGCGGCCTACCTGCTGCTGGGGCTTTTCAACATTCTGTTTGCCTGGCTGGGGCTTATCTGCTTTGTCACCCCGCTGGTGCTGGCGGTTTTTGGCGGCGACAAGGCCTACTGCAACCGTTACTGCGGCAGGGGTCAGCTCTTCGAGCTGCTGGGTGGCCGCCTTGGCCTCTCGCGCAAAAAGGCCCCGCCCAGGTTTCTACGCTCGCTTTGGTTCCGGTATGGCTTTTTGGCCTTTTTTATGACCATGTTTTTCCTGATGCTCTACAACACCTGGCAGGTATTTGCAGGCCGCAGCCTGAAAGAGGCAGTCACCCTTTTGTGGGTCTTTAAGCTGCCCTGGCAATGGGCCGAGGTTTCCTTTGTGGCCCCGTGGGCGGCCCAGTTTGCCTTCGGCTTTTATGGGGTGATGCTCACCTCCACCCTGCTGGGTCTGCTGACCATGCTGCTTTACAAGCCCCGAAGCTGGTGTGTCTACTGCCCCATGGGCACCATGACACAGGGCGTCTGCCAACTGAAGTACAGAAAGGAATATGGCGATGGAAGAGAAAGCAAAGGAGCTTGCCCAGCTGCTGAAGGTGCTGGCGAATGAAAACCGGCTGCTGCTTCTATGCCGGCTGATGCAGGGTCCCCATACGGTGGGCGGCCTGTGCGAAAGGATACCCAACATCACCCAGTCGGCGCTTTCGCAGCATCTGGCGCTGCTGAAGGCCCACGGGATACTGGATTTTTCAAAGACCGGACAGAAGGTGACCTACCGCATCGCCGACCACCGGGTGGAGCAGGTGATGGCGGTGCTTAAGGAGCACTACTGCTGCGAGGACTAAAACCGGCCCTTGCGGCGGCCCAAAAAGGAGGACATATGATGAAACATAATAAACTGGTTGCCCTGCTGGCTTTTGGGGCGCTGCTTGGCGCTACCGCATGCGCGCCGGGGGGCGCTTTGCAAACCGGGCAGGAGCCCCCGCAGAGCGCGGCGGGGAGCGAAAGCAAAGCCGCCGTCTACCAAAAGATAACTCCCGAGCAGGCCCGGGAGATGATGCAGGGGCAGGAGGCATACATCCTGCTGGATGTGCGCACCGAGGAAGAATTTGCACAGGGCCACATCGAGGGGGCGCTGCTGCTGCCGGACTATGAGATTGCACAAAAGGCCGAGGAAGAGCTGCCCGACAAGGAGGCGGTTATCCTGCTCTATTGCCGCAGCGGGCGCAGGAGCGAGGCCGCCGCCCGTAAGCTGGTGGAGCTGGGGTATACCAATGTGTACGATTTTGGCGGCATCATCGACTGGCCCTATGATACGGTAGAGACTATTTAGGGGATGAAGCAAAAATTTGAGGCGTTACATGCTGACATGTAACGCCTCAAATTTAATGTTAAGGGCATCTAATCTGGCGGGGCAAAGCCACCCCGTAATTTGTGTTGGCGATGGCGTCGGCTATTTAACTTCGCGTAGCATTCTTGCAATACAATATTGATTTTTCAAACTCATCCTACCATACACACAGTGCATCTAATACTGTTTGCAGGTTGTGCGTCACGTATTTATCTTTATGGTATGGCTGCGATGTTTGCCCTGTCTTTACTTGCTTTAAGAAAGTGGAAAGTAAACCCTATTCTTCTAATGATAGCGGCAGGGGTGGCAGGAATTTTTATTTATTAGAATTGGATTGACCGCTCTTCCGCAAGGCTACCCTGCGCATGCAGCGGCGGCAAAGCCGCCAAACAGTATACCCGCCCTCCGAATTGGCAAACTAAAGGTACAGCAAAAATGGCGCGTGCCAAAAGCCAATGAGAGGAGCGAGCTTGCAATGTCAGACAACAAAATGGATATGTCTAAACTGCCGAGAATAGCGATGCAGGAAATCCCAACCCCGCGGGCCGACGCCCAGCAGATTGTGGCGCTGGTCAAGGAGGGCGGACGGATTGCCGGCTACCAGCTTGCCGACGGACGCACCCTCAGCAAGGAAGAGGGCGTTAAGTGCGCCCGTGAGGGCGGCATACTGGGGGTGGGCATCGCCACCCGCAACGGCAGCGAATATCTAAAATCGCTGCCCGACGACAGCGAGGGCAACAATCTGGGCAACCTGCCGTCGGTGACACAATAATAAGGCTGCAAAAAAACAGGGCGCGCAGGCCACCGGGCCGCGCGTCCTGTTTTTTTGCAGCTTTTGGCAGGGGCTGCCGCTTTTACCGCCTATTCGCTATCCTGCCCGCTGTGCCGAAAGGCCGAAAAGGTCGGAAAAGACCGGATATCCGGCTCCTGTGAAGCAATGTAAATTTCCTCGGCGGCCTGCTGCGCCTGTTGCAAAAGCTCGATGGCTCGTGTCTGTGCGCGAAACAGGACTTTGTACATCTCGGCGTAATCCGGCATAAATACTCCCCCATTATGCTTTCTGTTAAATCTATCATATTTTAAATTATATTATGTAAAATCTACTAAGTCAAATGAAATAGTAAGTAATAAAAAACGGATTCCAAATATTGCCCTGTAAAATATAACACAGGGAGGGGATTCAAATGGATAAAGACACAGATATTGAAACGTTTGCCCAAATGGATAAAGACCCCTATATTGAAACCTTTGCCCAAAGGCTGTATACCTTGCGGCAGACCAGAGGCCAGTCTGCCCGGGATATGAGCCTGTCGCTGGGGCAAGCGCCAAACTATATAAACGGCATTGAAACAGCCAAAAACTATCCCGCTATGAAAACGTTCTTTTATCTTTGCGAATATCTTGGGATAACCCCCAAGGAGTTTTTTGATTATGACAACCAAAACCCCAGGCAGGCAAACGAGCTTTATCAGGAGATTAAAAAGCTGGACGCCAAGTCGCAGGAGTATTTTTTGAACCTGATTAAGGACGTGAATAACCGGCCGGGGCGGTAGCCGCCCGTCATTTTTTGTGCATGCAGCCATCGGCATTTTGCCGGCGGCTGCCTAGCCTGTCGAAAGGGTTCGACAGGCTTTATGGGGGGCACCCAGTGCCCCCCATATTCCCCCCGGTTTCGCGCCGCAGTCGGCGCGGGCCAAGGGTAAAATTCGCCGCGCATGTCGCCGAATTTTAAGATGCAGGGGGCGCGCCCCCCGCATCCCCACCCGTTTTCTGCAGCCTGTGCAGCCATCGGCATTTTGCCGATGGCTGCTTTTTTTGCTTTACCCGCAGGTTTGCGGTGCGCCAACCCCGCAAATTGCATAAGTATGAATATAAATGTTTATATATGATAATATTTGCGTGAAGTTGTTTTCGTGGTATACTGGTAGTAACCCTATCATATCAAAAGGAGAGGTATGCTATGAGTAAAACCAAAGTCGCTATTTTGGGCACAGGATTCATCGCAAAAATCCATCTGGAAAGCTACCAAAGGTTTGTCCACGACGCCGAGATTGTGGCGGTTTATGGCAGAACGCTGAAGAACGCGCAGGCTCTGGCCGAGGAGCACGGCATCCCCCAGGCCTTTGACAGCATTGACGCGCTGCTGGCCGAATGCGAGGTGGATGTGGTGGATATCTGCCTGCCCAACTACCTGCATTACGAGGCATGCATGACCGCCGCAAAAAGCAATAAGCACATCATCATTGAAAAGCCGCTGGCCATGACGCTGGAGCAGGCCGACGAGATGATTGCCGCCTGCAAAGAGCGGGGCCTGAAGCTGATGTACGCCGAGGAGCTTTGCTTTGCGCCCAAGTATGAGCGTGTGCGGGCGCTGGTGGAGCGGGGCGCGGTGGGCGAGGTTTATATGCTCAAGCAGGCCGAAAAGCACAGCGGCCCCCACAGCCCGTGGTTTTACCAGAAGGAAACAGCGGGCGGCGGCGTGATGATGGATATGGGCTGCCATGCGCTGGCGTGGTTCCGCTGGATGACCGGCAACTCCAGGGTCAAGAGCGTTTACGCCGATATGAAGACGGTGTTCCACAAGGATATCACCGATTGCGACGACAACACCATTACCATCGTGGAGTTTGAAAACGGCGTGACCGCCATTGCCGAGGACAGTTGGGCCAAGCACGGCGGCATGGATGACCGCATTGAGGTTTACGGCGACAAGGGGGTTTCCTACGCCGACCTGTTCCGGGGCAACTCGGCCCTTACATACAGCGTGGACGGCTACGACTACGCCATGGAAAAAGCCGGCGGCACACAGGGCTGGACCTTTACCGTCTTTGAAGAGGCATTTAATCAGGGCTACCCGCAGGAGCTGGCCCATTTTATCGACTGTGTGCGCAACGACAAGCAGCCGCTGGTGACCGGCGAGGACGGCCGCGCGGTACTCGAGATGATTTATGCCGCCTATGCCAGCGCGAAGCAGGGCTGCAAAATCAACCTGCCCTTTACCGCAAAGGTAAAGTATCCCATCGAGCTGCTGCTGGGGTAAGAGAATGAAAGAGATTGTAACCCAAACCGCCCGGGAGGGGGCGGCGGTCATCACAGAAGCCATACTAAAGCTGCTGGAGCAGAAACCGGATGCACTGCTCTGTTTGGCGGCGGGGCATTCCTCGCTGCCGGTGTTTGAGCGGTTGATAGCCGCCCGGCAGAGCGGGGCCGATTTTAGCCGGGTGCGTTTTGTGGGGCTGGATGAATGGCTGGGGGTCGACCCCGCCAATCAGGGAAGCTGCCATGACTTTTTGCACCGCAGCCTGTTTGCGCCGCTGGGCATTGAGGCCGGGCAAATCTGCCTGTTTAACCCCCTCTGTGATGACCCGGAGGGGGAGTGCCGGCGGATTGAAGCCCACATCGAAAGCTGCGGCGGCATCGATTTTATGCTGCTGGGGCTGGGGATGAACGGGCATCTGGGCCTCAACGAGCCGGGGGACGCTTTTGAGCAGGGCGCTCATGTAGTGCCCCTTTCGCAGACCACCAGAGAGGTGGCCCCTAAATATTTCAGCGGCGATATGCCTGCGCTGACCCACGGCATGACGCTGGGCATCCGCAACATTCTGGCGGCCCGGTGCATCCATCTGGGGGTGTTTGGCACCCACAAGCGGCAGGCGGTGCAGGCGCTGCGCCAGAGCGGCGTGGGCCCCCATTTCCCCGCTTCGGCGCTGAAGGATTGCCCCCACTCCCTGCTGGTGCTGGACCAAGAGGCGCAGCCGCAATAGCCCCTTTCAGGGCGTAGCTAGATGAAGACGCAGATAGCCGCTCCGGCTTGCCGGAGCGGCTATGCTTTTGGTTACCACAAAATGATTTCCCGCAGTGGCATGAGCAGAGGCGGGCGACCACTGGTCGCCCCTACGTTGCCCTACCCAATATCGAGGAGGCTCAGACTTGGTATCGGCCCGACTATCAGCCGCCCGCGAAGCTTGCGCAGAGGGTGAAAGCGAGCGGATACTATCCGCCCCTGCGGCAGCCGCTGTGGAGAAAATGTTGTCGCGGGGCCAATGCCCATGTTAAACACCTCTCAAAACCACCCCGGCACCTGCGGGCGCCACCCCTCCAAGGAGGGGAATGGGAAGTTATCGCCCATGGGGCTATCGTGGGCTACCGCCCGCCGATGACCGCGTCAATCCCCCATTTTGCCGCCTGCGCCGGGTAGTGCCGCAAGTCCCCCTTGGTGAGCATGGGGGCGGTGAGGGTGTAGGGACGTCCCAAACGGGCGTATTTGCCCTTGCCCAGCGTGTGGTAGGGCAGCAGGTGCAGCTCGGTAATCCCCTTGGCGGCGCAGTAGGCGAAGATGGCCTCCATCGCCTCGGGGCTGTGGTTAAAGCCGGGAATGACCGGCACCCGGGCCACAACCGGTCTGCCCGCCGCCAGTATTGCCGAAAGGTTGGCGTCGATGAGGGCAGCGTCGCCGCCGGTGACGCTGTGCAGCAGGGCGGGGTCGACGTGCTTTACATCAAACAAAAAGAGGTCGATACAGGGCAGCAGCGGGGGCAGCAGATGGGCGGGAAACTGGCCGCAGGTTTCCACCGCGACATGCAGCCCCTCCTCCTTAAGCAGCCGCAGCAGCGGCAGCAGCGCCTCCCCCTGCAGCAGCGCCTCCCCCCCGGAGAAGGTGACCCCGCCGCCGCTTTGGTCGTAATAATCCCGGTCGCGCAGCACCAGCCGGGCGATTTCCTCGGCGGTCATCCGGCTGCCGCTGAAGTCGATGGCGTTTTGCAGGCAGACCTCGCCGCAAAGGCCGCAGGTGGTGCACAAATGGCGGTCAAAGACCGGCCTGCCCTGCCCGTTCAGCGTTATTGCTCCCGGCACCGGGCAGACGCCAGCGCAGCGGCCGCAGCCTATGCATTTGGCGGCGTCATACAGCAGTTGGCGGTTGGGCGACTGCGACTCGGGGTTGGAGCACCAGGGGCAGTGCATGGCGCAGCCCTTCAAAAACACCAGCGTGCGGATGCCCGGCCCGTCATGCACCGCGAAGCGCTGGATTTCCATTACGTTCAAATCCATAGCGCCCGCCTCAATCATACATGGTGCGGCTCATCAGCTCGGCCTGCACGTCGGGGTCCAAGTTGACAAACACCGCGCTGAAGCCGCTGACCCGCACAATCAGGTCGCGGTAATCCTCGGGGTTTTGCACCGCTTTTTCCAGCACCCCTTTGTCAATCACCGTCACCATCACCTGACAGCCCCCCCGGTTAAAGTAGGTTTTAAAGAGGGCCTTAATTTTATCCCGGTTTTCGCGGAAAAACCCGGTGGAAAACTTGATGTTCTGCACGCTGCCGCCATGCAGCCCCGGGTCGAACTTTGCCAGCGAGTTGAGCAGGGCGGTGGGCCCGCTGCGGCTTGCGCCCCCCTGCGGGTTGTTGGCAGGGTTCATATAAACCCCGGCGCGGCGGCCGTCCGGCGAGGCGGCGGTGCGGCGGCCCCATTCGGTATTGAGCTGGTTGTTGCTGATGACAATGAGGTAGTACTGCATCCCTGCGGCTATCCCCCGGTCGCGCACCCCCTTGGCCACATATTCATACAGGTCGTTGGCAAGGCCGTCCACCCCGTCCAAATCGTTGCCGTATTTGTCGTACTCCCATAAATCCTTGCGCAGCTGCTCATAGCCCACAAAGTCGGCTGCCGCCGCCTGTACAAGCTGGGGCAGGGTGTATTTTTTTGTGTCGTATACAAAATGGCGGATGGCCGCCAGTGCGTCGGCGGTATTGATGTTGCCGTAGGTTTCGTTGGTGCCGCCCAGATAGCGCACCCCGCCGTCCAGCAGGGCCTTGCCCCGGTCGATGCAGTCGTCCATCAGCAGGCTGGTGAAGAGGAAGGAAACCTCGCGGTTCATCAGCTCGTAGGAATAAGCCTGCGCCTGCACCGAGAGGTCGAGGTAATAATCCAGCAGCGCCTTGTACTGGCCGTAAAGCTGCTCAAAGCTGCCCAACTGCCCGGCGGGCAGCAGCGGCACCGGGCCGCCCTTGTGCTTGCCGTCCATGGGGTCCACCCCTTCATTGAGGGCGATGGTCAGCAGCTTGAGCAGGTTGATGCAGGTGTTGGGGGTGCCGGTGCTCTGCCCGGCGATGACAAACTCGCCGCAGCCAAAGGGCACATACTGCCGGGCGGTCTGCTCATCCACCCGCATCGCCCGCATCACGGCGGGGATGTTGACCTCGTCGTTGTAGAGGGTGGGGTAGGTCGCCCCCGCGCCGATGGCCTCCATCGCCATGTCGAAAAACTCCTCCGGCATATCCCGGGTGACCCGCAGGGTAAACTGGGGCTCCACAAAGCGCACCTCCCTGGCGACCCGCAGGGCCAGCCGTACAAAGATATCGGCGGCTTCGTGGTTGCGGCGACCGTACCCACCCACAATCACCCGCCCGTTTACGGTGGTGCGGCGGTTCTCAATCATCACCCAAAGGCTTTTGATATAGTCGTAGGCCTGCTGCTCGGTTAAAACGCCGGCGGCCAAATCCTGCTGCAGGTAGGGGCCGAGGTAGTCGTCCAGCCGGCCATAGTTGATAACCCCCGCCAGCAGGGCGTAGAGCCAAAAGAGCTGCAGCGCGTCGTGAAAGCTTTGGGGCTTTTCGCTCTGGATGGCCTTAAGCCCCTGCGCCATACGCAGAAGCTGGGCCTTGCGCGGCCCATCGTCGGTCTGCCGGGCCTGCTCCAGCGCCTGCTGCCGCTGGCTTTCGGCGCAGGCGGCAAAGAGGTCGAGGCATTGCAGCCCCGCCCTGTAAAAGTTGTTTTGGGGCTGCTTTGCAAGGCCCTCCCCCAGCAGGGCGCGCAGCCCGCCGATGCCGTTATCCAGCAGCAGGGGGTAGTTGAGCATCATGCCGCTGAGGCGCGCGGTGGCAATCAGCGGGGTTTCGCAGTCGATGAACCGCCCGATGATATCCTGCTGCAATACATCGTTGCAGTATTGGGTTTTCAGGTCGTGCTGCGCCCAGTAGTCGTAAAGGCCGTCGATGCGGGCGCGGTCGGCCGGGTCGGCAAGCTCGGCCTGCAGCTGCCGCAGCTTGTTAAAGACGCAGTAATGCCCCACCCCGCCCAGCGAGGTGACGCAGCCAAAGCCGATGGGCAGCACATCGATGCGCCCGGCAATCAGGTCGGTGGGCTCAATCGAGCGGAACAGGGCCGGGTAAAGCACCGAGAGGCAGGCCACCTCCCGCTGCTCCTTGGGGCTGTTTGCGTGGGCCCTGTGGGTGTCGGTGTACCGCTGCATCAAGGCCAGCTGCTGGGCAGGGGTCTTTTCGCAGGGCAGCTTTTGGCTGACCTCCACGTTTTGGGCCCCGTCAAGATTAAATTTTGCCATAGTCAACCCTCCTTGCCATCTGAAAAGAGCCGCTGTGCGGGGCAAGCGCCCCGCTGTTCCTAGTGAGCTTTTTTTTCGGCGTCGCGCCAGTTGCTCTGGTAGCCGCCCATGAGGTCGGTGAAGCGCTTGGCGGTGAGGTGGGGGCGGGTAATGGCGCTGCCCACCACAACGGCGTGTGCGCCAAGGTAGAGGCATTTGATGGCATCCTCGGGGGAATAGATATGCCCTTCCATCATCACATAGGCTTTATCGCCCAAATCGCGGCAGATGCGGGCAAACTCGCGCAGGTCCGGGTGCTCGATATGGGCGGTTTCGGCGGTATAGCCATAGAGGGTGGGAGCCACGATATCCGCCCCCAGCTCCACCGCCCTTACCGCTTCATCATAGGTGGCAACATCGGCGAAGATAATCGCTTCGGGGATTTCGGCCTTTACCGCCGGCAGCAGCTCGTAGGCGGGGTGGCCCTGCGCGTTGAGCTGGGCGGTGCAGTCGAAGGCGAGAATCTCGGCCCCCGCCGCCCAGACCTCTCTGACCGCCTCGATGGTGGGGGTGATGAACACGTCGGTGCCCGGCTGCCAGATTTTATAGAGGCCGATGAGGGGCAGGTCGACCGCCGCCTTGATGGCCCTGATCTGCTCGGGGCTGTTGGCACGGATGCCCACCGCTCCCGCCCACTGGGCGGCCTGCGCCATCTTGACCACCATATCCTCGGTGTAAATCGGGTCGTCCTTCTGCACCTGACAGGATACAATCAGCCCGTTTTTAAAGCCTTCCAGCATGCTTCTTTTTCTGGGGTCTTGTGTTTTCATAAAAAAAGACACCTCCGCTGCTCATTCTGGTTTCTCACCATCATTATAGCGGAAGTGTTTTTCTTTTTCAATCGTAGACAAGCATATTTAAGCAAATATGAGCAAATTAGACCAAAATAAAGTTGGGCGGCAGCTCCTCCGGTAGCTCTGCGGGGCGGTTGCAGATGACTGTGTCAAAATCGCTCAGGTTGGCGACGGTATAAAAGCCCGCCTTGGTCAGCTTGCTGCTATCCATCAGCAGGTGCTTTTGCCGGGCGTTTTTGATGGCGAGGGTTTTCATGCTCATGGTGTCGGTTTCCATGGTGTAGGCCACCTGTTTTTCCAGCGAGATGCCAAAGCAGCCGATGAAGGCGTGGTCAAAGTGGAACTTATCCAAAATCTCCAGCGCGATAGGGCCGACCACCAGTTCGTAGTAGGGCTGGTAGCGCCCCCCCACCAAAAAGATATCGGCTTCGGCCCGCTGGGCCTTTTGCAGCAGCAGGGTGCTGTTGGTGACGATATGCACCTTTTTGTGCATCAGTATCTCGGCCAGCGGCAGAATGCTGGTGCCGTCGTCCAGATAGACGCACTGCCCCTCCTGCACCAGACTGGCGGCGTAGGCCCCCACCAGTTGCTTTTCGGCAAGGTTGACGTTGGTCTTTAGCCTTGTGGTAAGCTGTGCGCTATCCAGCAGCGCGTCGGGGCCTTCGCTGGTGGTGGCGCCGCCCTGCACCCGCTTGAGCTTGCCCTGTTTTTCCAGCTTCTCAAAGTCGCGGCGCACGGTGGTTTCAGAAACACCCAACTGCAGGGCGATATCCTTGAGGTTGACCACCCCCAGCTCGTTGATGCGCTGCATGATATACAGGATGCGTTGCGATGCTATCATCTCTGCCGTTCTCCTCGTTTTATGGGGCCGTCTGCCGCCGGGCGGTGTGGCTGAAAACCCACAGGACGGTGGCCTGTGGGCAAAGCCGGCGGGTTTCCCCTACTTTGTGGCGGTAACGCCAATCTGCGCCTAAAAACGCCAATTTTTTAAATGTAGCTCCATTATAGGCCAAAACTCAGCGAATTGTAAAGTCGATTCCAATTTGACGGCGCATCTCGTCCATTACCTGCATCGCCTGCACCGAATAATCCTGCCAGCGGCGGGGGCTTTCCCCTGTTTGAATCAGGCGGATAAACTGCCGAAGCTCATAAGCCATATCCTGTGGCTGCTGCGAAAAGGGGATATCCTCCCGGCTGCCGTCGCGGTACTCGACCCAGACGGCGTTGGGGGTGGCGGCGGGGCCAAAAAAGACGGTGCCCTGCTCGCCCTGTATCTGGTTGGGGCTGTCGCTCTGGTGCACCTTGGAGTAGGCGACCTGCACCTGCATTCCGTCGTAGCTGCAGAGGGCGCTGCCGCCCGCGTCGATGGAGCGGGGCAGAAACCAGCCGCCGGCGGCAACCGCTTTGGGCGGGCCGAAGAGCATCACCATCAGATGCACGCAGTAGACGCCGATATCCATCAGCGCGCCGTTGCCCAGCGTGGGGTCAAAGGCGTTTTCCACTATCCCCTGCTTGAATTTATCATACCGGCTGGAGTATTGGCAGTAGTTTATATGCGCCTGCCGCACCGGGCCTATTTTCTGCATGGCCGCCCGCAGCGCCTCCAGCGAGGGCAGGTGGGCGCTGCGCATTGCCTCGAGCAGCACACGGCCGTTTGCCCGCGCGGCCGAGAGCATCTCCTCAAGCTGGGCGCCGCTGGTGGCAACCGGCTTTTCACAGAGCACATGCTTGCCGCTTTGCAAAAGCTGCACCGCCTGACGGGCGTGGAGGCAGTTGGGGCTGGCGATGTAGACCGCGTCCACCATGTCGCTTTGGGCCAGCGCCTCCAGACTGTCCACCGCGAGGGAGGCCCCCCACTGGCGGGCAAAATCCTGCGCCCGCCGCAGGCTGCGGGAGTAAACGCAGGTCAGGGCAAAATCTTCACACAGGGCCGCTGCCGAGAGCAGCCGCTCGGTGATAAAGTTGGTGCCGATTACCGCGAAGCGTACCATGGACAGCCCCCCCTACTCATACTGGCAGCCGAGGAAGGCAGCCCCCACAATGCCGGCGTCGTTGCCCAGCGCCGCCCGGATAATGGGGGTCTGGGGAATGAGGTCGGCGGCATAGAGCAGGCTGTATACCTGTTCCCGCAGGGGAGCCAGCAGGTAATCGCCCTCGTTGCAGACGCCGCCGCCCAGAATGATCACCTCGGGGCGCAGCACAATGATATAGCTGCTGATGCCCACCGCCAGATAGTGGATGTAGTTTTGCACCACAAGGCTGCCCGCGGCGTCGCCTTTTTTGGCGGCGTCAAAGGCGGTGCGGCCGCTGACTCTGGTCATATCGCCGCCGCATATCTGGTGCATTATCGAGCCGGGGTTTGCCGCCATGGCGCAGACGGTGTCGCGAATGAGGGCGGTGACCGAGGCGTAAGCCTCGAGGCAGCCCTTTCGGCCGCAGGTGCAGCGCTGGCCATCGGCCATCATAATCATGTGGCCCGGCTCACAGCCAAAGCCGTTGCCCCCCAGAAATATCTTTTTATCCAGAATGATACCGCCGCCCACCCCGGTGCCGAGGGTGAGCATCAGCACGCTGTTGTAATCCCGGGCGGCGCCCGCGAGGGCCTCTCCATAGGCGGCGCAGTCGGCGTCGTTGGCGATATAGGTGGGGGCGTTCATATGCTTTTTAAACTCACCCACAACGTCCTTATCGGTCCAGTTCAGGTTGTTGGCAAACACCACATGCTTGTTGTGGGGGTTCACGTTACTGGGCACCCCAATGCCCACATGCTCCAGCGCAGAGAGGGGAAGCCCGGCCTTTTCCAGCGTTTGATAGCCGGTGCGGGCCATGTCGGCCACCACCTCTTCAAAGGGGCGGCGGCCCAGCGTGGGGTTTTTGTGCTCGGCAATAAAGTTGTAAGCCTCATCAATTACGGCTGCCGCAATGTTGGTGCCGCCCAGGTCGATGCCCAGATAATATTTTGCCATCTGCCATACTCCTTGCTGTGGTTTTTAAAGGGGCAAAGCGGCCAGGCCGGCGCGCCTTGCCCCAGGGGCTGTCTGAAAAGAAAGCCCAAATCCTGTTTCATTTTAAGGCAAAGGGGCGCCGGGGTGTGGCGGCGTGAAAAGCACCCTGCGGTTATGCCCCGGTCTGCTGCAATACGCCGTCGATAAAGGCCTTGGCCCGGGGAATATCGCCCTCATCCAGATGCTCGATGATGAGCGGCATGTTGGGGTGGTGCTTTTTCAGCAGGCTGAGGTAGAGGGGGTAGTTGAGCACCCCAAGGCCGGCGGCGGGCAGCTCCACCCCGCCCGAGCCCCTGAAGGTATGGGATTCGTCGGCGTCGATGGCGGCGTGCTTCTCAGAGAAATCCTCGGTGGTCTTGCAGTCCTTGGCGTGGGCAATCTTCATATAGGGGGCAAGCCGCGCAAAGATTTTCTCCAGCTCTTCATCCACCATGCCAATGTTTTTCTGGGTGAAATAGTTGGTGGGGTCGCAGATCAGCCCGATGTAGGGAGAGTTCACATCGGCAAAGAGGCGCTCCACCTGCTCGACGCTGCCGATGACGTTGTTGACATAGTTTTCTACCAGGAAGGTGACCCCGCGCTGCTCGCCGTAGGCTACAATATCCTTGATGATGGCGAGAGCTTCCTGATAAACCGCTTCGTCGGCGTTGCGGTCATCCCACACCCAGTCGCTCTGCTCGTTGTAGGTGCCGGTTTCGCTGCATACATAGGGGCAGCCCAGGTCGTGGGCAAAATCCATCATCATCTTGAAGTAGGCGATATTGGCCGCCCGCTTTTCGGGGTCGGGGTGAATGAAGTTGGTATAGGCCGAAACCGCAATCACCGGCAGGTTGGCCGCCCGCAGCTTAGAGCGGATTTCCACCGCTTTTTCTCTGGTGAGCTGGCCCCTGGCGGCGTCGCAGTCCTTAAAGGAAACATCAAGCTGCACACAGCCGAAGCCGCCCTCTTTGATGCGGCGGATGGTTTCATCCAGTGTGTAGGGGTAGTAGCCGGTAAAAATGCCTACGTTCAGCATGGCTGTTTCTCCTTTATAGCAATTTTATCAGGTTGTTGAAGCCCACAGGCAACGTGGGGGTGCAGGGGGCGCGCAGCCCACATAAGCCTGTCTACTTGCTCGACAGGTCCAGAATTTCGGCCAGCGCGACGGTGCGCTTTTCGTGAATCGATTTGTAGCAGCCCTCCACACAGGCGATGGTGCCCAGATTATCCTCGGCGCTGATTTCGGGCTGGCTGCCCTGCTCGATGGCGCACATCAGACTGGACATGGTGCCGCGGAAGGCGTCGGGGAACCAGACGGTATCCCACCGGGGCTCTATCCACTGGTTGGGGTAGGCCTTGCAGGTGAACTTCAGGGTGCTGGGCTGCCGCTGGGGATAAGCCGGCCAGCCGATGGTGCCGGTGGCCATGCCCTCGGTGCCCTCCATCCGCCATTTGATGTAGATATCCTTCTCGCAGGGCTCCTCAGGCCAGGCCCAGACGTCGTCCAGACTGGTGGCCATGGGGCCGTTGTCGTAGTGGTAAGTGTATTGGGTGATGCCGTCCAGATGGGCAAATTTGGTGCGGGGGTCGGTGCGGCAGACGGCGGTGATGGCGTCGGGGTCGCCCAGCAGGTAGCGGAAGATATCGATGTGGTGGATGCCCATGCCGAACAGCTCCAGCTTATCGTACTGGCGCAGAAAGTCCTGCCAATGGGGGATGGCCCGCATCTCGATGGTGGCAAGCACCGGCTCGCCCAGCAGCCCCAGACCCAGCAGATGCTTGAGCGCCCGCATCGACTGATCGTAGCGCATGTTGCTGTTGACGGCGATGGGGACGCCGCTTTCCTTGCCCAAGCGCACAATCTCGCGGGCGTCGGCAAGGCCCATGGCCAGCGGCTTTTGGCAGAGGATGCCCTTGATGTTGGGGCGTCGCACCGCCTCGCGCACCACCTCCAGCTGCACATGAGGCGGAATGGCGATGTCGAGGATTTCGATGCTGTCGTCCTCCAGCAGCTGCCGGGTGGTTTCATAGACGGTGGGAATGCTGTGCAGCTTTGCCACCTCGGCGCTCTGCTCGGCCGAGCGGGAGGTGATGGCCACCGGGTTAAAGCCCATATCCCGGTAGGCGGCGAGGTGGCAGTCCCGCATGATAAAGCCCGCGCCGACGCAGCCGATGCGCCAATCCTTCCTTTGGGGAAGAGGCGGCTCGGTGGCTTTGATGATACTGGTTACAAGCTCGTTGACATTCATGCTGCGGCATCTCCTTTATATTGGGGGCTTTCTTAAAACTCCAAACTCTTGGTAAATTCTACTGAAACCAGCATCTGCTGCGTTCAAAATGCTCGGAATACATCAAGTATTCCTGCGCTTTTGGCCTTGCAGCTATTTGTTTTCAGCGAATTTCCCAGCGGTTTTCCGTTTTAAGAAACGCCCGGGATGAAAAACACATGGGATATTATTTGGTAAACCAATGCAGGGGCGGCCACAGGCCGCCCCTGCA
>JAEWWW010000045.1 GCA_023396215.1 Bacillota bacterium | reverse complement strand
GTCATACTGCGGTATCATGCAGGCTCTTGCGGCTGGCTGGCTTTGCGTTTCACTGTCTGCTCCAGCACCCCCAGGAACTGCTGGGCCAGTACCCGGTAGTCGTGGTGTTGGGTGACATACTCATAGCCCCGTTGCCCCATGCGCTGGCGCGCGCTGGCGGCCCGCCCCATCATCTGCCGGATGCCCAGCGCAATCTCTTCGGGGTCGCCGGGGGGCACGGTGAGGCCGCAGCCCGCCTCGGCAACCGGGTCGTTGGCAGCTGAAAGGGCCGCCAAAATCGGCTTGCCTGCCAACATATAGTCATAGATTTTATTCATCCCCACCCCGTAACGGTAGAGGGGGCTATCCTTCACCCCCAGATAGAGGCAGTCGGCCAGCTCCATAAGCCCCGGCAGCTGGTCGCGCTGCACACTGTCGAGAAACAGCAGGTTGCTGATGCAGTGCTCCCGGGCAATGCGCTTGAGGTTGATTTTATAGCCCCCGTTGCCGATGAGCACCACCACAGCCCGGTCCTCCAGCTGCTTGGCGGCCATCACCAGCTCGTCCAGCGCATTAGAGGGGCCGATGCTGCCGCAATAGAGCACCACAAACCGGCCCTTTTCACGCTTGTGGCGGATGAGCTGCAGATGCTGCTGGGGCGGCGGCACCGATTTGTGCTTGGTGCGTATGCCGTTGGGGATATGCACATACTCCCTGACCGGCAGGCCCTGCTCTTTAAAGTAGCGGTCGGCAAAGGGCAGGATAGAAACCACCGCCTCCGCCTTGGTGACCGCCTGCCGCTGGGCGTAGGAAAGCGTCAGCACCATAGGGTGGTTGGGCTTGTAGTTATAGAGCTCTATCTGGGTCAGCGGCCAGAGGTCGTGCACCTCAAAAACCACCGGTGCGCCGGTCTGCCCGGCGATGCGGTGAGCGGCGAAGCTGTCAAAGGGGTAGGTGGAGGAGGCGATGACCACCTCGGGACGGTATTTTTGCGCCAGCGTACTTGCCTCGAAGTAGAGCTTGCGCACAAAGGCCATCACGTTGCGGCTGCGTCCGGTGAGGTTGTTGTCATAGTCGGGGGTGGCCACGAAGCAATAGGTAATGCCGTCGATATCCTGTTCTTCAAAATTGCGGCTGATTTTGGGGTTTGCCAGCCTGAGGTGGCTGTGGTCGGCGGCAATAATGGTCACCTCATGCCCGGCTTTGGCCCATTCGGCAGCCATATAGTAGGGCCTAAACTCCATGCCCATATAGGGCGAGCCGGCATAGTGGTTAATCAGCATGATTCTCATATTGGCACCTCTCATCCTTGATACTGCTGGCGTGCCCCCTTCGGGGGCCGGGTGGATAACGCTATTCTTCACCCAAAACCCCGCGGTAGCTTTGCAGCAGGATTTCGGCCTGTGTGGCGTAGCTGTAACACTCCAGTGCCCGGCTGCGCCCCGCCTGCCCCATTTTGGCCGCCCGCTGGGGGTCACCGATGAGGGCGGTGATGGCATAGGCCACCTGCGCCAGATTTTCGGGGTTGACATAGACGGCGCACTCCTCCCCCGCAAGGCTGCGCCAGAGGGGAAAATCGGAGGCGATGACCGGCAGGCCCGCCAGCATATATTCAAACAGCTTAACCGGCAGCGCCCGCTGGTAGGCGGCGGTGGGGGCCAGCAGCAGCAGTCCCGCCATGCTCTCTGAAAGCAGCTTGCCCACCTCTTCTCTGCCCAACACCCCCATATAATGCACCTGACCGTTGCCGGAAAACCGCTTGACCTTTTCAAAGATGCCCTGGTCGTCGAAGCGGCCGGCCAGTAGCAGCTTGGCCTCGGTGCGGGATACCGCGTCTATCATGGTGAACACCCCTCTGGAGGCGGTAATCCCCCCCACATAGGCCAGTTGGGGCTTGCACTGCTCAAAGGGCTGGTGCTCACGGGTAAACTCACGGTGGTCGGGGTAGTTGCAGACCGCCACCCCGCCGGGGAACCGCCGGGCAATCTCTTCGGTGGCGGCGATGCAGAGGCTCACGCCTGCCGCCAGCCTCTTTTCGGCCCAGCCCGCCACCGCAGCCACAGGGCCCCGCAGCGGGGCGGGTATCCACCGTTTATCCAGCAGCGACAGGGGCAGGTCTTCGTGGATGTCGTAGACGACCTTGTGGCCCTGCCGGGCCAGCCGCCTGCCCGCGGGCAGCAGCTCGGGATCGTGCAGGTGAAAGATATCCGCCCCGGTTGCGAGGGCGGCTTTGTAAAAGACCCGGGAGGCCCGGCGCATCCGTCCCCATCTATCCTGTGGCAGCCGAAGCCGGATGAAGCCTATCCCCTCTTTGACCCCGTCGTAGTCGGTGCAGAGGATGACTACCCGGTAGCCCGCGTCCCGCAGGGTTTTGGCCTGCCGGTGAAAGATGCGGATATCGTCGTGGGGGTGGACGCTGGTCATGATGCAGACCTTTTTGATACCCTTCACCGCCTCTGTACTATTCTGCGGTCAGACTGCTGGATGCGCCGCGCTTCCTTGAGCAGCAGCACCGCGAAAATCCAGAAAAACTTGTCATATACAAGGCCGTAGCGGTTGGATATCAGGTTGTTGGCCAGTACCACCGCCCAAACCAGCAGGTAGAGGGCGGCGTTCACCGGCTGCTGGAGCAATATCGCCCAGCCGTAGCGCAGCAGCGGGGCCAGCATCAGCAGGCCGAGGGCCAGCCGTATCAGCCCGCCGTCCAGCAGGTCGGCCAGTATAAAGTTGTGGGCCGACAGCGCCCCGGCAATCTCGTGGTTGGGGCCGTAGGCCTCCTGCAGCCGCCGGTCGGGGGTAATATCGTAAAGATGCATGTTGTAGCCGCTGCCCTTGCCCACCAGCAGCCGGGCGGGGGGGTAGCTTTTTAACTCATCGAGGGCGATATCCCAGATAATCAGGCGTTTTGCCAGCATGGAGCTGTCGCTGATGGTGTCGTAGCGCTCCTCCAGCGAGGTGCCGCCCCCGCCGCCTGCCACCGCCCCCTGCTCGCCGTGGACCTCGTAAAGCTGCTGCATATAGCCCGAAAAGGCGTTGACCGTCATGGCGGTCGCCAGCCCCGCCGCCACCACGGTGGCAGCCACTCCCCCGCCTGCCCAAAGGGCGCTTTTGCGTGTAGAAAGCTCCCGCAGCAGCCAGACGACGGCGGTGGCCCCCAGCGCCGGGCAGAGCAGCAGCACGGTGCGCCTTGAGCCGCTGAGCAGCAATACGGTGGTAAAGAGGACGCTGGCCGCACCGATGGCGAGGCACCGCACCCATCGCTGCAGGGGTGCCTGTATCAGCAGGTAGACCCCGCAGCAGCAGCCGATGAGCAGGGTGGTGGCAAAGACATTATAATCCCGCCGCAGGGTGAGCCGCAGGGTGTATTGCAACGGGTAGAGCACCGGGAGGAAGTAGCTGAAAACCGCCAGCACCGCCGCCAGCGCCGCCGCCGCGAAAACGGTCAGCAGCGCCTGGTCGATGCGCCGGTGGCTGTCGATGCACAGAAGCATGGCCACCGCCAGCAGCAGCACCGCCAGCACGGCGGGATATTTGGCAAGGGCCGCCCGGGGTGCCGGGGAGTAAAAAACACCCACTATATCCCACAGCAGGTAGAGCAGCAGCGAATAGAACCAGAGCCCGCCCGGCTTTAGCTGCGCAGCGAACTCCCGCGTTATGGCGGCGGGGTGCAGGCCGTACCGCCGCAGGAGGGTGGCGGCCAGCGTGATTGCCAGCAGCACAGCCGCCGCTTCATAGAGGTAGTAGGAAAAGGCGGCGGCTAAATCCAGCACGCCCGCAAAAAGGGTGAACAGTGTTGCGGCCCACAGGAGGGCGTAGGGTTCACGGCGTTCCAACGGTGTTTTTACCCCCCTTTGCTTGTGCAATCGCCGGCCGCAGCATAAATCTGGCAGCTTAAATCTGTTTTAGTATGTGAGAAAGGCGGTTTGATATACACAGGCCGGTCTATTGCTATTGAGGCGCTGGCCATGGTAAAATAACCGCACAGCGGTTATTTTAGTTTTTATTTCTTAATGCCCGCCGTACGGCGATGGCGAATTATACCATGCCTCCTTGAGGCATGGTATAATAACCGACAGACGGTCATTTTACTTTGCGTGAAAAGAAGAATTTGCGGGGATTTCCCCATCGTCCGCGGCAAAAATGGCATATAAAGTTGTTTTACGGGGCTTCGGCCCTTTTGACTCTTTTGACCGGGATGCGACAAACCGCAGGGTTTCAGATAGAAAGGATGCTTGAAATGTTGGAATATATCGCAATTGGTCTGGGGGCCGTTTCGCTATTTGTATCGGTCGTCACGCTGCTGGCGGTAAAGGGCCTTGGGCGGCGCGGGCCTTCACCCGAGGTTGCCGAGCAGCTGCGGCAGATGGAGCAGCTCAAGGAGCAGCTTGCCGCCGAACTGCGCCACTCGAGGCAGGAAACCGGGCAGCTGATGCAGAGCACGGTGAGCGGCCTGGGCGAGCTGATGAGCGGCACCCAGCGGCAGGGCTTCGAGATGCAGAACCAGCGGCTGGCCCAGCTCAACGAGCAGCTTACCCTGCGGCAGGGCACCCTGCAGCAGACGGTGAGCGACCAGCTCCGCCTGCTGGACGAGCGGTTTAAAAGCTTTGCGCTGCAGAACGAGCAGAAGCTGGACGGCATCCGCGCCACGGTGGAAAACCGCCTGACCGCCCTGCAGGAGGACAACAGCAAAAAGCTGGAGCAGATGCGGGCCACAGTGGACGAAAAGCTGCAAAAGACGCTGGAGGACCGCATCAGCCAGTCCTTCAGGCTGGTAAGTGAGCGGCTGGAGCAGGTGTATAAGGGTTTGGGCGAGATGCAGACGCTGGCCACCGGGGTGGGCGACCTGAAGAAGGTGCTTTCCAACGTGAAAACCCGGGGCATTCTGGGCGAGATTCAGCTTGGCGCCATCCTGGAGGAGATACTCTCGGAGGAGCAGTATGAAACCAATGTGGTGACCAAAAAGAGCAGCAAAAATCCGGTGGAATATGCCGTGAAGCTGCCGGGGGGCGACGATGGGGCGGTTTACCTGCCGATTGACGCAAAGTTCCCCGCCGACGCTTACGCCGCGCTGGTGGACGCTTACGACAGCGGCAATTCCGAACAGATTGCCGCCGCGGGCAAGCTGCTGGAGCAGCGCATCCGGCAGTCGGCCAAGGACATTCGGGATAAGTACATAGACCCGCCCGCCACCACCGATTTCGGCATCCTCTTTTTGCCCTTTGAGGGGCTGTATGCCGAGGCGGTGCGCCGGGGGCTGGTAGAGGTCTTGCAGCGGGATTACCGCATCAACATCGCGGGCCCCACCACCATGGCGGCGCTGCTTAACAGCCTGCAGATGGGCTTTCGCACACTGGCCATCCAGAAGCGTTCCGGCGAGGTGTGGAAGGTGCTGGGGGCGGTTAAAACCGAGTTTGAAACCTTTGGCAAGGTGCTGTCCGCCACCCAACAGCGCATCGAGCAGGCCGGCAGCGAGCTGGATAAGCTGGTTGGGGTGCGTACACGCCAGATACAGCGCCGCCTGCGCGAGGTAGCCAGCCTGCCCGAGCAGGAAGCCGGGCTGCTGCTCTCCTCGAGCGACAGCGAAGAAGAAACGGTTGTTGTGGAGTACTGAAAAGCGGCGGGGCTTTGGGGGTGAAGTCCCGTGCCCAGCCTAAAATTCCGGTATGGCGGGGCTATATTTTTGCTTTGGTAACTCCCCCTTTTGCATACATACATATAATGTTCCCACAATAAACAAAGGGCTGCGGTTCCTGAGAACCGCAGCCCTTTGTTTATCTTTTATTCAACTTAGCTGATATCGCTTGCCACTGTGACCAAGTGGATGGCGGCGCGCAGCGCCTGTTCATCCCCCACGATATAGAGGATATCCCCAATCTGCAGCGAGGAGTACGGCCCGGGGGAAAGAATAATCCGGTCCCCCCGCTCGATGGCAATGATGGTGGAGCCGGTCTTGTGCCAAAAGTTCAGGTCGCTGATGCTTTTGTCCACCACTCTGGAGTTGGAGGGCACCACAATCTCATAGGGAACAAAGGGGGTGGATTTCTTGAACCGCTCCGACGCGTTGATGATGAACTGCATCTTTTCCATGGCGGCGGAGGTTTCGCTGATCTGCCGCTCCATCCAAGTGAACAGCTCTTTCTTCACGTCGGAAACGCTCTGCATCTCCTGACTTTGCTGGATGAACTGAGCCGCCTCGCGGACAGAGCGAATCAGCACTCCCCTGTTTTTTTCGATGTCGAGGATGCCCACATCCTTGAGCAGGTAGACGGCCTTGCGTATGGTTTCGGGAGAAACACTGTACTGGGAGGAAAGGACGGTGCGCCCGGATAGGGTTTGCCCTTCAACATATTTGCCGCTCACGATATCCTGAGCAATGTTGATTGCGATTTTGCGGTAAATGGGAAAAGTAGCTTTTTTGTTTCTTTCCATGCTGCTCCACCATGATTTTATATATTTTAAACAAGCGCTTGCTGCAATGCTTTTAGTCTATCATAAAGACCGGATTGGGTCAAAGCAAATCGGGGTTTGTTGGGTAGCCGCTCTGCATCTATTGTGCCAAAAAAAAGGGGGGGATTGTGCCAACCTGTAAAAAAATGGAGTTGGCAGTTTGACGAACTGACAACTTAATGTTATAATAGGGGATGTCACTAAGGCCAGTTATGAAAAAGAAGGAGATGAATTTATGAGAAAAGCAAGTAAGATTTCTCTTGTGTTTATGGCATTGATTATATTGGTGAGCGCTTTTGCGGGGTGCGCCCCGGCCAAGCCGGCAAAGACCCTGCGGTTTGCCGATGTTGGCTGGGATTCGATTTTGTTCCACAATGCGGTGGCTGGAACAGTGGCGGAAACTGTGTTCGGCTATGAGTGGACAGAGGTATCCGGCAGCACCCCCATCACCCATGAAGCGGTGAAAAAGGGCGAGATTGACGTACACATGGAGGTGTGGACCGACAACCTCTCCGGCTACGCCAGCGACATTGAGGCGGACGCTCTCAAAGAGATTGGCGTCAATTTTGACGACAATGCGCAGGGGCTTTATGTGCCGCGCTATGTAATTGAAGGCGACCCCGCGCGCGGCATCGAGCCGATGGCCCCCGACCTGAAAACGGTGGAGGACCTTAAGGACTATGCTTCGCTGTTCAAAGACCCCGAGGACGCCTCCAAGGGGATTATCTACGGCGGCATCGCAGGCTGGGAGATTACCGAGATTATTCACAAAAAATATCTGCATTACGGCCTGGATACAGCCTATAATTATATTGAGCCGGGCACCGACGCCGCCACCAGCGCCGTGTTGGTAGCAGCTTACGACCGGGGCGAGCCGGTGGTAGCCTATTATTGGGAGCCCACATGGCTGCTGGGTAAATACGATTTCGTCCTTCTTGAGGATGAGCCCTATGATCCCGAGCTATTCCATGAGGGCAAAACAGAATGCCCCTCGGTGCGGGTTACCATCTGCACCAGCAACGAATTTTATGAGAGCGACCCCGAATTTGTGGCGTTTCTCTCCAAGTATCAGACATCTTCCGCGTTGACCAGCCAGGCCCTCGCTTATATAGAGGACACCGGCGCGGATTACAAAACGGCGGCGAAATGGTTCTTAAAGGAGCACCGCGATATGGTGGAAACCTGGTTGACAGCAGAGCAGGCTGACAAACTGTACACGGCGATTGGATAAGGAGGCAATATGGATTGGCTTTTTGATTTTCCTTTCGCAATCACTTTAGATACCGACGCCATCGACAGGGCGGTTCGCGGCTTTGCCGCCAACAACTCCGTGTTCTTTGACGGCATCAAGGCGGGGCTCACCAATTTTGTGGGCGCTATCAACTGGCTTCTGAACCATATCCCTTGGTTTGTGCTGGTGGCTCTTGTGTTTTTTCTGGGATGGAAGGGGCATAAGAAGCTGCGCTCCGGCATCTTTTACAGCGTCCTGCTGTGCATCATCGGCATGTTCCGGCTGTGGGGCCTGATGAACCTGACCCTTTCGATTGTGCTAGCCGGCGTGACCATTGCGCTGCTGCTGGGCCTGCCGATTGGCGTGCTGCTCTCGGGCTCAGACCGGGCCAACCGGGCGGCAAGGCCGCTGTTGGACATGATGCAGACCATGCCGGTTTTCGTCTATCTCATTCCGGCGGTTATCTTCTTTGGCATGGGGTCGGCTTCGGCCGTCATTGCAACCGTTATCTACGCCATGGTTCCGGTTGTTCGCCTGACCAGCCTCGGCATCCGGCAGGTGAACGCCGAGGTGGTGGAGGCGGCGCGCTCCTTTGGTTCCACAAAGGGGCAGATGCTCTTTAAGGTTCAGGTGCCGCAGGCGCTTCCTACCATTATGACCGGCATCAACCAAACGCTGATGATGGCGATGTCGATGGTGGTTACCTGCTCGATGATTGGCGCGCGCGGGCTTGGTAACGAGGTGCTCATCGCGGTAAACCGCATCGAGATATCCCGCGGGTTTATTGCGGGCAGTGCGGTTGTTATTCTCGCCATCCTTCTCGACCGTCTGACACAGGGCTGGTTTGCAGAAAAACAAGTGAAAGGCGGTGAGTAACCATGAGCGATATGATTATTGAAACCCAAAATATATCCAAGCTATATGGTATACGCCGCGAAGAAGCGATGGAACTGCTGCAGAAGGGCGCCGCGAAGGATGAA
Source organism: Bacillota bacterium (assembly GCA_023396215.1). Classification (GTDB taxonomy): domain Bacteria; phylum Bacillota; class Clostridia; order Oscillospirales; family Ruminococcaceae; genus Heteroruminococcus. The sequence goes on along the minus strand of JAEWWW010000045.1, from coordinate 11,950 downwards.
GTATTGAAAAAGACCGGCGTGACCACCGCGCTGTATGATGTGAGCCTGCAGATACCCCGTGGCAAGATTTTTGTCATTATCGGCCTTTCGGGGTCGGGCAAATCCACTATGGTGCGCTGCTTTAACCGCTTACATCGCCCAACCTTTGGCTCGATTGTATTTGATGGCGTTGACCTGATGAAGCTCTCCAAGCAGGAGCTGCGCGAGTTCAGACGGCGCAAGGTAGCGATGGTCTTTCAGTCCTTTGGGCTGATGAGCCATCGGAATGTGCTGGGCAACGTCGCCTACGGGCTGGAGGTTTCCGGCATGAGCCGTCAGGAGCGCGAGCAGCGGGCCAGAGAGGCCATCACGCTTGTGGGGCTGGAGGGCTGGGAAGAATCCATGATTGACAACCTTTCGGGCGGTATGCGCCAGCGTGTCGGGCTTGCGCGGGCACTGGCCAACGACCCCGAGGTTCTGCTGATGGACGAACCGTTTTCCGCGCTGGACCCGTTGGTGCGCAAGGACATGCAGTTTGAGCTGCTCTCGATTCAGCGCAAGCTGGGCAAAACCGTCATCTTTATTACCCATGACATTGACGAAGCCTTCCAGCTTGGCGATATGGTCGCCATCCTGCGGGACGGACGCCTGATACAGGTGGACACCCCCGAGGGCATGAGCGCAAACCCGGCGGACGATTATGTGCGGCGCTTCATCGATTCCGCAGATAAATCCAAGGTCTTATCGGTGCGGAACATCATGATGACGCCTGCCAGCCTGATTAAAACCAGCGATGGCATTGACCATGCGTTGCGCGTGATGCGCAAAAACGCAATCTCCTCGGTTTATGTCGTCGACGGCCAGATGAAGCTGAAAGGAATACTGACGCTTTTGGACGCCGTACAGGCCAAGCGGGAAAACCTGAACCTTTCTGAGATGATGGTAAGGGATGTCCCGACTACGACTGTTGATGTTTCGGTGGAGGATATTATGCCGGTGGCGGCCGAATCGCCTTACCCATTGGCGGTTGTGGACGATGAACGGCGGCTGCTGGGCATCGTAACAAAGGCAAGCGTTCTCTCTTCGCTGATGTAGCTGCCTGTTACAGGCAGAAACCCGGAGGCAAGCCTCGGATATATCATCTGATAAAAAGCCGCCCCGCTGACCTGAACAATCAGCGGGGCGGCTTTTCTTATAAGTGGGGACTTATTTGGGGCGGGGGGCTCTCCCCCGCCGGTTCATTTCAGCTCTTGCGCCATTTCCAGCAGTGTTTCGCGCCGGTTTTGCCGGGGGTCGGCGATTACCAGCGCCAGCAGCCGCTCCAGCGCCGCGCCCACCGCGGGGCCGGCAAGCCCCAGCGCCGTCAGATCGCTGCCACCAACCGCCAGATGGGCGATGGCATAAGGCTCTCCCCTTTGCAGGATGCCCTCTGCGGCGGCCTTTGTCCGGGTGGTATCGCCCCCGGTGAGGGCGGCATAGGTATCAAGGCAGAGGAAAAAAAGCGGCGGCCCCACCCTGCGAAGCTGCTCCTTGATGGCGGGTGGGTCGCTTGCGGGTGGCTGCTCCAGCAGGCGGGCGAGGGCGGTGATATCCCCCAGCAGGCGGGCGGGCAGCCTGAGCCTGTGGGCGAGGATGCCGGGCTGACCGCCTGCAAGCCGCAGCAGGGCGGCATAGCGGGCCGCCAGCGAGGGCGGGCAGCGGTCCAGCAGGGCGATATCCCCCGGCAGCGGCTGCCCCCGCAGCGCCGCAAGCAGGGGCGCTGCCAGCGAGGGCTGGGGCGAGAGCAGGATTTTATCCAGTTCCTGTGTGACCCGCTCGGCGCTGACAAAGGAGAGTGTATCCGCAAGGCTGAGGGCGGCGGCGAGGGTCTGGGGCTCGATGGCAAAGCCCAACTGGCAGCTAAAGCGGAAAGCCCGCAGAATGCGCAGGGCGTCCTCGCCAAAGCGCTGCCGCGGGTTGCCCACACAACGGATAAGGCCGCGCCGCAAATCGGCGCAGCCGTCGAGTAAATCCAGCACTCCCTGTGCGGGGTGCCAGCAAAGGGTGTTGATGGTGAAGTCGCGGCGCAGCAAATCCTGCCGCAGGCTGTGGGTGGGCTCCACCCGCTCGGGCCTGCGCCGGTCGCTGTAGCCCTGCTCGGTGCGATATGTAGTGACCTGAGCGCTCCCCCCCGCCAATAGGACCGTGCCGCTGCCAAAGCGGCTGCCGGTGGGCAGCGTCTTTTCAAAGATGGCCTCCACCTGCGGCCAGAGAGCCGAAGTGGCGATGTCATAGTCGGAGGTCTGCCGCCCCAGCAGCAGGTCGCGCACACAGCCGCCCACGGCATAGGCCTCATGCCCCTGCGCCTCAAGCCGGGCGATTATCTCGGCTACAAAGCTCGGTAGCGCCGACCGGGTATCACCCGGCAGCGCCGACTGGGCAACGTATGGCGACTGGACAACGCACGGCAACGCCGACCGGGTATCACCCGTCAGCGCCGATTGGGCAGTGCCCGGTAACTCCGGCCGGGTATCCTCCGGCTGGGCCGGGCAGGCTGTGTTCTGCTGTTCTGTCATCTGCTTCACCGTCCGGGTCGTTCAGGGTGTGTGTAAGGATAGCAAAGGGTTTTAGGTACGCAGCGGCGCCCCGCGGGTTATTCTTCCCCCTGGGCGGCCTGCTGCTCCATGCTTTCAATATGCTGCTGGTAGGCCTCAAGTATGGCGTTTTCCAACGTTTTGCGGGCCTCGAGGGTGATGGGATGCGCGATATCTCTAAAGGTTCCGTTTTCATCCTTGCGGCTGGGCATGGCGACAAAAAGCCGCTCCGGCCCTTCGATTACCTTTATGTCGTGCACTGCAAGGTCGTGGTCTACCGTAACCGAAACCAGCGCGCGAAGCCGGGTATCCTGATAGGTTCTTCTGATTCTAATATCGGTAATAGTCATCTGCAACCCCTCCTTTTGTCTAAGATAGTATTAGACCGGGTTGATATCATTATTCAGCGCCGCGCAGGCCGTTTGGAAAATTTATGTCGGTTCCGGTGGCTTGCGGGGCGGTTTTGTGTCATAATTTTGCAAAGGTGTTTATTTTACCTGCCAAAGGCAATATAATAGTTGATGAACGAAACGACGCACAGCGTAATTACTATATGGAGATGACCTGCATGAAAACAAACGGTGACAGCATTCCACAGGGGATAAAGCACATCCATTTTATCGGTATCGGCGGCTCCGGTATGTTTCCTCTGGTAGAGATTTTGCATGCCCAAGGCTATTATATCACAGGGTCGGATAACAACGAAAGTGACATACTTACATTGGTGCGCAAGCTGGGTATCCCGGTGGCTATGGGCCAGCGGGCTGAAAACATCGCCGGGGCGGATATGATTGTGCATACCGCCGCCATTATGGCCGATAACCCCGAGCTGCTGGCCGCCAAGGCTTCGGGCAAGCCGGTGTGGGAGCGCTCCCGCCTGCTGGGGGTTGTGACCTCGTGGTATGGCGACTGCGTCTGTGTATCCGGCACCCACGGCAAAACCACCACCAGCGCCCTGCTGACCCAGATTTTGCTGGGCGCGGGGCTCGACCCCACCGCCGTCATCGGCGGCAAGCTGCCGGTCATCGGCGGCTATGGCAGGCTGGGCAAAACCGACATCATGGTTTGCGAGGCCTGTGAGTTTGTGGATACCTTTTTACAGCTTCACCCCGATGTGTCGGTCATCCTGAATGTGGACGCCGACCATCTGGATTACTTCGGCACGCTGGAGAATGTGATAAAATCCTTCAGGCGGTTTGCCCAGCTCACCAGCCGCACCCTGATTGTAAACGGCGACGACCCAAACGCCATGCAGGCGGTGCAGGGGCTGGAGCGGGAGAAAGAGGTTATCACCTTTGGCCTTGCAGAAGCCAACGATTACTATGCCGCCAACATTGTGCAGCACACCGGGGTGCGCTGCTCCTTTGACCTGATGCACAGGGGCCGCAAGCTGACCGGCGTGGAGCTGAAGATACCCGGCCGCCACAATGTGTACAACGCCGTGGCCGCCGCCGCTGCCGCCATCACGGTGGGGGCCGACCCCCTGCTGGTGGCGCAGCACGCCGCTCTCTTTGGCGGCGCGGGCCGCAGGTTCGAGATACTGGGCGAGCGCCGGGGGGTTACCATCGCCGACGACTATGCCCACCACCCCGCCGAGCTGGAGGCCACCCTCACCGCCGCCAAAGAGATGGGCTTTGGGCAGGTGTGGGCGGTGTTTCAGCCCTTTACCTACTCGCGCACCGCCATGCTGCTGGATGATTTTGCCCGTGCGCTTTCGATTGCCGACCGTGTGGTGATGTCTGAGATTATGGGCTCCCGCGAGGTGAACACCTACAACATCTACACCAAAGATCTGGCCGAAAAGATACCCGGCAGCGTGTGGTACGACGGCTTTGGGGAGATGGCCGATTATGTGATGCAAAACGCCCGGCCGGGGGATTTGGTTATCACATTGGGCTGCGGCGATGTGTATAAATGCGCCCGAATGATGCTAAAATAATAGCTGCATGACGGCTGCTCTGCTGCTGATTTCACTGTGGAACGCCCCTTGCTTTTGCCCTGAACCGGCAGGAGCAAGGGGTGTTTTTGTTTGAATAGCCGCCGGATATAGGGCTTTCTGCATCCACAAGGTTATGGCGGCGCGGGGCTGCCCGCCGCCCCCGTCCGGCCCAAAAATAAAAGTTATTTTTGCCCTCAAAAAAAGTAAAAAAACTGTAGCATTCTTTGAAAAATCTGCTATACTGTTAAAGACACAGGTTGTATAAAATTATACAACCTGTCAGCTTTGAAAGCAAGCGGTACCACCACGAAGGGGGTGTTGGAGGCCGGTATATTACACAACACAGCTTAAGGGGGTGAGAAGGATATCCTGCAACGTGAAAAGCGCCATGCACCGCCGGGGATAACCGGCGGTTGACGAGGTGGGAGGAAATTCGAGCATTCGGCGGGTACCTCCCCGTTCCATTCTCCTCGGGACGTTAGATTACGGCCAAATCCACGGGCAACCGTGTGACAATATCGTATGAAAGAGGAAGCAGAACAACCGACTTTTACCGGGCGCCCCTGCCCTGCCCTCATGGCGCGGGGCCGCGCCGCCCGCCATTATTATGAACTGGAGAATATTGAACATATGTGTGGAATTGTTGGATATACCGGCAGCCGCTGCGCCGCAGAAATTTTGCTGGAAGGGCTGCGCAACCTGGAATACCGTGGCTATGACTCGGCCGGCATCGCTTTATCCGGCGGCGAGGGCTTTACCGTGATAAAAACCAAGGGCCGTCTGGATGACCTTGACGCAAAGGTCACTCCCCAGCGCCCCGACTCGGGCTGCGGCATCGGCCACACCCGCTGGGCCACCCACGGCGAACCTTCGGATGTGAACGCCCACCCCCACAGCACCGACAAGATAACGCTGGTACACAACGGCATCATCGAAAACTATCTGGCTGTCAAGGCCTTTCTGGGCGAAAAAGGCGTAAGCTTTGTTTCGCAGACCGATACCGAGGCGGCGGCGCGGCTGCTGGATTACTTCTATGAGGGCGACCCGCTGGCGGCCATCCTGAAAACCCGCGACATGCTCAAAGGCTCCTACGCCTTCGGCATCCTGTTTGCCGACCGCCCCGGCGAGATTTACTGCCTGCGCAAAGACAGCCCCCTGCTGGTGGCGCTGGGCGAGGGCGAAAACCTCATTGCCTCCGACATGCCCGCGGTGCTGAGCCATACCCGCCGCTACTATCTGCTGGAGGAGGGCGAAATCGGCATTGTTACTGCCGACGCGGTCACCATTGTGGACAGCAGCCTTCAGCCTGTGGCAAAGGAGGAGCACCACGCCGTCTGGAATGTGGAGCAGGCGCAAAAGGGCGGCTACGCCCACTTTATGCTCAAGGAGATTTACGAGCAGCCCGAGGCGCTGCATGCCACCATGGCCCCGCGGGTGGTGGATGGGCTGCCCAGCTTTACCGAAAGCGGCCTGCCCGAAACGCTTTTTGACAGGGTGGATAAAATAAACATCGTGGCCTGCGGCACGGCGATGCACGCTGGGATTATCGGCAAGGCGCTGTTTGAGGGCCTCGCCCGCTTGCCGGTGGAGGTGGAGGCGGCCTCCGAGTTCCGTTACCGCAACCCGGTGCTGGCGCCGGGGCAGCTTACCTTCATCATCTCGCAGTCGGGCGAAACCGCCGACAGCCTTGCGGCGCTGCGGCTCTGTAAGGCGGCGGGCATTCCGGTGGTGGCGGTGGTGAACGTGGCCGGTTCCTCGATTGCCCGCGAGGCCGACTACTGCATCTATACCTATGCGGGGCCGGAGATTGCGGTGGCCTCCACCAAGGCGTACTCGGTGCAGATTGCCCTGATGTACCTGCTGGCTATCCACTGCGGGCTGCGCAAGGGCCGAATCGGCGAAGCGCAGGCCAAGGCGTATATCGCCGGGCTGACCCACGCGGTGGGGCTGACCCCCGAGGTGCTGAAAGCCGCTCCCCTGCTGCAGGAATACGCCCAGAGCCAGCTGGCCGAGGCGGAAAACCTCTTTTATATCGGCCGGGGGGTTGATTACGCGCTGGCGATGGAAGGCTCTCTCAAGCTGAAGGAGGTTTCCTACATCCACAGCGAGGCCTGCGCCGCCGGTGAGCTGAAACACGGCACCAGCGCGCTGATTTCGCAGGGCACGCCGGTGATTGCGCTGGCGACCCAGCCCGACCTGCTGCCCAAGATAGAAAGCAACATCAAGGAGATTAAGGCCCGAGGCGGGCAGGTGTTGCTGGTGACCACCGAGGGCCTTGAGGTTGACCCCTCCTGCTGCGACCATATCATCCGGCTGCCGGCGGCAGACGACCTGTTTATGCCGGTACCTGCGGTGATTGTCCTGCAGCTCATTGCCTACTACGCCAGCACCGCAAGGGGCTGCGACGTTGATAAGCCCCGCAATCTGGCAAAATCGGTAACGGTGGAGTAGCCGCCGAAAACTGCCGGGCGGCATCTTTGGATGCGGGCACCTGCCCCTGTGATGGCTGTCTGCGGCAGCCGGCGCGGGGGGCGGCGCTCATCCGGCCCGCCGGTACATACCGACTGTCCGGGATTCGTCTGCGGCTATGGCTTCAGGCGAAGCGGTGATATCCGCCCCCTGCCGGGGCCCTTCTTTGTGGGCGGCGCATGGCGGCAGGGTGGTTTCGGAGGAACAGGCCGGTGGTAAGCACCGGCCGCTGTAAGGGATGGTGCCGGACCATCCTGTGATTGGGATAATGATAAGGTATCATCCCCTGCTTAAAAACCCGCCACGGGCAATAAAGCCCGTGGCGGGTTTGCGTTTTGTCGGTCTTTATTATAATGCAGAGCCTGCTATACCGGGCAGCGGTCGCCCGCAAGCTCCTTTTCTTTATACATCTCCTGATCGGCCTGCCGGATGATCTCCTCCAGACTGAGCCTGTCCCCCTTATAGAAGCTGCACAGCCCGGTGCTGATGCTCAGGTTGTAGGCGCAAAGCCGCTGCCGGTTGAGGCGGTCAAGCCGCCGCTTCATGCGGTCGCAGGTCATCTGAGCCTCCTCGGCGGTGATGCCCGGAAAGAGGATGATAAATTCGTCGCCGCCGTAGCGGAAAAACAGGTCTGCCCGGTCGATTTCCTCTTCGATGACGCCACAAACGGTGCGGATGAAGAAATCCCCCTCCATGTGGCCGAAGCAGTCGTTGACCTTTTTCAGCCCGTTCAGGTCTAAAAAGCACAGGGTGAAGCAGCCGCCTTTTTCCTGAACCTGCGCCACCAGCTCGGAGGCCAGCTCCATGCCGCGGCGGCGGTTCATCGCGCCGGTGAGTGCGTCGGTGTAGGCATCGTCGGCCAGCACTTTTTCCTGCCGCTTAAGCTCGGTGACGTCGGCCACCTCGCAGAGCAGCGCCTCCTGACCGTCGTAATCCATCATCTCGAGGCCGACCATCACCCATTTATGCTGGCCGGTGGCCGCAATATGCTCGGTCACATGGTTGTGAAGGGTGCCGGTCTGCCGCACCTTGGCGTACATCTCCTCCCAATCCTCCGGCCGGGCAAAGAAATCGCCCGCATAGAGGGTGGGCAGCTCGTCGTAGGGGATGCCGTAAAGCAGGCGGGCGTTGGAGTTGGCAAGCACCACCCGGCCATCCTCAAGGTTGATGACCATAAGGGGCTGGGGGTTGAAAAGAAACATTTTGCGAAAGGCACGCTCTCTTTCCCGAAGCCTGATGCGGGTGATAAAATCGGCAACGGCGCCGCGGTAAAGCGAGATGGAAATGACCCAGATGACCGCCATGGTGACGCTCACATTCAAAATGAGTGCCTGCCGGTCGCCGGGGGTGATGTTGATATAGGCCAGCCCCCAGAAAAACACGCAGCCGCCCACCGCAAGGTAGGTCAGCGATACGGCTGGGCGAAAGGGGCAGATAAAGCAAAAAAACAGCAGCAGCGTGATGAAAAGGTAGATATCCTGGCCGTGGTGCAGGCGCATCAGCGAGCCCGCAAGGCAGAGGGTCATCAGCGCCACCATACAGGTGTGCAGCATGATTTTGGCCAGATGCTGGTGGTATGGCCTTGCCAGTATCCACCCCGAGCCTGAAAACAGCAGCACGGCGGACAGCAGGATGGCGCCCTGTATCGTGAGCGGCGCCAGCCACCGCTGCGGCTCTGCCACCCACAGGGGCAGCAGCACAAGCACCGCCGCGCCGCACAGGATAAAGGCAAGGGTGGAAAGCATGCGAATTCTTTGCAGAGCCGTGAGGTTATTGCTGCGCTCAAACTCGGCTTTATCAGAAACAGGCGGGGTAATCAGCATGCTTGTTATTGATTTAACAGATGATTTCAGCAAAGGTTTCATACACACCAACTCTAAGAACAGTGATTTATTCGGCAGAGAGCAGGGTCGGCTGTTGCGTTTGGCTTGGCAGGCCAAAAGCCCGGGTTATTTGAAAACCCTGACCCGCTCCCCGATGGGCATAAAGTCTTTCTCCCCCGCCGGCGAGCCAACCGAGCCGAAGGGCATCTGAGACATCAGCTTCCAGCCCTCGGGCAGGTTCCACTGCTTGCGCACCTCGTCGTCAATCAGGGGGTTGTAGTGCTGCAGGCTTGCACCCAAACCGGCATCCTCCAGCGCCACCCAAACGGTGTGCTGGGCCATGCCGGAGGCCTGTGTGGCCCAAAGGGGAAAGTTTTCGCTGTAAAGGGGAAAGCTTTTTTGCAGGTTCTGCACCGTCGGCTGGTCGTCAAAAAACAGGACGGTGCCGTAGCCGCGGGCAAAGGCGTCGATTTTTTCCTCGGTGGCGGCAAAGCCTTCGGCGGGCACAACCTTGCGCAGCGCCTCTTTGACGATATCCCAAAGGGCCTGATGCTGCCGGTCAAACAGCACCACCGCCCGGGGGCCCTGCGAATGAAAGGCTGTGGGGGCGTGCTGCACCGCCTGCTGGACAATGCCTACAATTGCATCCTGCGAGAGGGTTACCTCTTTGCCGAGGTCATAGATTGACCTGCGGTGTTTTACTGCATCTAAAAAAGTGTTGTTCATTGTTTATTCCTCCTTATGGTAAAGGGCCACCGGTCATTTAAAGCGGATATAAGGGGCAATCAGCCATGTGGGCCCTCTCCACCTTAAGTTTGCTGATGTTAATAGTTCTGATTGTTAATTTTAATAACATTTTACTCATTTTTAACAAAATAGCAAGTCTTAACTGTAAATGAATGTAAAATCCGGCATAAGTGAGTCGCGGCTCCCGGCGGAGCGGCTGGCTGGCCGGGAATTGTCAACCAAAATAAATTTTCAAGTTGACGATGGGGCGATGCTGTGGTATGATGCCTTTAAAAGTGACCCAAGCCAAACCGCCGCCGTGGCAGATAAGGGGTAAATGCCTGTGAAAGAAAAGATATTGGCCCTGCTGGAGCAAAACCCCACCGTATCGGGGGGAGAAATCAGCAAAGCCCTTGGGGTTTCGCGCACCGCCGTCTGGAAGACCGTGAACGCCCTGCGGGCGCAGGGGTATGAGATAGGCTCGACGCCGGGGGGCGGCTACAGCCTGAACAGCGACAACGACCTGCTCTCCAAGCCGGCCATCGAGCGCGGGCTGCAAACCCGGACGCTGGGCCAGCAGCTTGAGCTGCTTGAAACGGTGGATTCCACCAACAACCATCTGCGGCTGGCGGCACAACAGGGCGCGCCCGAGGGGCTTGTGGTGGTTGCCGACCGGCAGACACAGGGCAAGGGCCGCCTTGGGCGGCAGTTTCATTCGCCGCCCGGCAGCGGCATCTATATGAGCGTGCTGCTGCGTCCCGAGGCCCCCGCCGCCGACTGCGCCCTGTTTACCGCTGCCACCGCTGTCTGCGTCTGCCGCGCGGTGGAGGAGGTAGCCGGGGTGGCGCTCTCAATTAAGTGGGTGAACGACCTGCTGTATCAGGGAAAGAAGCTCTGCGGCATTCTGACCGAGGCCTCGCTCCAGTTGGAGGGCAGCAGGCTGGATTATATGATTGTGGGCATCGGCATCAACACCGGCGGGCCGGGGCTTGCGCTCCCTCCCGAGCTGAACAGTATAGCCACCACGCTGTATGAAATCTGCGGCGCACGCAACCTGCGCAACCGCCTGATTGCCGCCGTGCTGAACCATCTGGAGGGCTTTTACCGGGATGTACAGGGGCAGCAGGCCGATATACTGGCCGAGTACAGCCGCCGCCTTAGCCTGAAGGGGCAGAAAATCCGCCTCTCCACCGGCAACCCCGAGGAGGTTTTTACCGCCATTGATATTGACGGGCAGGCCGGGCTTATCATCGAGGACGGCAGCGGCGCCAGACGAACACTGACCTACGGCGAGGTAAGCGTGCTGCCCGCCGGGCTACCGACCGACGAAAGGAAGTAACTATGAAAAAGCTCAACCGTTTAACCCGCGTCGCCCTGATGGCTGCCGTGACCGCCGTCTGCGCCCAGATTATCATCCCTCTCCCCTTTACGCCTATCCCCTTTTCGCTGGCCATTGTGGCGGTGCTGCTCTGCGGAACCCTGCTGGATAAGCAATCGGCCCTGCTGGCGCAGACGGTGTACCTGCTGCTGGGGCTGATCGGCCTGCCGGTTTTCAGCGGCTTTGCCGGCGGCCCGGCCAAGCTCTTTGGCCCCACCGGCGGCTACATTTTCTCTTACCTGTTTGCGGCCTTTCTCACCGCTCTGCTGCTTGAAAAGCTGGGCAACCGCAGCCTGCCTATCCTTATTGTGTCGATGGTGGCGGGGCTTGCGGTTTGCTACCTGATGGGTACCGCCTGGCTCGCTTACCTGACCAAGATGAGCTTTATCGAGGCGCTGGCGGCAGGGGTTCTGCCCTTTGTGGCGTTTGACCTTGTGAAGATTTTTCTTGCCGGGCTGCTGACCATCGCCCTCGCAAAGCCGCTGGCCGCCCTGCGCGCCCAATAGGGGCCGGTTGGCCTGATATAGCCCCTGATACAGAAAACCCGCCTGATTTGGGCGGGTTTTAGCTTTGCCATGAACGCTGCCCCAGAGCTTTTGGGGCTTTTGGACTACGGCGTTTGAAGGGGCCTGCCCGGGGCTGCTGCCTTATTCCTCGTCAAAGATGCAGCCGGAAGAAAATTCTGCCGAGCAGAAGCCTTCTTCCTGCGTCAGGCTGTTTTGGGTAAGCAGTTCTTTTTCGGCGGGCAGCTTATTGGGTTGGTTGCGGTTTGTTCTTTCTTCCATGATGTGCACCTCCTAAGTTTTCTTAATTATACTCGATTGGTATAATTATAGCAATGAACAAATTGTAAACATTCTCAAAAAGGAACGGTTTTTTACCAAGGAAAAGCTGCGGCGTTTGCATCTTTCGGTTTTATCGGCAAAAGCTATTGATGGAGCCTGTAAATAAAAAGTCAAGTCCTTTTTGAGAAAAAGAGCAAATTTTTTTAGGGAAGAAAAAGGTGTACAGCAAATAAAGCCGCCACAAAGAGATTTTTGCGCCAGCTTGGAAAGGGGTGGTG
>JAEWWW010000119.1 GCA_023396215.1 Bacillota bacterium | reverse complement strand
GGAGAGATACCGCTTTTTCATTGTTTGGCAATGGGAGGGGGTTAGGGGGTGGGTTTGCAGTGGCTTCGCCGCCCGTGAGGCGCTTCACGTCCTTTTTCGCAGAATATGCAAGCGCCGCAAAGCGTGGAAGCAAATCAGGGCAAGTGCTCTTTTTCCCCCAGCGGGGACAGTAAAAAAGTCTGGCTCACCCTCCCAAAAAAGCGTATTGCCAGAGCCCGGCGGTAAAGAGTATAGTTACAATCAGCCTGCGCGGATAAGGAAAACCGTGCGATACCTTATATTCATATATTACATCGATTTTGCAAAGGAATGCTGAGTTTTGAAGCTTATAACAAACTACCTCACCATGCTCAAGCGGGAATTCGCGGGGTATAACACCGCAAAACTGATTAAGGATTTGCTTGCCGGGATGACGGCGGTGGCGGTTTCTCTGCCCCTCTCCCTTGCCATTGGAGTGGGCAGCGGCGCCTCGGCCGCCGCCGGTATGGTGACCGCCATTGTGGGCGGGCTGGTGGCCGGCACCCTCGCCGGCGGCTCTTACCAGATATCGGGGGCCTCGGGGGCGATGGCCGCCGTGCTGCTCACCATCGTCAGGCAGCATGGGCTTGAGCCGATGCTGCTGGCCTCGATGCTGGCGGGCATAATATTGCTGGTTATGGGGGTTTTTCGCCTGGGCGGGCTGGTGCGGCTCATCCCCCTGCCGGTGATTACCGGCTTCACCTCGGGCTGTGCTGTGATTATCGCCGGCGGGCAGGTAAGCAACCTGCTGGGCCTTGGCCCCGACGACAGCATTTGGGCAGCGCTGACCACCGGACAGGGGCTGAATCCGGCTGCTCTGGCCGTGGGCGTTGCCGTTATCCTGTTGGTTTTTACATACCCCAAAAGGCTTGCGGCCTACTGCCCCCCGTTTTTGGCGGGGATTGTATTGGCCACTGCGGCCGGCGCGCTGTTGGGGCTGCCGCTGGAGCGGGTGGGAGATATCCCCCGCAGCCTGCTGCTGGAGCGGCGGCTGGGGTTCGGCCATCTGCAGCCTCGGCTCATCCTGCAGATGCTGCCCATTGCCGTAAGCATCGCCGCGCTTTGCAGCATCGAAAGCCTGCTTTGCGGCATCTCTGCCGGGAGGATGAAGAACGAACCGCTGGAACCGGATATCGATCTGATTTCGCAGGGGGCGTCTAACCTGCTGCTGCCGTTTTTCGGGGGACTGCCCACCGCCGCCGCACTTGCCCGCTCCAGCGTTGCAATCAAGGCGGGGGCGCAAACACGGCTCACCGGTACCTTTCACTCGCTGATACTGCTGCTTTCGATGTTTGCGTTTGGTGGGGTGATGTCGGCCATTCCTCTTTCGGCGCTGGCGGGGGTGCTGATGGCCACCGCCGTGCGTATGAACGACTGGCGGACCATCGGCCAGATGTTCACCAAGCGCCATATCGCCGCCGGGGTACAGTTTTTGATTACCGTGCTGGCCACTGTGCTGTTCAACGTGACCGTTGCCATCCTGACCGGTGTGGCCGTTGCCGCAATTTGTTTTCTGATTGATATCTCGCGCCTGCATGTAAAGGTCAGCGAGGTGGACCCTGACCGCATGAGCGTCCCCTACAGCGCCGATCTCCACGGTCATATCCGGGTGGTACACCTGACCGGGCCGCTCTATTTTGGCACCGCGGGCAGCCTGGCCAGGCAGCTGCCGCCGCCGGAGGATACCCGGCAGTTGATACTTTCGCTGCGCGGCGTACCGCTGGTGGATTTTTCGGGCGCCAAGGCGCTGCAGGAGCTTTGCCAGCAGTTGAGCAGCCAAAACATCGAGGTGCATCTTTCGGCCATGCAGCCCGGCGTCGCACAGATGCTGGAGCGCTGCGGGCTTACCCATGGGCCGGAGGCCCGGCGGGTGTACGCCAACGTCAACCACGCGTTGGCCGAGCTGTGAGGCGCATTTTTTCCCGAGGGCTTCATCCCCCAAGGGAGCATATTTGATATATGTGACCAAAATTTGCAGGTGCAGCCAACAAAGCAAGTAAAACTGAAACGCCCCGCATCATAGAGATGCGGGGCGTTTCTTGGTATGTTTAAGAAGCACGGAGGAACTCATGCTTCAGAAAACAGCGGGGTGGAGAGATAGCGCTCGCCGGTATCGGGCAGGATAACCACAATGGTCTTGCCCGCGTTTTCGGGGCGTTTTGCCAGCTGGGAAGCGGCATAGACGGCAGCCCCCGAGGAAATGCCCACCAGCAGCCCTTCGGTCTTGGAAAGCGCACGCCCGGCTTCAAAGGCGTCTTCGTTCTTGACGGTGAGCACCTCGTCGTAGACGCCGGTATTGAGCACATCGGGCACAAACCCCGCGCCGATGCCCTGAATCTTATGGGGGCCTGCCTTGCCCTCAGAGAGCACGGGGGAATCGGCGGGCTCAACGGCCACCACTTTCACATTGGGGTTCTGCTCCTTGAGGTATTCGCCCGCGCCGGTGATGGTGCCGCCGGTGCCGATGCCCGCCACAAGGATATCCACCTTGCCGTCGGTATCCTCCCAGATTTCGGGGCCGGTGGTCTTTTTATGGACAGCGGGGTTGGCGGGGTTGACAAACTGGCCGGGGATGAAAGCGCCCGGGATTTCGGCCGCCAGCTCTTCGGCTTTGGCGATGGCGCCCTTCATGCCCTTTGCGCCCTCGGTGAGCACCAGCTCGGCCCCATAGGCTTTGAGCAGGTTGCGGCGCTCGATGCTCATGGTTTCGGGCATGGTGAGGATGATACGGTAGCCTCTTGCGGCAGCCACCGAGGCCAGCCCGATGCCGGTGTTGCCGCTGGTGGGCTCGATGATGACCGAGCCGGGGCTCAGCAGCCCTTTGGCTTCGGCGTCGGAAACCATGGCGAAGGCGATGCGGTCTTTTACGCTGCCTGCGGGGTTAAAGTACTCCAGCTTGGCTACCAGCGTGGCCTTCAGGTCATTGGTTTTGTTGTAGTTAGACAGCTCAAGCAGAGGGGTTTTGCCAATGAGGTCGGTCAGGCTCTTATAAATTCTGGGCATGGTTGCTACCTCCGTTTTTTGTAAATAATTCATATATGATTACTATGCTATTAGTATATGCCAGCACATTTGGTTTGTCAATAGCTTTTTAAAAAATGTTGGAAAAATTCATGAGGGGAAACACCAGTAGGGGCGGCTATTAGCCGCCCGCGGAGTTTTGCAAGCGGTACGGGCGGGCGGATGATACCCGCCCCTACGGGTTTGAGGGTGGCGGGGTTATGTTGGAACCACCCCTCCAAGGAGGGGAATGGGAGGGGGGGCGCTCCCCTGTTCTATGCCCCAGCCATGCGGGCGGCCAAAGACCGCCCCTGCAAAGACGATAAATCTCTTTTGTAGAGGCAACCTGTGGTCGCCTGCTTGAGAGGCTTACAGGCCTGCGGGCGGCTGATAACCGCTCCCCTGCCCCACCCCACACCGATTGCGGATGGCCGCTCCTACATATGATATAGGCGCCCGGCCCCCGCGATAATATATCCTCCGGTATTTTAGCGCAACGCTATTGACAGCGGCGGCTAAATCATTTATATTAAAACATATATAATAACTATGCAATGGAGGCGGAGTATGCGAATTTCGTCCAAGGGCCGCTATGGTCTTGCGGCCATGCTGCATATGGCAGTGTATGCCCGCAGCAACGAGTGCATCACCATTATCAGCATCTCAGAGCAGCTTGGCATCTCAAAGATCTATCTGGAGCAGGTTTTTGCGCTGCTGAAGCGGGCCGAGCTGGTGGTTTCCATCAAGGGCGCGCAGGGCGGGTACAAGCTTGCGCGTCCGGCCGACCAGATAAACGCCGGGGATATCCTGCGGGCAGCCGAAACCAGCCTGTTTGAAAAAACCGAGGCCTCGGTCACCGGGGACGCCGCCGCCATCGAGCAGGCGCTTGATTCGCTGGTTTGGGTGCCGCTGGACGCCGCCGCCGCCGAGCTGCTGGACAGCATCACGCTGGAGCAGCTGGCGAGCCATGTCAAGGCCTGCAACAGCGGCGATAACTATATGTTTTATATTTAAGGCAATACCGTACGATTCTAAGTGCTCAGCGTGTCAAAAACAGCCAGGCGTCGAAAAAACGCGCAAGACGAGGCGGCAAATGCAGCAAATGAGGGAGCATATTCAATATATGTGACCGAAATTTGCAAGTGCAGCCAACGAAGTAAGCAAAATCAGAGTCTGATTTTGCGGTTGCACGACTTTTTCGACAGCCTGTCTAAGTGCTTTGGCGCATCGGCGAATTTCTTGTTAGATAAAACAAAAACCGCAGGGAATACTGGCTGTATTCACGAGGATTTTTGTGAAGTATTACGGAAAATCCGCAAGCGACAAGGGGCTTAAGGCGGTAGCCATGAATTGTGCGGTGTTGCCTTAGGGTGTATTCTGAAAAGGCCAGCCGCTTGGGCCGGTCTTTCATTTTCAGGAACCCCTCGGCGCCGTACCGGCCGCACCGCCGGGCGGCGTCAATTGTATACAGAGAAGGGAGCGCGCACAGGAATGAAGCTTAATACACAATGCGTCCATGGGGATAACCAGAGAAACGATGTGACCGGGGCGGTCAGCTTTCCCATTTACCAGAGCGCGACCTTTTCGCATCCGGGCGTTGGGCAGAGCACCGGGTATGACTATTCGCGGTTGCAAAACCCCACCCGCGAGCAGCTTGAACGCACCATGGCCGCGCTGGAAAAAGGCTGCGACGCCATGGCCTTTGCCTCAGGGATGGCGGCCGCCACCGCGCTGATGGAGCTGTTTGCCCCCGGCGACCACATTATTGTATCGGACGACCTCTACGGCGGCACCCACCGGCTTTTTTCCCATATCAACCGCAAAAACGGCCTGACCTTCGACTGGGTGGATACCGGCGACCTTGCCGCGGTGGAGCGGCTGATTGGCCCCAAAACCAGGGCGCTGTTCATCGAAACCCCCACCAACCCCATGATGAAGGTCACCGATATCCGGGCGGCGGCGGCCCTCGCCAAAGCCCATGGCCTGCTGACCTTTGTGGACAACACCTTTTTAACCCCCTGCCTGCAGCAGCCGCTGACGCTGGGCGCCGACGTGGTGCTGCACAGCGGCACCAAATATCTGGGCGGCCACAACGACACCCTCGCCGGATTTTTGGTGTCAGCCGACCCGGCCCTTGCCGAACGGCTGCGCTTTATCTATAAAACCATTGGCGGGGTGCTTGCCCCCTTTGATAGCTGGCTGCTGCTGCGGGGCATCAAAACGCTGTCGCTGCGGGTGGAACGCCAGCAGCAGTCGGCGCTGACCATCGCCCGCTGGCTTGGGGAGCACCCCAAAATCAAGAAGGTGCACTACGTGGGACTGCCCGACCACCCGGGCCATGAGGTGATTCGCCGTCAGGCCAGCGGCTTTGGGGCGATGATCTCCTTTGAGGTGGACAGCGCCGAAACCGCCGTGGTGCTGCTGGAGCGGGTAAAGCTGGTGCTGTATGCCGAAAGCCTGGGCGGGGTGGAAACCCTGATGACCTACCCCATGCTGCAGACCCATGCCGATGTTCCCCCCGAAATCAGGCAGGCCATGGGCATCACCGACCGCCTGCTGCGGCTATCGGTGGGCATCGAGGATTGCGGCGATATCATAGAGGATTTGCAGCAGGCGCTGAGATAGGCCCCTGTCCGCCTGCGGCCGGTTGATGCGGCGGTTACCGGATAAAAAACAGAGGGAAGGCGACGGAGCAGCTCCGGCCTTCCCTTTTCATATGGTTTTTTATACGGCGAGCCTGCTTTTCTCCTCAGCCCTGCCCGTAGTAGGCCCCCGGGCCGTGCTTGCGCAGAAAGTGCTTATCCAAAAGCTCCTGCTGCATGGGGGGCAGGCCGGGGTTTAGCACTCTGGCCTGAAAGGCCATAGCGGCGACCTCCTCCAGCACGACGGCGTTGTGTACCGCTGTCATCGGGTCGGGGCCCCACGCGAAGGGGCCGTGGCTTTTGACCAGCACCGCGGGCATCTGGGCCGGGTCTTTGCCCGCAAAGGTTTCGACAATCACGCGGCCTGTTTCCAGCTCATACTCGCCTTTAATCTCGGCAGGGGTCATGGCCCGGGTGCAGGGCACCTCGCCATACAGATAGTCGGCGTGGGTGGTGCCGTAGGCCGGTATGCCGCAGCCCGCCTGCGCAAAGCTGGTGGCCCAGCGGGAATGGGTGTGCACAATCCCCCCCAACGAGGCGAAGGCCCGGTAGAGCTCCAGATGGGTGGCTGTATCGGAGGAGGGCTTGTACCGCCCCTCCACCAGCTTACCCTCAAGGTCGACCACCACCATGTCGTCGGGAGTCATGCCGTCATACTCCACCCCCGAGGGCTTGATGACCACAAGGCCCTTGCCGCGGTCGATACCCGAAACGTTGCCCCATGTAAAGGTGACCAGCCCATATTTGGGCAGCTGCATATTGGCTTCAAATACGGTTTTCTTAAGCGCTTCTAACATAAATACCTCCGTTGCTGTGCTGCACCGGCCACAGGCCCCGGCAGCTTATTTTTATCTTAAGGCGCCTTTGGCTTGGTATAAGGCCGCCCGGCAATACCTGAAAAAGATATGCTCTATGTTGAAAGACGTTTGAATATAAATCAAACAGGTTGTACCTTTTGCGGCGCGGCGCCGAAAACGCCTCCCCTCTTTATCATAATAGCACCGGGAGAAAGCGGGGGTCAACCCCCTGAAGCGGCTGCGGTTTTCCGCTGCCGGCAAGCCTGCCTTGCCCTGCGGCTTCATCAAAGACGGACGGCTGCAAAAAAGGACCGTTGTCCTTTTCAATTACCGGCTCAGGATGGACCGACTTTCACCGCTCTGTATTATACTCCCTTTGTATAGTTTGTTCATCTTGCAATATGCACTCACAGATTATATTTCAAAAGCGACCACTTTAGCTAAAACCGCCCCAAAAACTCTTTTACGTTTTTTCATTAACAATCTTTGAAATAATGGTATCATTTGCTCAATTTTTTGATATTTTTTTATCAATTTTGCTGTGTAATTATTACAATAGCTAACATTACAAACTATATAAGTCACTGAAAATAGCTCTCTTTTGTTAATCTCCCCTAAGATGTCTTGACTTAATTTCAAAAACAGGTAATAATTTATTCACAAGTTCAAATAAGCATGTTGTGAACATTTGTTAGAATGAAAAAATGCAGCAAGGCTTTGTTTAAAAGGACGTTTTGAGGGGGGTGTTTCGGTGAAAAAGATGGTGAACGACCTGCGCATCATGCTGAAGGTATGCGACATGTATTATAAGCAGGATTTGAATCAGGACCAGATTGCACAGCGTCTGGGGCTTTCGCGGCCGACTATCTCGCGCATCCTGAAAAACGCCCGGGCGGAAGGCCTGGTGCAGATTGATATCACCCCGCCCGCCGAAATCAACTTTTTTGAGCTTGAACGTTCCCTCGAACGCAGGTATGGCCTGAAGGACGTTATCGTCGTCAAAGAGGAGCCCAACCTTGAGATACAAAAACGGGAGGTCGGCCGGGCCGCCGCCCAGTTTCTGATGCGCATTGTAAAAAACAACAATATCATCGGTGTTTCGATGGGCACGACGTTGACCCATATCGCACCCTACCTGAGCGCCGGCAGCGGCAGCGAGCTGACCTTTATTCCGCTGGTGGGAGGCATGGGGCAGGTGGGCATGGAGGTGCACTGCAACCAGATTGTGGCCGACCTTGCAAGGGCTTCTCACGGCAAGTTTATGCTGATGCACGCCCCGGCGATGGTTTCGGACCAGCGCATCAAGGAAAACCTGATGCAGGACGCCTACATCAGCGAGGTTCTGAAGATGACCAGAAAGCTGGATGTGGCGCTGGTAGGCATCGGCGTACCCACCAATGAATCCACCGTAATGGCCACCGGCTATTACAACGAAACCGATATGCAGCGTATGCGGGAAAACCATGTGGCCGGCGACGTCTGCCTGCACTTTTACGATATTGATGGAAACACCGACCACTTTGTGGTGAATAATAACGTATGCGGCATGGATATCACCGACCTGCGCCACACACCTTATTCGGTGGGCGTCGCCACCGGCATATCCAAGCTCAACGCCATTGTGGGGGCTATCAACGGGCGCTATATCAACGTGCTGGTTACCGACGCCGCCTGTGCCCGCCAACTGCATGAACGAAAATAACCCCTCGCCTGCCCTGTTACGGGGCTGCCGATTATAAAAACCGGAGGTACATCGATGGTATACTGGGCCATTGCAGCTTTTGTCCTGCTAAGCGCACAGGGTTTGCTTACTGTGCTGCAGGTAAAAAGCTTTCAAAAAGCGATTGCGGCGATGCGGGGCAAGGGGCTTCTGGGCATCGGCTCCCGCCGGGGAGTGCTGCGCAGCGGGCAGATACTGATACTCTCCTACGACCGCGCCACCGACAAAATTAACAACTGCATGCGGATGCTGGGCATCACCATCTTTGAGCGGTTTAAGCCTGTGCCGGAGTACATCGGCCTGACGCTGAGCGAGGCCCGGGAGCTGGGCATCGCCGAGGATTTGGAGCTAAACAAGCGGCTGCGCAAAAGGCACCCCTACAACCCCGAGCAGCCGGATAAGCGCAAGGGCGTGCTGATACAGGCGGTGGAAGCCATTGACAACCGCATGAAAAGAGAAGAGGCAGAAAGGCTGCAGGAGCAACAAGAGCAGCCGGAGGCTGCCGACATCGACTAAGCCTAAAACTCCGGGCAAAGGGCCAGGGCCCGCCGGAGGGATGATTTGGGTCACCGTGCCAGACCGCAGACTGGCTGTGATAAAAGGATTGGTGTTAGGAGGTGCCAACGAGGTAGTCTGTTTTGAGGGAAGAGATGCCACCGCATTCCACACAAGTCCACACAAAGAAGGGAGATAGAAAGTTTTGGAAATACTTGCTAACTTTGCGACATGGTTCATTGGCCTGTTTAACGCAGGCGGCGAGACCTTTATGGGTCTGGTTACCGGTATTATCCCCACCCTGATCGTGCTGATTACAGCGGTTAATGCCGTGGTCAAGCTCATCGGCGAAGAGAAGGTAGAGAGGGTTGCCCGTGCAAGCAGCAAAAACTTTATTCTGCGGTATACGCTGCTGCCCATCATGGCAATGTTCTTCCTCACCAACCCGATGGCCTACACCTTTGGCAAGTTCCTTGAGGAAAAATACAAGCCCGCATTCTATGATGCCGCTGTATCTTTCTGCCATCCTATTACCGGACTTTTTCCCCATGCAAACCCGGGTGAGCTGTTTGTCTACATGGGCATTGCACAGGGCATAACCGCTCTTGGCTATTCGCTGGGCGACCTTGCCATCCGCTATTTCGTTGTTGGCGTTATCGTAATTCTCATCCGCGGTATGGTTACCGAGAGAATCTACGCAGCTATGGCCAGCAAACGAGCAGCATAGGAGGTAGGAATCATGAGTAATTATAAAGCTGTTAAAATTGAAAAAGGCACCGGCGGCTGGGGCGGCCCTCTCGTTATTCTCCCCACCGAAAAAGCCAATAAGATTGTTTCTGTTACCGGCGGCGGCATCGACCCGCTGACCCATCACATCGCCAACCTGACCGGCGGCATTGCTGTCGACGGCTTCAGCACCGGCGTTCCCGATGATGAAATGGCTTGCGTTATCGTCGACTGCGGCGGCACCGCCCGCTGCGGCGTTTACCCCAAGAAGGGCGTATTTACCATCAACCTGACCCCCGTTGGCCAGGCCGGCCCTCTTGCACAGTACATCACCGCCGATATCTATGTTTCCGGCGTAAAAGAGCACAACGTTTCGCTGTATGAAGGCGACGTTGCAGCCCGTCCCGCCGCTGCCGCAGCAGCCCCGGCTGCAAAGCCCGCCGCTGCTTCTGCCGCACCGGCCAAAAAGTCCGGCATCATCACCCGCATCGGTAAGGCTACCGGCAGCGTGGTAGGCAAGTTCTTCCAGGCAGGCCGCGAAGCCATCGACACCGTTATCCGCAACGTTCTGCCCTTCATGGCCTTTGTTGCGATGATTATCGGTATCATCACCAAATCCGGCGCCGGCGACTGGATTGCCAAGACCATCTCTCCCGCAGCCGGCACACTGCCTGGCCTGCTGGTTATCTCCATCGTTTGCGCAATCCCCTTCCTCTCTCCCATTCTGGGCCCGGGCGCTGTTATCGCGCAGGTCGTTGGTACACTGGTCGGCGCACAGATTGGCGCGGGCGCTATCCCGCCCTCGCTGGCTCTGCCCGCTCTGTTCGCCATTGACCCTCAGGTTGGCGGCGACTTTATCCCCGTTGGTCTTTCCCTTGGTGAAGCCGAGCCCGAGACCATCGAAATCGGCGTACCCGCCATCCTCTTCTCCCGTCTGATTACAGGCCCGCTGGCAGTTATCATTGCCTTCCTGTTCAGCTTCGGTATGTTCTCCTAAATAGCATTTGGCCGGGGCACAAACCCCGGTATGCAAAATCAATCGGCCCGCCCCTTTGGTCAGCGGGCCGGTTGATTTCATTCTTTTGCATGGTCGATGCGGGGCGGCGCCGAGAGGCCGGGGCTTTTTCCGCAGTTCAGAGCCTGTTTGAATGGCCGGTACACACAGTGTTCCTCGGCGATGAAAGAGGCTGCCATATATAATAATAAAGAATCTGGAGGTTCACCATGGATTACAAAACAACCATCACCGGCATTGGCGACATGGCGCTGGATTTTCTCGAGCAGGATATGCTGATTGTGTTTAACGAAAACGCCCCCGCCGAGCTGAAGGATCTTTCGGTGCATCATACCGCCGCAACGCTGGATAAGGACGTAAAGGTGGGCGATGTTGTGCTCTTTGGCGATGAATCCTATGTCGTTACCGCTGTGGGCGACGAAGCCAACCACACCCTGCGCACCATGGGCCACTGCACCTTTAAGTTTACCGGCAGCGACGCCGTCCAGTTGCCCGGCCATATTGAGCTTGCCGGGGAACGGCGGCCCAGCATCGAGATAGGCAAGCAGTTTGAGATTATGTTTACCTGATAAAAACCAGAAAAGACCGCCAAGTAAAATATCTGAAAACAAGGTATCGTTTGATTGAAACGATACCTTGTTTTTGCTTTATAGAAAATTAGGAGATGGGGTAGCTGCCCCAACAAGCAATTTTTGAATCTTTCCACAGGAGAAAAGTTGAAAAATCTGTAAGGGTATAAACACTTGCCCTGCTTGCCGGTTAGCGGAGCGCTTGAAACCCGTTGACATTACGCGCAACAGATGATAAAATCTATATGACTATTAAATGTAATTTAGTCATATAGATAGGAGATGTGCCCCATGCCACGTTTCAGCGAAAAAGAAAAGGAAATTATTAAAAATAAACTGTTTGAAGAGGGCGAACGGTTATTTACCGCTTATGGCATTAAAAAGGTTTCCATTGATGAATTGGTGCAGGCTGCCGGAATTGCAAAAGGTTCGTTCTACTCGTTCTTTCCGAGCAAAGAACATCTTTTTATGGAAATCATGATTGCCATGCAAAATAGAATGTGGGTGGAAATGGATTGTTTTTTACAGGCTCATTTAGATTTGCCGCCACGTGAGTTAATGAAGCAAACCTTTATTTGGATGATTAGCCAGTTTGAGCGTTACCCGCTTATGCGAACAGTGGACAATGAAACGACCGATTATCTTTTTCGGAAACTGCCAAAAGAAGTGGTGGAAGCGCACACCCATGATGATGGCGAAGAATTGTTGAAGCTACAAAAATATGGCGTTCATTTTTCCTGTGATATTCCGACAGCCGCAAAAATAATGCAAACCGTGGCTTTGAGTTTTTTCAATCTGTCGCGTGAAGATGAGGCTACCCGAACAACAGTAATGAATATTATTCTTGACGGTGTATTGAAAGAGATTGTGGGTGATGAAAAATGATAGCTGTAAAGGATGTTTTCCTTAAATATCCCAACGCCCCGAGCGATACCATACAGGGTATTAGCTTTGAGGTGAAGCCGGGGGAAATATTTGGCTTTCTCGGCCCATCCGGCGCGGGAAAAAGCACAATGCAAAAAATCTTAACGGGCGTCCTTCGCAATTATCGCGGAAGTGTCCGGGTGTTTGATATCGAGATGAAGAACAGGACAAACGCCTACTATGAAAGGATAGGCGTTGACTTTGAATTTCCCAACTTCTACAACAAGTTTACCGCCCTTGAAAACCTTAATTACTTCGCGTCGCTGTATGCTGCAAAGCCTACCGACCCTATGCAACTGCTGGCAAAGGTTGGGCTTGAAAATGGAGCCGATAAAAAGGTCGGCAGCTTTTCAAAAGGGATGAAAGTGCGGCTCGGTTTTATACGCGCACTTATCCATAATCCGCAGTTGCTTTTATTGGACGAGCCGACAAGCGGACTCGACCCCGCCAACGCGAGAATACTAAAGGATATGGTGCTTGAACAGAAACAAATGGGTAAAACCGTAATACTGACAACCCACAACATGCACGACGCGGAAGAGCTTTGTGACCGCGTTGCATTTATCGTTGACGGAAAAATCAAGGCTCTTGACGCTCCCTATGCCCTGCGCGAAAAAGGTGGGAATACGCAGGTCAGCTATCGGTATATTTCTGATGGGAAAGAGATAAACGGTTCCTGTGCGCTTGCCGAGCTTGGCGCGTCGCCGGACTTTCAGACCGCATTGCAAATGGGAACATTAAAGAGTATACATTCAAAGGAGCGAACGCTGGAAGATGTATTTATAGAACTAACAGGCAGGTGCTTGCAATGAGATACTTAGCCGCACTTGTGGGCGATATACGGTATCAGTTGAAATATGGCTTTTATTTTCTTTATGCGTTTATCAGCGCGGTATACGTGGTTGTTTTATTCTTATGTCCTTTTGAATATCGGAAAACGGTTGCGTCTGTTATCATTCTGACTGACCCTGCTATGCTTGGTGCGTTTTTTATCGGCGGGATATGGCTGTTGGAAAAGGGAGAGGGCTTGCATGGCTTTTGGGGAGTTTCACCGCTCAAACCGATAGAATATGTTTTATCCAAAGCTGTTTCGCTGGCGATAATTTCAACATTGGCCGCCAATGTCATTGCACTTGCTGGGTTGAGGGAGAATGTAAATTATATGATACTGTCGATCAGCATATTTGTTGGCGCTATGGTTTTCACACTCATAGGGCTTTTGCTTGCGTCCTATGCCCGTTCAGTTAATCACTATATGTTGATTGCCACGTTGCCATTGACAGTTTTGCTGACACCGCCTATTGCCGCGGTCTTTGGCATCTCTGCGCCGATACTGGACTTAACGCCGGGCATGGCCCTTTGGCGTATTATCAATCATTCCATTGGGCTATCGGGTGTGGCAAACATCTGGCCGTTCATCATCATGCTTGTATGGCTCGGTGTTGGTGTTATTCTCGTCAGCAAGCGTATTCCGCTCGCCATGCAGATAGAGGGGGGCGAAAAGGCATGAAGCAGACAATAAAGTTGTTTCAAATCGGCCTGCGGCAAATCATACGGGATGGAATGTTATTTGCCCTTGTTCCGGCTCCTGTAATCATTGGGTTATTGTTCAAACTGGCAATTCCCTTTGTTAATAAGGCAACAGAGGAAAAACTATCACTTTCGTTGTTACCCTGGTATGGCCTTGTCGACGGTTTTTTAATCTGCTTAACGCCAATGCTTACAGCCATGATAACGGCATTTCTATTGTTAGAAGAGCGGGACGAAGGAATAAGCGCGTTTTACCAGGTTACTCCAACCGCAGGCTATCCATATATGGTTGCGCGTATCGGATTTCCTATGGCGTGGGCTATTTTTGTAACGAGCATTATCACACTTATTTGTGGGCTTTCCGGGCTATCTGTAACGGTGGTGTTGTGCTGCTCGCTGATTAGCACTTTAATGGGAATAGCACTTGCAATGATGGTTGTGACAATGGCGGCAAACCGTGTGGAAGGGCTTGCCCTTTCAAAGCTGATGGGAATAAGTCTATTGGGGCTTGTTGCTGTATGGGTTGTTCCTGCTCCCTATGGTTATTTGGCCGCCTTTCTCCCGTCTTTTTGGATTGGCAGGATGATTGCGGAGGGCTTAGGGCCATTTTCATTGGCAATGGCGTTATCACTGTGCGCTGTATGGATTTTTATTTTTACAAGAAGGTTCCTAACCCGTTTGGCATGACGGTGTGGGGTGAACAGAATAAAGCTATAAACGTGCCGTTCGGCTAATAAAAAAACCGCAGAACGGCACGGCGAAACCCCGCCCTGTCAATGGGTTTAAGAGTGAGGATTTTCCGTAAGGAAAATCCTCACCGGCCCTTGACCGGTCGGATAGGCGCAGGCTGCCCGGAAAAGAAGGAAGAAACGGGGCAGCCTGAAACAATTACAGCGTTGGATATTGTGCAGTGGAGAAGCTGGTTTGTAACTGAAGCTATGGGCAGCAAAGAAAGAGACGCCGGAATCAAATGTTTCCGGCGTCTTTCTCTTTGCGGGGCAGGGTCACCACAAAGCAGGCGCCCCCCCGACGGCTGTTGTGGGCGGTCACGCTGCCGCCGTGGCGCTCGGCGATGGCCTTGACGATGGCAAGGCCGATGCCCGACCCGCCGGTGCTGCGGTTGCGGGAGGGGTCTGCCCGGTAAAACCGCTCAAAGATATGGGGCAGATGCTCGGGAGGGACGCCGGGACCGCTGTCGGCCACCTCGAGGGTGGCAAAGCCGTCGCTGACGCTGAGGGTAATGGTCACCCGCCCACCCTTGGGGGTAAACTTCAGCGCGTTGGAAAGCAGGTTGACCGCCACCTGGCTCAGCTTGTCGCGGTCGCCCTGCAGCACCGCCGAACCGCCCTGCAGCCGCACCTCCACCTCTTTCAGGGCGGCTTCGGTGGCATAGAGAGCGATGGCGTTTTGGGCCACCTGACGCAAATCCACCTCTTCCTTTTGCAGGGGAGCGGGGTCGCTCTCGATACGGGCCAGCCGCTCGAGGTCACCCACCAGACGGTTCATCCGCAGTATCTCCTCGTGACAACTGACAAAGTGCTGGCGGTCGGGCTGCCAGATTCCGTCGATGAGGGCCTCAAGGTGGCTCTGCAGGGTGGCCAGCGGGGTGCGCAGCTCGTGGGCCACATCCCCGGTGAGCTGCCTGCGCAGCTGCTCCTGCTGCTCGAGGCCGTCGGCAAGCTGATTGACCGCCGCCACCAGCCTGTCCAGCTCGGCGGTGGTGGAACCCTCGCTGATGCGGCCGGCGTAGTTGCCCTGTGAGATGGTTTGGGTGACGGCAATAACCCGCGTAATGGGGTTGCTGATGCGCCGCGCCATCACCAGCCCCATGCCAAGGGCCGCCAGCAGCGAAACCAGACCCACCGTCACCAGTATCCGGTTAAGGGCGTCGAGGTAGGCGCTGTCGTTTTCGCTGTAATAAAAGGGGCCGTAGTAGCCGATGTACACCCGCCCCACCGTTTTGCCCTGCTGGCGAAGCTCGTAGCCCTTTTCTTCATAGCCGCCGGTCAGGTTGGGGTGGCGGCTGCTCATGCTTTGGGCCATGCTGCTCAGCATCTGGTTGCACATGCCGCCGTTGTGCTGGGTAGCGTCCCAATGCACCACGCCCCTGGCGTCGGCCACCCGCACAATCATCCCCTGCTCCAACGCGCTCATGCCCAGCGTTTCAAGGGTTTGGTGGTTCCATCTATCCTGCGAGGGGGAGTATCCTCCGGCGAGGAGGGTTACCAGCTCGGCATTTTTTTGCTCCTGCCTTTGCATGACATAGGCGGCGAACTGGCGCTGCAAAAAGATGTTGGCCACCACGCTGATGGCGGCCACCAGCAGCAGCGCCACCAACACATAGGAAAGCGACAGCTTAACCTTGAGCGAATATTTCACAGGGCTTCCTCCTCTTTTGGCGCTCTCTAAAAACCGATGGCGGGGACGGGGCTTTGCGCCCCGCGCGGCTGGTGCTGTTTACATTGCGGCGGCTGCCCCAAACCGGTAGCCCACGCCGTAGACCGTCTGTATGTAGCACGGGCTTTTGGGGTCGGCCTCCAGCTTTTGGCGCAGGTTTTTAATGTGGGTGTCAATCACCCGGTCGTAGCCGTCGTAGTCGTGGCCCATGGCCCCGACGATGAGCTGGCTGCGAGAAAAAACCTGCCCGGGGTGGCGCGCCATCAGCGCCAGAATATCAAACTCGTGGGGGGTGAGGGTCACCTCCTGCTCGAGGCTCAGCACCTTGCGGGCGGCCAGATTGACCGTCAGCCCCCCTTCAAAGCGCAGGATATTATGCAGCGGCTCGGGGGTTTCGCGGGTGCGCCGCAGGATAGCCCCCACCCGGGCCACAAGCTGGCGCGGGCTGAAGGGCTTGGTCAGGTAGTCGTCCGCCCCCATATCCAGCCCGCGGAGGATATCCTCCTCCCCCGCCTTTGCGGTGAGCATCAGGATGGGCACCCGGGAGCCTTTGCGCAGAACGGCGCAGACCTCCTCGCCGCTCAGATCGGGCAGCATCAGGTCAAGCACCACAAAATGGGGAGAGCGCTGGGCAAACTGCTCCAGCGCTTCTCTGCCCGACCCGGCAGTGCAGACGTCGTATCCGGCATTTTCGAGGTAAGACGTTACAACCGAAACAATCTTCGGTTCGTCGTCCACAACCAGCACCAAAGGTTTTTCAACCATAGCATGACCTCCAACCAAGAGGATTTTTCCCGGACCCGGCTATTGGAGCGCGGAATTACAGGGTGTAGGGCTTGAGCAGAACGCGCAGGGCGCCGCCGCTCATATCATCCATCTCCATGTAAACCCAGCCTTCAACCTTTTCCACATCGACCCCGCGTTGCTCAAGGGGGTCGGCCAGCAGCACAAAGACGATGTCCTTATCGTTTTTCTCGTGCTCCTTGGCATATTCAAACTTACCGTGGGCAAGCCCGATGCCGTAATGGTCCAGCTCTCCGTGGTAGGAAAGCGCCTTGCGGTCGTTTTGGGCGCTTTGCAGCAGGGCGGCCGCGGGCTGGCTTTGGGCCGGCGCGTCGCCGTAGTCGCCGCTGACGTAAAGGTTAGCTTCATCGGCCCGGTAGCCCGCATCCAGCTTGCCCAGGTCGAGGCCCGCGTCGGTAAAGGGGGCAAGAGGGGTCACAATGAGGATATCCTCACCGCCGGTGGCGGTGTAATCCTTGCTGAACCGCAGCTCGGTAGCGCCGTCGACCGACAGCAGGTAGTAGCCGTCCTCCTCCCCGGTGAGAAGCTCCGGGTATGCCCTGAGGATTTTATCAAATGCTTTGGGGCTGTCGCTCAGCACCACATCAACGGCCTGGCACCCCGCCGCCAGCGCGAAAACCAGTACAAGGGTCAGGGCGGTTATCCATCGTTTTTTCATAAGCAGCCTCCCTGCAAATCGTCTTTAAAAGTTTACGGTCTTTTTGCGGGCCCGTGTTATTTGAGCTTAAAGCGCTTGAGCCGCAGCGCGTTGGAGATGACCGAAACCGAGCTGAGGGCCATGGCCGCGCCTGCAAACATGGGGTTGAGCAGCGGGCCGCCGAAGATATAAAAGACGCCCGCGGCAAAGGGGATGCCCGCCGTGTTGTAAAGGAAGGCCCAGAAGAGGTTTTCCTTGATGTTGCGGATGGTGGCACGGCTCAGGGCGATGGCGGCGGGAACCTCGCCCAAGTCGCCGCGCATCAGCACAACGTCGGCGGATTCCACCGCAACGTCGGTGCCGGTGCCGATGGCCATGCCGATATCGGCCTGTGCCAGCGCGGGAGCATCGTTGATGCCGTCGCCCACCATGGCGACCTTGCGCCCGCTCTCCTGCAGGCGCTTGACCTCGCCCGCCTTATCCTGCGGCAGCACGTCGGAAAGCACACGGTCGATGCCCACCTCGGCGGCAATGGCGGCGGCGGTGCTCTGGTTGTCGCCGGTGATCATAACCACCTCGACCCCCATATCCTTTAGCTTGGCAACCGCTGCCTTGCTGGTGGGCTTCACCGTATCGGCCGCCGCCATCAGCGCGGCAAGGCTGCCGTCGATGGCGATATACATCAGGGTGCGCCCGCGCCCCGCAAGCTCAAGGGCGTCCTCCCTGGCGATTTCGGAGGGGATGTTATGTTCCTGCATCAGCTTGATGTTGCCGGCCAAAACCCGCTTACCCTCCACCACCGCGTCGATGCCGCGGCCGGGCACCGCCTGAAAGCTCTGGGGGTCGAGCAGCGCAAGGCCGCGGGCCTGCGCCCCTTCGACGATGGCGCGGGCGATGGGGTGTTCGGAACCCCGCTCAGCCGAAGCCGCAAGGGTCAGCGCGGCGTTTTCTTCAAGGCCGGTATAGAGCCTGATATCGGTGAGCAGCGGCTTACCTTCGGTAATGGTTCCGGTTTTATCCAGCACCACTGTTTGGATCTTATGGGTAATCTCAAGGGCTTCGCCGCCCTTGATGAGGATGCCCATTTCGGCGCCTTTGCCGGTGCCCACCATGATGGCGGTGGGGGTTGCAAGGCCAAGGGCGCAGGGGCAGGCGATGACCAGAACGGTGACAAAGACGGTGAGAACAAAGTTAAAGTCGCGCCCCGCAAGCGCCCAGCCGATGGCCGCGACGGCGGCGATGACGATGACCACCGGTACAAAGAAGCCCGAAACAATATCGGCCAGCTTGGCGATGGGGGCCTTTTTGCCCTGTGCGTCCTCAACCAGACGGATGATTTTAGACAGCGCGGTATCGGCGCCCACGCTGGTGGCCTTAAAGCGGATGAGGCCCTCGCCGTTGATGCTGCCGCCGGTGACCTGATTGCCGGGGTGCTTCTCTACCGGCAGGCTTTCGCCGGTGAGCATCGATTCATCTATGGTGGAGATGCCGTCCAGCACCTCGCCGTCCACCGGCACAACCGAGCCGGGGCGCAGCACCACAACGTCGCCCACCGCAACCTCGTCCAGCGGAACCTCCAGCTCGGCGCCGTCCTTGATGATGACCGCCGTCTTGGGCCGCAGGTTCATCAGCTTTTTGATGGCTTCGGAGGTTTTGCCCTTGCTGACCGCTTCAAGGTATTTGCCCACCATAATCAGGGTGATGACCACCACCGCCGATTCAAAGTAGAGGGCGTTTGCCATGTGAAAGTCGCCCTGATAGATAAGAACGGTGGCAAAGGTGCTGTAAAGGAAGGCGCTGCCGGTGCCGATGGCAACCAGCGTATCCATATTGGGCGCGCCTTTAAAGAGGCTCTTAAAGCCCACGGTGAAAAAGCGGCTGCCCGCCAGCAGCACGGGGATGGTAAGGGCCAACTGCACCAGCGCGAAAACCAGCGGGAACTCGTGATGGTTGAGGAAATAAGGCATGGGCAGCCCCAGAACCGGGAACATATGCCCCATGGCCATGTAAAAGACCGGCAGGGTGAAAACAATTGCCATGATAAGCCGCCCGCGCATCTGAGAAAGCTCCTTCTGGCGCCTGAGCTCCTGCGCATCCTGCGCCTGGCCGCCCTCGATATCGCTGGGGGTGTAGCCCGCGTTCTTGATGGCAGTCTTGATTTCGGAAAGCTTGATAACCGCCGGGTCATACTCAAAGACGCCCCGGTTGGTGGCGATGTTCACCTGCGCCTTGACCACGCCCTCCAGCTTGGAAGCGGCCCGCTCCACCGCCGCGGAGCAGGAAGCGCAGGTCATGCCGTCGATGGCAAGCTCTACCTGACGGGTGCTTTTCTCCTCCGCAAGGGTGTAGCCCGCGCCGGAAACCGCCCTGGCAATGCGGTCAAAATCCAGCTTGCTTTCATCAAAGCGTATATTCATCTTCTCGGTGGCGATGTTCACCTCGCAGTGCTCCACCCCATCCAGCCCCGAGGCCGCTTTTTGGGCGTGGGCCGCACAAGAGGCACAGGTCATACCGCCTACATGATAAGTTTTCTCAATCATGGCTTTTCAGCTCCTAACTGCCTGTCAATCTATGTTAATAGTGTACCGATTTAGTATAACATACTCACTGCGCCTGCGCAAGCCCGGCAGACTACCCGGAAAGGGGCAATTTTCCCTCTTTTGAGGGGTGGCAAAGGGCCGGGGTGGTGTGGAACAGCGAGCCGACGGCGATAGCGAACCCCCGACAGGGGGCATCGGCCCCCACGACAGATTTCACAAGGTTCCCACCGAGGGCGCGGGCGGCTGATAGCCGCTCCTACAGGGGTTGTTGCGGGCAAATTCCCCTCCTTGGAGGGGGTGGCGCATGGCGCCGGGGTGGTTGGCGGGCGACCACAGGTCGCCCCTACCGGGGGCGCGGGATGGCCGCTCGGGCCGGAACGGTTGGCCGGACATGAAGGAAGGCCGATTCGCATGTCGGCCCCCTGTGTTTCGCTCCCCTACATGCAGCAGGGCGGCAGGTTGCTCTGCTGGTCTTCCCAGTCATCGGGTATATCGATAACCGGCAGCTCCTCCTGCGTCAGCGCCGAGAGGTCATCCACCACCGTGATGGTGCTGCGAATCATACCCATCCAGCAGGTATAGACTATTGTTCCCGTTTCGTCGGGGGTAAATTCAATGACGTTTTCGCCGTAATCCAGCGTGGCCCGTATTTTATATTTGGGGATGGTGACCGGGTTGTTACAGCCGTTGAGGCCGCCTTTCTCCCCATTGATAATCCAGCGCACCGGCACCCCTTTTTGTACAACGATGGGTACATAACGTCCGCTGTCAAAGGTTACTCTGACCTCCTGCACCCCGTCGCTGCCGATTTTGGCTACGTTTTCGGGCAGGTTCTCGGCCGAGATGGTAGGTGCAGGCATCAGGTTGATACCCGAAACGTTGAGCCCCTGGCCCACCATGACCACGCCAAGCACCATGACCAGCACCGCGCAGACCCGCAGCATCCGCTGGGTGGAGCGGCTGGTCATCAGGGTGCTGAGCGCCCCGATGCCGAACATCAGCGGCACGGTGCCCAGGCTGAAGAGGAACATCGAAAGAGCGCCCGCGGCAAAGCTGCCGGTACCCAGCGCATAAAGCTGCATGGCCTGCAGCGGCCCGCAGGGCATCAGCCCGTTGAGCAGCCCCACATAGAAGGGGCCTTTGCCCGCGCCCTTGCCGCTGAACAAACGGCGCAGCGCCATGGGCATGCGGGGGGTAATGCGGCGCAGCCACGGGAAGAGCTGCAGCATATTCAGCCCCATCACCACCATGAACAGCCCGGCGACGATGGCGACAATGCCCTGCGCCATCGCAGAAAACTGGATGACCGAGCCCAGCGCCCCCACAATGCCGCCGATGACGGTGTAGGAAACCACCCGCCCGCCGTTGTAGAGCAGGCTGGGCATCAGGCTGTTGCCCGGGCCGTTTTTGCTCTCGTAAGAGGCGCACTGGGAGATATTGATGCCGCCGCACATGGCTACACAGTGCAGCGAGGTCAAAAGTCCGATGACGAAGAGCAGGCCGTAGCCCATGTTCTGGTTGATTTCGGGGAGGTAGTTCCACCCCACGGTGTTTTTCACCACCAGATAGATGGCCAGCAGCAGGATGCCCACCCCCAGCACCTGATTAACGGCGGCCCGCTTTTTGCCCTTGCCCTCTGGCTGGGCGGTATAAAGCTCGCTGCCGTCCACCCTGGCCGAAAGAACATGGTAATCTCCCTGCTCCACCGCCGCGATGACGGCCTCCAGCGTGGGCTGCGACCTCTGCGCGTTGAAGGTGGCCTTACCCCTGGAATAGCTGACCGCAACCGAGGAAACTCCCTCCAGCCGCTCCAGCGCCTCTGTGATGTGCCGTTCACAGCCTGTGCAGGTCATCCCCTCTATCTTCAGGGTTATTTTTCTCATATCAAAATCCCTCTCCTTAAGCGATGTGGTGTCGGCAGGGGTTAACGCTTCCAGTTTTCAAAGACGGCGGCGGCTTCCTTCAGGTAGTCGGCAGACACCAGCAGGTTGCCCTCCTCCTCGGTTTTGGCGGCGTCGGCCACCGGGATGGGGTTGCAGCCCCCCTGCTGCAGGCCGATTTGGTCAATTAAAAAGCGGTTGCCGCAGTTTTGGCAGACCAGCGCACCCTTTTCAAAGAGGTAGTAGCCCCGGCCCGAGTCGTAACAGACCTGACAGGTGTTGAAGGCCACCCGCATCGTATCGTCCGAGGCGAGCACCGCCACCAGCTCCAATGGGGTGCCTTCGGCCTCGTAGGCGTAAAAAACCGGCGTGCCCGAAAGCTCCTGTGTGGGGATAATCAGGCTGCCGTCCTCCGCAAGGGTGGCCTGCACCGCCTCGGTCGCCGCCTTGGAGGAGGACGGCGAGGACTGCTGCGCCGTACCGGAGGAGCTGCCCGGGCCTGCCGGGGCTTTGCCGCAGGCTGTCAGAAGCACCAGAGCCACCATGACCGCGAAGCCCGCAAATGGGAGCGCCGCAGCCTTTCGCTTGCTGTTTTTATACATAACGGTATCAGACCCTTTCGATTAATCTATGTGGGATAAGATACCGCAGGATTGTGTAGAAAATATGAAGAACCGTCTTCACATTTGATTTTTTGATGCTGACGCGGCGGACGGACGGGATGCCTGACGGGGCCGGGGATGGCACAGGCAAAAGGACCTGCCGCCCGCTGAGCGCGGACAGCAGGCCCTTTTGGCCGCAAAATATTTTTTGTTTTTATGGCAAACTTAAAAAGGCCGGATATTTTGCGAAAGAGCAGGGCAAAGCAAGACAAAAAACGCAGGAATACCGCATTTATTCCGAGTATTTTTAACGCTGCTAAAGCCTGTTTTCACTCAGATAGACAATTGCCCTGATTTTTCAAACAGCCCCCAAAGCCGCCGCTTTATTTGACGGCGTTGCAGGCAATATTAACAATATCCCAAACGCCGGAAAAAGGCGGCGCGTAAACAAGGTCGGTCATGCCAAGCTGGCCGGCGGTCATGCCCGCCTGAATGGCCACCGCGAAGATATCGGTGCGCAGGGCCGCGCCCTTGGCCCCCGCCAGTGAGGCTCCCAGCAGCCGCTTACCGCCCCGCTCATACACCAGCTTGACGGTGATTTTATCCGACCCCGGGTAGTAGGCCGGGTGGTTTCTGCCCCGCACCACCACCGTGCCGTAATCGTAGCCCAGCCGCTTGGCGTCCTGCTCTGAAAAGCCGGTGCGCCCCAGCTCGATATCAAAAACCTTGATGGCCGCCGAGCCCAGCGCCCCGATGAAGCTGGTGTGGGCGCCGCAGATGTTTTCGCCCGCGATGCGCCCGCATTTGTTGGCGGTGGTGCCAAGAGGCAGGTAGCTGTTTTCGCCCAGCGCGCTGTTGTAAACCACGGCGCAGTCTCCCGCCGCCCACACGTCGGGCAGCGAGCTGCGCAGCTCTCTATCCACCACCACCGCCCCATTAGGCAGAAGCTGGATACCGCTGCCGGCCAAAAAGCCGGTGGCGGGGCGCACCCCGAGGGCCAGCACCACCAGCTCGGCAGGCAGCGTTGCCTGCTCGGTGCGCACGCCGGTGACCGCCGCGCCGCCCTCGATGGCGGTTACGCTCTCACCAAGCCGCAGGGCCACCCCCTGAGCGGCAAGCTCCTCCTGCGCAAGGGCGGAAAGCTCCGGCTCAAAGGGGGTTAGCACCCGGGGCGCGCGCTCCACCACCGTGACATGACAGCCCCGTGTCGAGAGCGCCTCGGCGGTTTCGATGCCGATGTAGCCGCCGCCCACCACCACCGCCCGCCTACCGGGAGTTGCCGCCGCCTTGAGGCGCAGGGCGTCGTCCACCGTTTTCAGGGTGAACACCCCTTCCTTTTCCACACCGGGCAAGGGGGGCAGGATGGGCGAAGCCCCCACCGCCAGCATCAGCTTATCGTAGCTGTCTTCAAAGGTGCGGCCGGTTTGCAGGTCGGCGACCGTCACCCGCTTGCCCGCGGGGTCGACCGCCACAACCTCGTGCCGCAGGTGGCAGACGATACCCTGCTGCTCAAACTTCTCTTTGCTGCGGGCCACCAGCAGGCTTGCATCGTCGTTGTACCCCGCCACAAAATATGGCAGGCCGCAGGCCCCGTAGGCCAGCAGCTCGCCCCGCTCATAGACCGTTACCTGCGCCGTGGGGTCGGTTCGTTTAATCTTGGAGGCCGCCGACATCCCGGCCGCCACCCCGCCAATGACAATCACCTTCATCGCAATCCCCCCTGTTTTCGTCGCCCGGCAATGCCGGATAAAAACCGCCGCTTCGCCCGCTCTGGGCGGCAGGCAGAAGCGGCCCGCTCTGTTGGCTTTATTGTAGCATATCCCCTGTGGCAGGAAAAGCCTGCCGGGGTTTACAGCCCTTGGGCAAACCTGTAAAATAAGGATATCGCTTTTGCCGCCGCAGGCTGTGGCGGCCCACCGGTGCGCCGCCGGGCGGCGGAAAGGGAGGATGGCCTTGGAAAGATGGATTTTCGCAATTTGCAGTTGGGGGTGCGGGGCGCTCTTTTGGGGGATTGCCCTGTATGCCCGCCGCCGCAAAACCCCCATGCACTTTTGGTCGGGCAGCACCGTGAAGAGCAGCGATATCCGGGATGTTGCGGCCTACAACCGCGCCAACGCCCGGATGTGGTTCTGGTACGGGATGGCCTATATGCTCTGCGGGCTGCTGGGGCTCTGGGGCCGGATGACTGCCGCCGGGGTGGTGATGGCTGTCGCCGCTCTGCCCGGCGTCTTTGTACTGATTGCCGTTTACCACCGCATCGAAAAGAAATACCGGGCCGGTTAAGGGCCTTGCGGCGGCTGATTCTTGCCGGGTCGGCAATCGCCCGGTTTGTGCCGCTTCCATATAGCAACAAACACCAAAAAGAACGCCTGCCGCGGTTTCATCAGCCGAGGCGGGCGTATTTTATCCTCCATTTTTGACTTTGCTCAGCAGCCAGGCGAGGCCCCTGGAGGCTGCTCACCCGCCGCCAAAGGGCGCGGCGCGCAGGTGTAATGTACAGCCTCTCATAAGGTGATATAATAGGCCTGTTTGGTATCAGATATTTTTTCTTAGATATGTAACGAAAACGGTTTTTTTTGGATATATGTTGTGAGGAGGTGGGAAGGTGGATGACAGCATGGAGCAGATATACAGAGAACACGCCAAGAGCGTTTACCGATATCTGTTCAGCCTTTCGCACGATGAGCAGTAGGCTGAAGAATTAACGCAGGAAACCTTTTGCCGCGCGGTATACTCGCTCGGCAGCTATGACGGCTCGTGCAAGGTATCTGTCTGGCTTTGCCAGATTGCAAAGCATATCTGGTATCAGGAGCTTGAAAAAAAGAAGAAACGGCAAACCCAGGAGCTGCACGAGGATCTGCCCTCGCGGGGCGTATCCCCGGAGGATGCGGTGCTTTTCAGCGGCGAGAAAATAGCCCTGTATAAAGCGATTCATTCACTGGCCGAACCCATGAGGGAGGTTGTACATATGCGGCTGTCGGGCGAGTTTACTTTTGCGGAAATTGGAACAATCCTCGGCAAAAGTGAGAACTGGGCGCGGGTAACATTTTACCGTGCAAAACAAAAAATTGTGGAGGGGTTATAGATGCTGGATTGTCATATCGTAAAAGACCTTTTGCCCAACTATACCGACGGCTTGCTGAGTGAAAAAACGCGGCAGGAGGTGCAGCAGCATTTGCAGGGCTGCGGTGAGTGCCGGTCACTTTCCGACCAAATGAACCTGCCGATAACAGAAGCGCCGCTTCAAACCGGGGAGAAAGAAATCAATTTTCTTAAAAAAATTAAAATGAAAACATTATGGATGAAAGCTGTAGCCGGGGTGTTGGCCTTTGTACTGGTTGCCTTTGGTGTTTTGGCTTGGATTTTTGCCATAGGCGCCCCTGTCAGCTCGCAAGATATCGTGATTAAAACAGAAATCCAAAACCCTGATTATGAAACCTATCTGGGCCGGGAATGGGTGATACATTTCACGCTGGCAAACCGGAAAGCACTGGTTGCCCGGGGCGAATACGTGTTTTCTGACAACCCGGATGGGAGCAGGTCGGTAACCGGGCGTATCATCAAGCTGTATCAAACGCCTGCAATCAACTGGGTGAACGAAGCGGATAGCTTCACATGGGGATATGCCGTTCACGGCAAGGAGGCTCCCACAAGCGATTTTACTGTGACAGTGCGCCTGAAGGACAGGGATATTGTATATTCCATGACCGAGGAAGGGCTTTTTGAGCCGCAATAACAGCCTTACATAGGATGTATGGCATATGGGTCGCCGGGGTTTTTATCATAACGCCTGTAGCGGCTGCAAAAAGCGCCCACCACCGACAAACAAGCCGGGGCGGGCGCTCTTCTATTTTTCATTCCGGTTTTGCCCGGCCATCAGCTGAAACCTTTTGGGGCTTACCCCCATCCGCTGCTTAAAGGCGCGGCTGAAGTGGGAAAGATTGTTGTAGCCCACACGGCCGCAGACCTCCTCCACCGGGGTTTGGTGAATCAAAAGCTCCTTGGCCTTCATCAGGCGGCAGTTAATCAGGTACTGGTTGGGCGACATGCCGGTGACCTCCTTAAAGAGGGCGCAGAGGGAATATTTATTGATGAAAAATTGCCGGGAAAGCGCGTCGAGGGAAAGGGGCTGCCAGTAGTTTTCATGCAGATAGGATAAGATGCTGTAAATCAGGCTGTAGCTGCCCTGCCTTGCCCCATCGGTAAGATGGTGGGCGGCGCGGTAAAGGCGGTTGACCTCCAGCAGCAGGTTGCCCAGCAGGAACTTTATCTGCAGGTCTTTGCCGTAAACCTCGCCGTCGGGCTGGGCTTGCAGCCCCATCAGCTGCTCAAACACCAGTGCAAAGCCGTCGGCCTGCTGCTGGGTGAGGGGCAGCAGGTTTGCATCGGGAAAAGGCCGCAGGAGAAAGCATTCCAGCAGGTCGGTCTGGGGGCTGGAAAGGCTGCGGATATATTCGGGCTTAAAGTAGGCCACATAGCGGTCGTTGACCGCCCCCGGCGTCAGTTGGGTCAGGTGGTGCAGGTCCATGTTGTTAAAAAGCAGCAGGGTGTTTTTTTCAAGGAGGTAGGTCTGGTCGCCGATTTCACAGCCGATGCCCTCTGAACGCACCAGCAGCAGCTCAAACTCGTCGTGGATGTGAAAGGAAGCCTTTTCGCTGGTGGTGGTGACCTTATGGCGCACCGAAAAGTCGCCCTGCAGTGTTTCATGATAGATGCTGGGCTGTTTTGACACGGGCTGTACCTCCTTCAGGCCTTTTGTAAGCGGCGTATTCTATTATAATAATCTCGTCAAAATATTAAAAGATGCAGGGGGTTTTAATCCCGCAAGGGCGGAGGATGCGGGCGGGCTGCCGCCAGAGAGGGCCACGCGGCCGGCAGAAACTCTCCGCCGCCAAAATGCCCCTAAGGGCGGCAGATAACCCATTTGGGAAATCTGCCGCCCTGAAGGTATTGACTACTGGGGCTGCGCCCCAAAGCAGTGCAGGATGCGCAGCGGCTGCCCACCGGCAGCGGTAAAGGTGATGTTGCCCACCCCGGCGGGCACAAAGTATTGCCGGGCTTTGCCGATTTTGGCCGACTGCCCGTTTGCCGCCATCTCCCCCTGCCCCTCCAAAACATAGAGGCCGGAGAAGCGGTCGCCGCAATCCACCGTGAGGCTGCCGCTCACCCGGATTTCATCCATGCGGAAGAAGGGGGTGTCGCCATAGCCAATGAGGGTTCTGACGCTGCCCCCCGCCTCCTGCTGCAGGGTGGCTGCCGGTATAAACCAGCGGTCGCGCACCTGCTCGGCGGTCATGGGGGTGTAGTCAAAGCAGTCGAACATTTTCTCGAAGCCGAGGCCCTGATGGCACATCGAATCGGCCACCGCGTAGCCCGAGGGGGTGGTGCGCTCCACCCGGATGGTGTAATCGGTGGGCTCCTGTATCTCGGCGAGGAAGCAGCCCGCCCCGATGGCGTGGGGCACCCCGCCCTCGATGAGGATGGTATCGCCGGGCTCTACCTCGAAACGGTGGAGGCAGGTCAGCATCCTCCCTATATCCTGCCGCTCAAAAAGCGCTTGCCAGATTTCCCGGGTAATACCCTCGCGGAAGCCCAGATAGACATAGGGCTTTTGGCCGTCTACCTCGCGCCCGCCAAGGATATGCCAGCATTCGGTTTTGCCGTAGGGTGAGGAAAACAGCTCCATCGCCTTTTGCCGGTTGGGATGCACCTGCACCGCCAGCCGCTCGGCTGAGTCAATCAGCTTGACCAGCACCCCCAGCTGCGGGCCGTTTTGGGCGGCGTGGGCGCTGCCCAGCAGGGCGGCGGGGTTCGCCTCTATAACCTGCTTTAAGATTTCGCCGCTTTCGGCAAGGCGGCTCAGCCCCTCTTCGGTAAGGTGCTCGCGCCCGGCGTTGCGGGCGGCCACCACCGACAGTATCCATTCCTCGGGAAAGTGCCCGTCCTCCCCCGCCCGGTTGCCGTGCAGCTCATCCAGCAGGCGGCCGCCCAGATAGGTGCGCCACGCGCGGGGGTTATCCAGAAGCATCGGGAAGTTATACTCCATACCCGCCCCCTAAAAGCTGCGCTTGGTGCCGGTGCTCTTGTGCACCTCATCCAGATAAGCCAGCCCCTCTTCGTCAAAGATGAAGTCTATCCAGATATAATGGGCGCACTGCTTGCCCCTGACGCTGACCCCATGGTTGCACCCCAGCGGAATATGCAGCAGGGTGTTGCCCTCCATGGGATAGACGATGTCGTCCAGCAGCAGGTCGCAGTTGTTTTCGGGAAAGCTGAAGAAGAACTGGTCCAGCAGCGGGTGCTCGTGCTGGCCGATGAGGTCGTCGCCGTAGGTTTCCACGCTGCCCATGGCAAAGCGGGGCAGCAGACGCTGGGGGATGATGGCCCGGCTGATGGTTTTTTCGCTCTTGAAGGGGTCTCGGTACTGGATGGCGTCCAGATAGCGGGAGGTGATTGGAAAGCTGGTTTCGGTGGTTTCCAGCTCTTTGCGGTCGGCGTCGTGCAGCTCCCAGCGGATTTCAAGGAGATGGGCGTTTTGCTGCACCGTCACCCCCACTTCCTGCTGGGGCCGGGCGACAAACACCGCTTTTTCGTCATAGGGGTAGCCCTCGCCCTCCAGCAGGAAG
>JAEWWW010000116.1 GCA_023396215.1 Bacillota bacterium | reverse complement strand
CACCTACTGGGAGCTTTACAAGGATGCGCCCCTCTCGCCGCCGGTGACCGGCGACTGGTCGGAGGATATGGCGACGGCGCCCCAGGGCTTTTATAAGCCCACCTTTCAGCTCAACAACCTGTGGCGGATGTCCGACTACCAAAAACAGCAGGTGAAGCGGGCCTACTACGCCTGCATCACCCAGATAGACTACAACCTTGGCGTCCTCTTTGCCCGCATGCGGGAGCTGAACCTGCTGCAAAACACCTGGATTATCTTCACCTCGGACCATGGCGACATGCTGGGCGACCACAACATGGGGGCAAAGACGGTCTTTCACGAGGGCTCGGCCCACATCCCCTTTATTATCAAGCCCCCGGCCGAGTTTGGGCATTCCCACCCCGATTATGAAAAGCTGCGCGGCCTGCGCTGCGACAAGCTCATGACCCTTGCCGACCTGATGCCCACCATCCTCTCTATCTGCGGGGTGGAGGCGCCCGAAACCATGGAAGGCACCGACCTGTTGGACTACCTCGACAGCCCGGAGGAGCAGAGCTTCTACGGCAACTGCCTGCACCAGTATTTCGGGGTGATAAAGGGCGACTACAAATATATGTGGACAGCCGTCGGCGACCATCAACTGCTCTTCAACCTGAAAGACGACCCCTATGAGCAGCGCAACCTTGCAAACGACCCGGCGCATCGGGAAGTGCTGCGACAGCTGCGGGAGATGATGGTGGACGAGATGAAGAAAACCTCTCCCCACCGCCTCAGGGACGGCCAGCCGGAGCCGCTGCCGGGCATCGGGAGCCACCGGGACGTACCCCGGTTCCCCGGCCTGAACACCACCATTTTTCCCCGGGATTCATTCCACTGATACGGCGCCGCCCCAAGGGCGGCCCACCAAAGAAAGGAAGAAAAACCTATGCCGATTATTCCACTCAGACCGCTTTTAGAAACGGTCAACCAATATCGTTTTGCACAGGGTGCCTTTAACGTCAACGCCGTGGCGCAGGCCAAGGCGGTTATCGACGTACACAAGATGTTTCGCTCGGCGGCTATCCTGCAGGGGGCCGACCTTGCCAACGGCTTCATGGGCGGCCGGGCCGACTTTATGAACGCCACGCTGGAGGATAAGCAGCGGGGGGCAAAGCGCATCGCCGACGCTGTGCGCACCCTTGCCGACGACGCCGGTATTCCGGTGGTGCTGCACCTTGACCACGGCAAAGATTTTAACTCGGTGAAGGCGGCCATCGACAACGGTTACTCCTCGGTGATGATTGACGGCTCTTCGCTGAGCTTTAAGGACAACCTCGAGCTGACCCGTGAGGTGGTGAAATACGCCCACGCCAGAGGCGTTTCGGTGGAGGGCGAGCTGGGCGTGCTGGCCGGGATGGAGGACCACGTTTTCGCGGCTGACTCCACCTACACCAACCCCATGAGCGTGGTGGAGTTTTTCCGCAAGACCGAGGTGGACTGCCTCGCCATCTCCTACGGCACCATGCACGGCGCCAGCAAGGGCAAGGACGTGAAGCTGCGCAAGGAGATTGCCATAGCCTGCACCGAAAACCTGCGCCACGAGGGCATCTTCGGGGTGCTGGTTTCCCACGGCTCCTCCACCGTGCCCCAGTACATTGTGGAGGAAATCAACGCCCTTGGCGGCAACATCCAGAACGCCTACGGCATCCCCATCGAGGAGCTGAAGTCGGTGATACCCTGCAACGTGGGCAAAATCAACGTGGATACCGACATCCGCCTTGCGGTTACCCGCAACCTGTGGGAGCTTTTTACCGCCGAAACCCGGCTGCAGAACAGTGCCAGCGTCGGAGAGGTGTACCGCCTGCTGCGTGAGAAAAACAACCAGTTTGACCCCCGGGCCTTCCTGCCCCCCATTATGGATACCGTCACCACCGGCAATATCCCCGACAGCGACGTTGCCGCCGTGGTGGATTGCATTGAGCGGGGCGTAAAAGAGGTGGTTGGCACCCTGATTGTGGAGTTCGGCTCGGTTGGCTACGCCAATAAGGTGGAGTGCGTCTCGCTGGAGGAAATGGCCGAGCGGTACCGCAAGTAAAAATAAACCCGGCGTTTCGCGGGCTGCCCTGCGGCAACCCATCGCGGGGCTTTTGCCAACAGACAGGGGGAAGAAGGACATCGAATATCTGCTTTATTTTATTATTTCGATTATAGCCACCACCGCGGGCGCCATGACCGGCATGGGCGGCGGCGTTATCATCAAGCCGGTGCTGGATATACTGGGCCGCAGCGACGTGGCCACCATCGGGGTGCTTTCCTGCATCACGGTTTTTGCCATGGCGCTGGTTTCTATCGCCAAGCAGCTTCGACAAAAGGTGAAGGTGAACCTCAAGGTGGCGCTGCCCCTTTCGGTGGGCTCGGTGCTGGGGGGCAATCTGGGGCAGCAGGCCCTGACCGCTATTATCCGGCAGATTGGCGACAACCGGCTGGTGACGGTGGTGCAGAACGTGCTGCTGGCGGTGCTGATTATCGGCGTGTTTTTCTACATGCTGTATAAAAACAAGATAAAAACACTTGGGGTAGACGGCGTGATCGCCTCGCTGCTGGTGGGGCTGATGCTGGGGGTATTCTCCTCCTTCTTGGGCATCGGCGGCGGCCCCATCAACGTGGCGGTACTTATCTTTGTGTTTTCCTTCGACACCAAGTCGGCCACCGTCTACTCGATTATTACCATTCTTTTTGCCCAGATGGCCAAGCTGGTGATGATTACCACCTCCACCGGGTTTGGGGTCTACGACCTTTCGATGCTGCTGCCGATGGTCATCGGCGCGGTTTCTGGCGGATTTATCGGCTCGTGGCTCAACAAAAAGCTGCCGGAAAAAACGGTGGAGGTTTGCTTCAATGGGGTGCAGGTGCTGGTGTTTGCCATCTGCCTGCTGAACATTGCGCGCAATGTAATTTGATTTAAAAGCTGTATCCACCCCCAAAACGGATGTTTGAGCGGCAGCTTGGCATTGCCCATTGAACACAGGTTTTAAAGGTTTGCAAACGTAGGGGCGAACTGCGTTCGCCCCCGGGCGACCACAGGTCGCCCCTACAACCGTAGCCGCAAAGAGAACCGTGTAGGGGTTGATGCTCACATGACCCCGTCTGTGAACCCAACTCGCCGCAGGCCGCCCCTACATTGGGACAGTGGCATGCGGACATTTTGCTCCATTATGATGTGAAATCAAGCTTTGCTCTTTTGCGTGTAAAGCGGCATAAAGGAATTAAGAGGAAGGAAGTTTGCCATGGCTTTTTTATCTTTGGATCTATCGCTGGCCGAGGGCTTTGTCGGTCGGGAGCAACTAAACCAGCTTGCTGAAAAGGCGGTCGCCCTCCACCGCAACCTGCTGGAGGATAACGCCGAGCAGCCGGTAAAGGGCTGGGTTGACCCCGCTGCCCAGCGCCGGTTCCTGGGGGCGGTTGCCGCCAAGGCCAGGGAGGTGCGCGAAAACGCCGACGTCTTTGTGCTGGTGGGGGTGGGCGGCTCCAACCAGGCAGCCCGGGCGGTCATCCAAGGGCTG
This sequence comes from Bacillota bacterium, assembly GCA_023396215.1. Taxonomy (GTDB): domain Bacteria; phylum Bacillota; class Clostridia; order Oscillospirales; family Ruminococcaceae; genus Heteroruminococcus. The sequence continues at coordinate 2,616 of JAEWWW010000116.1, read as the reverse complement.
GGGCTGGGGGACGGCCCCCGGATACTCTACGCGGGCAACACCCTGTCGGCCAACTATCTTGCCAACCTGCTGCGCCAGTTGGAGGGCAAAAGCGTTTACATCAACGTCATCGCCAAGAACTTTGAGACGCTGGAGCCGGGCAGCCACTTTCGGGTGCTGCGCAGCTATCTGCAAGGCCGCTACAGCAAAGAGGAGCTGGCCCGGAGAATTATCCTCACCGGCACCCACGGCAGCAGGCTGGAGCAGATTGCCGCCGAAAACGGCTACACCTTCCTGACCTTCCCCGACGACATTGGCGGGCGATTTTCCGCCTTCAGCCCGGTGGGGCTGTTCCCCATGGCGGTGGCGGGGGCCGATATCCAGCGCCTGCTGGAGGGCGGCGAAGCCATGGCCGAAGCGATTAAAAGCGACAGCGGCCACACCGCCGTGCAGTATGCGGTGCTGCGCAACGCCCTGCACCAAAAGGGCTTTTTGGTGGAGCAGCTGGTGGCCTTTGAGCCGCAGCTCGCCTACTTCTTTAAGTGGTGGGTGCAGCTCTTTGGCGAAAGCGAGGGCAAGGAGCAAAAGGGCATCTACCCCGCGGCGGCCTGCTACTCGGAGGACTTGCACTCGATGGGGCAGTATCTGCAGGACGGCGCCCGCATCCTGATAGAAACCTTCCTGAAGGTAAAGCAGGTACAGGGCAGCGTGGTGATTGCCCCCGATAAGGCCTTTGACGACCGCTTCGACTATCTGGACGGAATGGATTTTACCGAGATTAATAAGGCTGCCGAGAGCGCCACCCTTGAGGCTCACCACAAGGGCGGGGTGCCCTGCATCGGCATCGAGCTGGAGGCGCTGGACGAGTACGCCTTTGGGCAGCTTTTTTACTTCTTTATGTTTAGCTGCGCCCTTTCGGGCAAGCTTTTGGGGGTAAACCCCTTTGACCAGGAGGGCGTGGAGGAGTATAAGCGCAGCATGTTTGAGAAGCTGGGCAAATAAGCGCCCCCCGGCCGGAAAGGAGCCCCTATGAATTTTGTGTTTTTCTTCCCTGACGAGATGAGCGCCAACACGCTGGCCTGTTACGGCAACCGCCATGTGCAGACCCCGAATATCGACGCCCTTGCCGCCGAAGGCACCCGCTTTGAGCACTGCATTGTGCAAAACCCGGTGTGCTCCCCCTCGCGGTGCAGCATGATGACCGGCACCTATGTGCATAACCGGGGCCACCGCACCCTGTGGCACCTGCTGCAGCCCGACGAGCCCAGCCTGTTTCGTTACCTGAAAAACGCGGGCTACGACATTGGGTGGTTTGGCAAAAACGACCTGTACAGCGACGCTTATCTGGATGAGGTTTGCAGCGACATTCAGGAGAAGCGCAGAAACGAAGAGTTCACCCCCTCGCTGCCCCACAAGGATGTTTACACCAACCAAAACGCCTTCACCCAAGAGGAAGAGGCCTACTATTCCTTTCTGTTTCAGCCCGCCCGCCCACAGGGGGAGGAGCTGCCGGTGGACGCGCCGGTGGGCAGGGGCATCGACTTTATAAGGTCGCGCAAAAAAGGCGACAGGCCCTTTATGCTCTTTTTGCCCATCGAGCTGCCCCACCCGCCCTACACCATCATGGAGCGGTACTACGATATGTACGACCCGGCGGTGGTGGGCAAGGATATGATGCCCCCGCTGGAAACCAAGCCCTCCTACGAGGCGCTTATACGCAAATACCGCAACCTTGAAAAGCTGCCCCACGCGTTCTTTGAGAAGATTTACGCGGTTTATCTGGGCATGGTCAGCTATGTGGATTACCTGCTGGGCCTGCTCAACCAGGCACTGGAGGAGAGCGGCCTCATGGAGGATACCACCATCATCCTTGCATCGGACCACGGCGACTGGCACGGCACCCGCCAACTGGTGGAAAAGTGGCCCAATGCCATGGACGATGAGATTGTGCGGGTGCCGCTGATTATCAAAACCCCGGGCGGGGCAAAGGGGCATCTGGTGAAGGAGCAGGCGGCGCTGTTTGACATTATGCCCACCGTGCTGGAGCTTGCCGGTATTGAGCCGGAGCACACCCACTTTGCCCGCTCGCTGGTGCCACAGCTAAAAGGGGCGGCGGGCGACCCAGAGCGGGCGGTATTTTGCGAGGGGGGCTACGACCTCCACGAGCCACACTGCTTCGAGGGCTGGAGCGGGCGCAAAAACACCCCCGGCGCAAACCCGGCCAACGTCTACTATCCCAAACAGCGGATGCAGCAGGAGCACCCCGAAGCGGTCTGCCGCACCACCATGATACGCACCCTGCGGCACAAGCTGGTGCGCAGAACCTCGGGCGAAAACGAGCTTTACGACCTGCTGGCCGACCCGCAGGAAACCAACAACCTCTATGGCGAGCCCGCCTGTAAGGAGCTGCGCCTTGCGCTGGAGCAGCAGATGCTGGACTGGTATATCAAGACCTCCGATACCGTGCCTTATAAAGAGGATTTCCGGTTCTTTGGGCGGTAGGAAAGGCGGGCTGCCGCGCTCGGTGTGAAGCGCCCATACGTTTATAGTAAAGCTGCCCTGTGGTCAACCGACCGCAGGGCAGCTTTTCGCGTTAGTCAGGCTGCTTTTTAATTCCCCTCCTTGGAGGGGTGGCAG
>JAEWWW010000031.1 GCA_023396215.1 Bacillota bacterium | reverse complement strand
GCTTAATCTATTATGAATAGACCCTTACCTAATCCAGAGGCAGAAAGCCCACCTTTTTATAGACCTTATCCAGCGTGCGCTGCGAGATGGCCAGCGCCTGCTGGGCGCCCGCCCGGTAGATGCTCTCCAGATAGGCTTTGTCTTGCCGGATACGGGCAAACTCCGCCTGAATGGGGCGCAGGTGCTCGGCTACCGTTTCGCCCACCGCTACCTTGAAGTCGCCATAGCCCTTGCCGGCAAAATCGGCCTCTATCTGCTCGTAGCTGCGGCCGGTGACGGCGCTGTAAATCGACATCAGGTTGTTGATGCCCTCCTTGCCCTCGCCGTAGGCCACCCGGGCCTCTGAGTCGGTGACCGCCCCCTTGAACTTTTTGATGATGGTATCCTTGCCATCCAGCACCGCCACATAGGCTTTGGGGTTGGGGTCGGACTTCGACATCTTTTTGGTGGGCTCCTGCAGCGACATCACCCGGGCGCCCTCCTTGGGGATATAGGGCTCGGGGATGCTGAAGACATTGCCATGAATGCCGTTAAACCGCCCGGCGATATCCCGCGATATCTCGAGGTGCTGCTTCTGGTCGGCCCCCACCGGCACAAGGTTGGTCTGGTACAGCAGGATGTCGGCGGCCATCAGCACAGGGTAGGTGAACAGTCCGGCATTGATGTTATCCTGATAGCGGGCCGATTTATCCTTGAACTGGGTCATGCGGCTCAGCTCGCCGAACTGAGTATAGCAGCTCAGCACCCATGCCAGCTCGGCGTGGGTTTTCACATGGCTTTGCATAAACAGCAGGCTTTTTTCGGGGTCGATGCCGCAGGCCAGCAGCAGGGCAAAGACGTCCAGCGTGGCGGCCCGCAGGGCGGCGGGGTCCTGCCGCACGGTGATGGCGTGCAGGTTTACAATCGAGTAGATGCAGCGGTAATCGTCTTGCAGGGCAACCCAGTTTTTGACCGCTCCCAGATAGTTGCCCAGCGTGATAACCCCGGTGGGCTGTATGCCGGAAAAGATAATCGGTTTGCGGGCGGGTTTGCCGGTTTCGGTTTGTGTCATAACGGTTTGCATCCTTTCTTAAACGAGCTGGCGGGTCAGTTCACCCAGTACCCGTATCCCCTGCACAATTTTTTCATCCGCAGGGGTAGAGAAATTAAGCCGGAACGAGCTGCTGGCGGCGCTTTCGTCGGCGCAGAAGGCTGTGCCGGGCACCACCGCCACCTTGCGCTCCACCGCGCGGCGGCAAAAATCCATCATATCCACCCCTTGGGGCAGGGTGGCCCAGATGAACAGCCCACCCTCGGGGCGGGTAACCTGCACAGAGGGGGCAAACTCGCGGGCGATTTCATCCAGCATCAGCGCACATTTGTGGCGGTAAAGCCCGCGCAGCCGCTCCAGATGCTCCTCCATATTGCGGGTGGTCATATACCGCTCGCAGACCATCTGTGCCCAGATGGTGGTGTGCACGTCGCTGCACTGCTTGCCCACCGCCATCTTGCTGATGACCGGGGCGGGAGCGATGACATACCCCACCCGGATGCCGGGGGAGAGTATCTTGGAAAAGCTGCCCAGATAGATAACGGCCCCCTGTGTATCCAGCGACTTGATGGTGGGCACCGGCTCACCGGCAAAGCGCAGGTCGCCGTAGGGGTTATCCTCCAGCACCATCACCCCGTACTGCACCGCCAGACGGTAGATTTCGCGGCGTTTTTCGGCCGAGGTGGTGATGCCCGACGGGTTTTGAAAGCTGGGGATGGTGTAAATCAGCCGGGCCTTGGGGTTGTTTTTCAGGGCCTGCTCCAGAGCGGCCAGATTCATGCCGTCCTCATCCATGGTTACCCCCACCAGGCGCACATGGTAGGAGCGGAAGGTGTTCAGCGCCCCGATAAAGGAGGGGTCTTCGCAGATGACCACGTCCCCCTCGTTGCACAGCACCTTGGTGGCAAGGTCGATGCCCTGCTGCCCGCCTGAGGTAATCATCAACTGGTCGCCCTCATGGATGTTCTGTTCCTTACGGCAGGCAAAGGCGGCGGTGGCCTCCCGCAGGGCGGGGTAGCCCTCGGTGATGGAATATTGCAGGGCGGCGATGGGGGTCTTCTCCAGTATCTCGGCCGAGATGGCGGCGATATCCTGTACGGGGAAGGCCTCAGCCGCCGGGTTGCCCGCCGCAAAGGAAATCACGGTGGGGTCGGCGGTGAACTTCAAAATCTCTCTCACCGCTGAAGGCTGGAGGCCGCTGATTCTGTCTGAAAAATGGTAGTTCATATAAAGCACCTGCTCTTCCTTTTGTGTCGCCCCCCGGGCGGGCGCTGTCCTCTTGCCCCTTGGGCGTCGGTGCAAACGCCGCTGCACCGCTGTGAATTTGATAGTCAATATCTTAGCATATTCACCGGGCAAACACAATCATTGGGCGGTATCTGCCAAGGCGAAAACAGTTACCCTGCAATGTGTGCGCATTATTTTAATTTTTGCCAACAGAAGGGGGTGCTAAGGAGGGCTTTGCTCTGCATATCTGCCGGTGGCAAACAGAAATGCCCGTATCAAATATGATACGGGCAACAGGGCTGCAATATACCTGATGGCTTTGGGAGATGCACGGGGTCGCGCTTTTAGGATTACTGCTGCGGCTGCGACGAGGCGTTTTCAGCAATCTCCACCTTGATGCCGGCCTGTGCAAGCTCCAGCGCTTTTTTCAGTTGGGCATCCAGCTCGGGGTCGAGCTGCTCCCAGTAGATATCCTCGGAGGCGTTCTTTACGTCGTAGTCGGGTTTGACCCCTTCCTTATCGAACACAAAGCCGTTTGGCGAGATATAGCGGGCCACGGTGATGTTGATGGCGGAACCGTCCGAAAGCTTGATAAACTCCTGTACGGTGCCCTGCCCGGCGGTTTTGGCCCCCACCGTTTTGGCCTTGCCAAACTCTTTGAGCACCTGTGCAAAATGCTCGGCGGTATTTTGGGTTTTTTCGTTGGTCAGCACCACCATGGGAATGTTGATCTGGCTTTCGCCCGAGCTGGCCAGCACCTCGATGCGGCCGCCCTTGTACTTTGCATGCACAATATCGCCGCTGCCCACCAGCAGGTCGAGCACCGCCGACATGGCGCGGGTGCTGCCGCCGCTGTTATCCCTCAGGTCGATGGCCACGGCGCCCACACCCTCAGAGAGCAGCTTGTTGAGCTGCTTATTGAACTGGTCGCGGGTGGCATCGGTAAAGTTTTTGATGCGCAGATGGCCGATGCCGTCAAAGTTCTGCCCATAGACGGTGGGTACCTCCACCTGCCTGCGGGTGATTTCCATACCGATGTCCTCGGTGCCGCGCCGGATAACCAGAGCCACCTTGGTGCCGGCGTCGCCCCGCAGCATCGACATCATGTCCTGGCTGTTTTCGGGGGTCAGGTCGGCTTCATCAATCTTGATAATCAGGTCGCCCGCCATAATCTGGGCGTTGTATGCGGGGGATTCGGGGTACACCTCTTTGATGTACAGATAGCCGCTGGGGTCAATCTGCGGCACTACGCCGATACCCACATACTTGCCCTCCTGCGATTGCAGGTGCAGGTTGTACTCGGCAGCGGTGTAGTATTTACCGTAGCTGTCGCTAAGGCCGCCCACATAGCCGCCGGCCACCGAATCCATCAGCTTGGTCTCGTCCACCGGGTCGGGGTACTTTTCGCGCACCGCCCGGTCGATTTCCGCCAGCTTTTGATACATGCTTTCCCGCTCGCGCACGTTGTAAACCATGTCGGTGAAGTTGTTCATCGAAAACACGGTAGTCAGCGAGAAGGTCAGGGCGGCCACAATGGCCATAAAGGCGATGGCAGCGCCCAAAGAAATCTTTTTACTCATTGGTCGTCTCCTATGCTGTTCTTGTCAGCTCTGTTCAAAGCCCCCCGCGCGTTGTGTGCGGCCCGATATACATATATACAGGCGCCGCCCCCGCAGGAGCAGGAAACCCCCGGCCTGCCGCCCCTGACGGCCCGGCAGCAGGTTGGTGATAGCAATGGTAAGGCCTAGAAATAATTGCGGGGGTTTTTCGCCACGCCGTTGATACGCACCTCAAAATGCAGGTGCGGCCCGGTGGACCAGCCGGTGCTGCCCACCTTGGCGATGGTCTGCCCGCGGGAAACCTTATCCCCCACGCTCACCAGAATGCTGCTGGTGTGGGCATAAAGGGTGGTGAAGCCGCCGCCGTGGTCGATAATCAGATATTTGCCGTAGCCGGTGGTGCCGTGCTTAACAAAGACCACCGTGCCGGTGTTGGCCGCAACAATCGATTTGCCGTAGATGTTGCTGCTGTTGGAACCGGTGGAGATATCGAAGCCGGTGTGGTTATCAGAACCGCCGAAGCGCAGACCAAACTCAGAGCTGATATTGGTGTAGCCGGGAACCGGCCATGCCAGTATGCCGCCGATATAATCGCCGGAGGAGGTCAGTTGGCGGTAGATTTCATCGATTTCGGCCTGAATAGCCGCCATCTTACGCTGATATTCGGCTTTATCCTGCTGCAATTGCTTTTCCATGGCGGCAATGTCGTGAATAGCCGATACCGTCTGGTTCAGCGATCCGCCCAACTGTTTCTTTTTCGCTTCCACCTCGGTCTTGGAGGCTGCCAAATCCTCTTTATCGGCGTTAAGCGCCTCGTTGATGGCCTCCAGATGCTCCTTGTCCTCGGTCAGGCTGTCCAGCAGGCTTTGGTCATGCACCGCCACCCGCCGCAGCATCTCTGCGCGCATCAAAAACTCGCTGAAGCTCTCGGCCCCCAGCACAACCCCCAGCATGGTGGAGTTGCCGGATTTATACATAGCACACAGGCGCTGCTTGTAAAGCTCGTAGTTCTCTGCAATCGCCGCTTCCAGCATGGCGATTTCTTCTTCCTTTTGTGCTATGTCAGCTTCAAGAAGCTTTATTTTTTCAAGCAAAACGTTAATCTGCTGCTGGGTCAGGTAGATTTGGTTATCCAGATTTTTCTTGGCGGCAAGCTGCTTGGCCTTCTCGCTCTGTGCCTGCGAAATCTGTTTTTGAATGGCTTGCTGCTCCTTTTGAAGCTTCTCGTATTCGGCGTTGAGGTCTTTGAGTGCTTCGCTGCCCGAGCTGGCCCCGACGGCCACCGACAAACCGGAGGACATCAGGCTGAAGACGAGCATAAAGCTGAGCACCAAAGAGATTGCCGTGTGCAATCGGCCTTTGCGATGCAAAGATAACACTCCCTTTCGTCAAAAATCAAAACTGAATGTTATGTCGCTGCCCGGGTTGTCACACCTTAAGGAATTTGCCGATAAAAATCATGCTGCCCAGAGCGCCGATGCCGGTGCCTGCGGCGGCAAAGCCGCCAAAGAGCTTAAACGCCACGCTGTCGAAGGACACCATGTTGGAATAAGCCAGTTGCAGCCAGGAGGAGGGCGCGGTGCCCAGCCACTGGGTGGCGTAGGAATAGCCGCCCCAAAGCAGGAAAAAGGCAAAAATAGCGCCAATCAACCCCAAAAGGATGCCCTCGATGAGAAAGGGCATACGGATAAAGGCGTCGGTAGCGCCCACATATTTCATGATGTTGATTTCGCGTCGCCGGCTGAATACGGTGATTTTGGTGGTGTTGGCCACAATCACCAGTGAAACGAGGGACATGATAGCCACTATGTAGCTGCCGGTGAAGGAAATGCCGCGTTTGATGTCGGTAATGGTGGCGGCGAGGTCGGCCGAAGCGCTGATGCTTTCCACCCCGTCCACCTTCTCAATCTCTTTGAGGGTTTCGCCCAAAATAGAAAGGTCGTCAATCTTCAGCCGGAAGGAGTCGGGGAAGGGGTTGTCCTCTTCAAACCCGGCCAGCAAATCCGCCGAACCGGCCAGAAGCTCCATCTGCTGGGCAAGGGCATCCTCTTTGGATACAAAGATAACCTCGTGAATGTTTTGAATGCGGTTCAGGTCCAAATCCATCATCTGGATCAAATCTTCCTTGGCGCCTTCCTCCACAAAGACCATCACTTCGTTCTGGTCCTCGATATAGCCGACGATGCTGTTGACGTTCAGGGTCAGCAGCACCGCCCCGCCGATGAGCAGCAGGCAGGCGGTAAGCACCCCGATAGACGCCAGTGCCATCAGCCTGTTGCTGATAATATTTCGGCCGCCCTCCTTCAGAAGGTAGCCAAAGCTGCTGGTTCTCATTGGGACCTCCAATCCAACCCGTCAGAGCAAAGCTGTCCGTGATCGAGTGTCACAACGCGTTTGTTAAACTCCGACACCAGCTTGTGGGCATGGGTAACCATCACCACGGTGGTGCCGCATTTGTTAATTTCATTCAGCAGGTCGACAATCTCATAAGAGAGCGCGGGATCGATGTTGCCGGTGGGCTCGTCCGCTATAATCAGAGAGGGGTTGTTCACCAGCGCCCTCGCCATGGCAACCCTTTGCTGCTCGCCGCCGGAGAGCTCCTGCGGCAGACAGCGGGCCTTGCCGGTGAGGGCCAGCAGGTCGAGGATATAGGGTACCCGGCGGCGGATGTACTTGGAAGAAACGTTGGTTACCCGCAGCGCAAAGGCAACATTGTCATAAACCGTCATGTTGGGGATGAGTCTGAAGTCTTGAAAGACCACGCCGATAGAGCGCCGGAAGATGGGAATCTGCCGGCGTTTCATCTTCATCAGGTTGTAGCCGTTGACCTCGACGCTGCCCGAGGTGGGAATCTCCTCCCGCAGCAGCGTCTTAATCAGGGTGCTTTTACCGGCACCCGAATGCCCCACAACAAAGACAAACTCACCCTTGTCCACCGTTAAAGAAACGTCTTTCAGGGCGCAGCAGCCGTTTGCGTAGCATTTTGAAACATTGTGAATTTCTATCACGGGTTCACCGCCTTGCAGATAAGGTTCTCTTGCCGAAGGTTACGTCTGCTCAATACTTGGCGGGGTTGGCTGTGAGATACTTTTTCACCATGAGGGCAACCTTAAAGATGATGGCATGGTCAAACTCGCGCAGGTCCAGGCCGGTCAGCTTTTTGATTTTCTCAAGGCGGTACACCAATGTGTTGCGGTGTACAAACAGTTTGCGCGAGGTTTCTGAAACGTTGAGGTTGTTCTCAAAGAATTTCTGGATGGTGAAAAGGGTTTCCTGGTCCAGACTTTCAATCGAGCCTTTTTTAAAGACCTCTCTCAGGAACATCTCACAGAGGGTTGTGGGCAGCTGGTAGATAATGCGGGCGATGCCCAGATTATCGTAGCTGACAATAAACTTTTCGGTATCAAACACCTTGCCAACCTCAAGGGCCACCTGAGCCTCCTTAAAGGAGCGCGCAAGGTCTTTCACCCCTGAAACGACGGTGCCGATGCCCACCACAACCTTGGTGTAAAACTCACTGCCAAGGGTGTCGACGATTGAGCGGGCCAGCTTCTCGAGATCTCTGCTCTCGATGCCGGTCTTAATTTCTTTGACAAGTACAATGTCGCTTTCGCTGATATTAAACACAAAGTCCTTCTGTTTGTCGGGGAAGAGGTTCTGAATTACGTCGAAGGCAGAAATGTCGTTGGAGGAAATAATCCGCACCAACAGCACCACACGGTTGACGTCGGTGCCAAAATGCAGCTCGCGGGCCTTTACATAGATGTCGCCGGGCAGGATATTATCCAGCACCACATTTTTGATGAAGTTGTTGCGGTCATATTTCTCGTCATAATACTGCTTGATGTTGGAAAGCGAAACCGCCAGCAGGTTGCAGAATTTTTCCGCCAGCTCGTCGGTACCGCCCACAAACACCGCATACTCCGAGGTCATTTTTGAGCCGAAGGGCTTATAGGTGTTTCCGTCACGGACAAACACATCGCTGTTTTCGCCAAGGTCAATGGCCAGATAGTCGCTGACCTCGCCAATACGGGGCAGATCGCTGCATGCAATAATGGTGCCGGTTTCATCAACCACACCAATGACTCTGTCAACACAGTCTCTCATCTGATGTACCAGACCCTGAAATAATCTGTTCGACATAATTTATCCCCTCTTTGTCTGTTTTTCTGGCTTACCGAAACTTTGTGGCTTTTGAATTACCCCTATTGTACAAAATAAATTGTGCAATTGCAACATATCCTGCCAATAAAATTGTCGGTTTGCATTCCAAAATTGGATATTTTAGTAGCAAAACCATACTGTTTTAGGATACTAACAACAAAAACCCTATTTTCGTACCATCAAAATTGACAAAAAGCAGATTGAATAGAAAGCCTGTGCCTATCGCAGCAGCAGTTGTCAGAATAGACAACTCTCCAAGCCGTAAACGGGCTTGCAAAGCCACCCGGAGCCCGGGTATCGGCGCAAACAGAAAGGCGAAGCACAATACCAGCTTCGCCAAATTATAACATAGTTTTATGTCCAGTTTGTTAACTCGCGGCTATTTACAGTCATTACCAGACTCGGGCGGTTGTTCGCCCCGGTTTTGCAGCAGCAAAAGCTCCTGCAGGGTCAGCGGGCGGCAGTGGCCGGGGGGCAGCGCCGGGTCAAGGGCAAGCCCGCCGATGGCCACCCGCTCAAGGGCGGTGACCTTTGCCCCAAGGGCGGCAAACATCCGCTTCACCTGATGGTACATGCCCTGACGCAGCACCACCTGCGCGGTGTGGCTGCCCAGAGCGGTCAGCTGAGCGGGCAGGCAGCGGCTGCCGTCGGCCAGCACAACCCCCTTGGCAAAGGCCGGTGCCATCCGGGGGGTGACCGGGCTGTCCAGCGTGGCGATATAGGTCTTGGGGATATGGTTTCTGGGCGCCAGCAGGCGGTGGGCCAGCTGCCCGTCGTCGGTGAGCAGCACAAAGCCGGTGGTGTCCTTATCCAGCCGCCCGGCAGGGAACAGCCCCTTGCGGGCAAGGTAGGGCGGCACCAGCTCCACCACCGTTTTGGTGCGGCCGTCGCGGGAGGCCGAAACCACCCCGGCGGGCTTGTTCATCATCAGGTAGACGTAGGGCTGCAGCTGCAAGGGGCGGCCGTGCACCGTCACCACCGCCCCCGGCGGTACCTTGCTGTCGGCAAGGCGCACCGGCAGGCCGTCGACACAGACCGCGCCGCTGCGCACCAGGTCGCGGGCCTGGCTGCGGGAAAGGGTACCCTGACCGGCCAGCAGCTTGTCCAGTCTTTGGGGCTTTTCTGTCATCGGCTCACATCCTTTTCGGCGGGGCAGGGGGGTGCCCGCGCCCGGTTCCATGGTGTATGAGGCGGCCCTGAAAGGCCGCCCCAGACTGTCAAAAAGCAAATGCACAAAACACATCGCGCAGGCGGACATGCGCCGCTCGTCGGCGCAAGCTGCACTACATTCAACCCCCGGCCATTTTATGACCAAGGGTTTCATACCGTTTCGCTGCTCCTCCTCTTTCCCGCAAAGCCTTTCGGCTTTGCGGGAGCCCTGATATAATCCTTTAAAACTGTTCGCGGGGGAGGGAGCAGTTTTGCTTGGGGGGGTCCACGAGGGGGACGGCTGGGCGCAAAACCCCCAGGTTTTGCACAGAACACGAAGTCCCCCTTGTGAAGGGTGTCAATTCTTTGACACCCTCAAGCGGCCCCGAAAGGCCGCCCCAGCATCATCTATAGTACTTATTATAGCACCGGCAGCCCAAAGGGGCAAATGCCGTTTGGGGTCAGCTTGCAGGCATCACCAGCCCGTGCATAAAGCCATCCAGCCGGTTGGAGCAAACGTCCCCGCCAATCAACTTGCCCTTATATACCAGCAGGTTTACCCGCACCGCGTCCCGCTGGCCGGGGTAGTTGGTGACGGCATAGCTGTACCGCTTGCAGCGCTGGCCCTGCTGTTTTTGCAGGTCAAAGCCCTGCTGCTTCTGCAGGTCGTTGTACCGCTGAAACACCGCATCAAACTCCTGCGGAATCAGTACCTCTTCAATCTCCAGCGGCTCGGTTTCAACCTCCCAGCCCAGATTATTGAGAAAGTTTACCCGGTTTTCGTTGCTGTTGGCCTTATTCAGCGAAAGGTTGGGCCCCTGCCCCGAGGTGGGCAGCTCTCGGTCTGTCCGCAGGGCGCTGAGGCCAATCAGCCCCCCCACAGCCACCAATAGGGCGCAGCCAGCCACGATAACCGTCCTTTTCTTTATTTTGATAAATACGGTAAACATCAAACTCCCCCTCTTACTCATTTAACCAAATTCTATAATGCCGGTCTGCAACGAAAAGCCGCCCGCCTTTCCTCCGCTGCGCAGGGCGCCGCAGCGGGCACAGCTCATGCAGAATAGTATTATATATGCGGGGCGGCGGGGGAATATTTGGCCCATGCCGCCGATGCGGCAAAAAAGAAACCGCCTGCAGCCCTCTATACGGGCAGGCGGCGGATTTTGGCAGATAAAAAGGGCCGCCCGCAACTGCGAACGGCCCTTGTATCGGATTGTTTATTCTTCTTCCTGCATGGCCTTGGCTTCTTCGATGACGGCCGCCTCCAGCATCTGGGGCAGCTGCTCGTACCGCTCAAAGGTCAGGATATAATGGCCCCTGCCCTGGGTAATCTGCCGCAGCAGCACCGAGAAGTCATGCATCTCGCTCATCGGTACCTCAGCCTCAATCTCCTGCATCTTATCCTCGGTGGGGTTCATACCCAGCACGCGGCCCCGGCGCTTGTTCAGCTCGCCAATGAGGTCGCCGGTGTTAGAGTCAGGCACATAGGCCTTCAGGTTGCCGATGGGCTCGAGCAGCACGGGCGAAGCCTTGGGAATGCCCGCCTTGTAGGCCAGCGAAGCCGCTGTTTTAAAGGCCATTTCAGAGGAGTCCACATCGTGGTAGGAGCCTTCATAAAGCACCGCTTTCAGCCCCACCATGGGGTAGCCTGCAATCAGGCCGCGCTTGACGCTGTCCTGCAAGCCTTTTTCTACAGCGGGGAAGAAGCCGCGGGGCACCTTGCCGCCCACCACCTCTTCTGCAAAGACCAGCTCGTCACTGTCACAGGGCTCAAAGCGAATCCACACATGGCCGTACTGGCCGTGGCCGCCCGATTGTTTCTTGTGCTTGCCTTCGGCCTCCACCGTCTTGCGGATGGTTTCGCGGTAGGCAACGCGGGGCTTGAGCAGCTCCACCTCGAGGCCGAACTTGTTCTTCAGCTTGGAGCAGATGACGTCCAGATGCTGTTCGCCCAGACCGGACAGCAGCAACTGGCGGGTTTCGGTGTTGTTTTCAAAGAGGATGGTGGGGTCTTCCTCAATCAGGCGTCCGATGCCCTGCGCCACCTTGCTCTCATCACCCTTGCCCTTGGGGCGCACCGCCATGGTGAGGCAGGCGGAGGGGAACTGGGTGGAGGTCAGGCTGACCACACGCTTGGGGTCACAGAGGGTGTCGCCGGTGACCGTTTCAGACAGCTTGGTGATGGCGCCGATGTCGCCGGCCGAGATAAAGGCGGTTTCCTCCTGCTTTTTACCCTTCACATAGATGATTTTGCCCATGCGCTCGGCCTGGCCGGTGCGCGCGTTGACCGGCGAAAGGTCGGAGGAAAGCTTGCCCGAAACTACCTTTACATAGGAAAGCTTGCCCACAAAGGGGTCGGCAACCGTCTTAAAGATATAGGCGGCCAGCGGGGCTTCGTCGGTGCAGGCAACCTCCACCTCGTTGCCCGAGGCGTCTTTGCCGGTTTCGCCGCCGCTTTCCCAGGCAGAGGGCAGATGGTCCACCATGGCGTCCAGCAGCATATCGACCCCCTCCATGGTGGTGGCCGAGCCGCAGAGCACCGGGGCGATGGCGCCGCTCTTTACGCCGGCGTGTATGCCCTTGAGGATTTCGTCGCGGGTGAACTGCTCGCCCGAGAAGTATTTTTCAAACAGCGCTTCGTCGGTTTCGGCAACCGCTTCGCTGATGGCGACCTGCAGGCCTTCCAGCCGGTGGCCGGTTTCAGGCATGGGGGCCTCCACCGATTCGCCCTTGTCGTTGTAGGTATAGGCCTTATTATCCACCAGATTGATGTAGCAAACCACCTTGCGGTTTTCCACATGGGGCACCACAATCGGGCAGACCGAGGGGCCAAAGGCGCCCTTAAGCTCTTCCAGCGCCTTGTAGTAGTCGGCATTTTCGGTATCCAGCTTGTTGATAAAGAACATCTTGGCTTTGCCGGCATCCTGCGCCAGCTTGTAGGCCTTCTCGGTGCCCACCGAAACGCCCGATTTGCCCGAAACCACAATCAGCACGCTTTCTGCGGCCCGAACCCCCTCGTAAAACCCGGTGGCGAAATCGAAAAGACCGGGGGTATCCAGCAGGTTCACCTTAACGCTGCCCCAGTTGAAGGGTGCAACCGCCGAAGAAACTGAAACCTGACGCTTAATCTCCTCCGGATCAAAGTCGCAAATGGTATTGCCATCAGCAATTTTGCCCAGCCGGTCGGCGGCCCCTGCCTTGAACAGCAGCGCTTCGGCCAGAGATGTCTTTCCCGCACTGCCGTGTCCGGCGAGCGCAATGTTCCTGATTTTTCCTGCCAAGTACTGTTTCATGTCGTGGTCTCTCCTTTTTTAAATGGTTGCAGCGGCCAAAATCAGGCTGCATCTGGCAATTTTAACAGAATACAGCACGCTTTTTAAACGCTCATAGTGTAATTATACTTAAGTATCGGCGCTTTAGCAAGAAAAAAATACCACCCCCAGCTACAAAATAGGGGCGGTATCTTGTGCAACTTGTTGGTGCGCCCCCAAAAACCTGAAAAAAGCCTGAAATGCCGGGTTTTATACAGCTTGGGCGGGCCCGCCGCCGTGCGAAAACTCAATTGAAAAAAGGCCTATAAATGCAGGGGTGACCTGCGGTAGTCCTTACACATTACCAATGCCTCCCCGAAAGGCGAGGGCATCGGAGGGCGTCAAAAAATTGACCCCCGCGTGGGCACCCCCAAGCAAAACTGCCCCCTCC
>JAEWWW010000063.1 GCA_023396215.1 Bacillota bacterium | reverse complement strand
CGATGAAGTTGCCCAGATGATGAAATAAGCCGGAGCTTTTAATAGCTCGTGGCTGTGCCAGATATCAAAATAATCTTATCTGCGCAGGGGTGCGGGGGGTGCAAGCCCCCCGCATTTTAAAATTCGGCGACATGTGCGGCGAATTTTAACATTGACCCGCGCCGACTGCGGCGCGAAACCGGGGGGAATATGGGGGGTACTGGATACCCCCCATAAGCCTATCGATTTACGATAGGCCAGATAGCCGAAAGGCTGTGTTTTGGCATATGCGGAAAAATGCCGGTAGCTGCCCGTTCTGGTATGGTCTAAGCATTGCCGCAGCCGGCGACAGTGGAGCTTAGAAGCCGAAAGCGTATGCCTTACCCGGCTGCTCCTCCCATTGCGGCAGGCGCGCCTGTTTTTCCTTTTCGGGCAACGGGAGAAAGCCGGGAGCCGGGCCTTGTCCGCCGCCGTCTTTCCCGCACCGGCCGCCCAAAAGTAAATGCCGCCCCCCACCTTTACGCTAATTTCTCTTTACATCCGGGGTGGGTTATTGTAAAATGTTAGAGGACTGCTTGGCAGCCCGCCTTTGGCCTGCAATGCAGGCCGCTCTGCGGCTGTGAGGGGGACAAAGCTTATGGGCGCATGTAAAAAAGCGGCTGTTTTGGCTGCTTTTTGGGCGCGCTCTAAAAACTGGCTGGAGGAAAAGATGGGTCTTAAGTATAAGCGAGTATTGTTAAAGCTGAGCGGTGAAGCGCTGGCCGGGTCGCAGAAATTCGGTCTGGATTACGATGTGGTGAAGAAGATCAGCAGCAGCATCAGCCGTTGCGCGGCGGAGGGCTGCCAGATAGGCATTGTCATCGGCGGCGGCAACTTTTGGCGGGGGCGCTCCAGCGGCGAGATGGACCGCACAAGGGCCGACCACATGGGTATGCTGGCCACCGTTATCAACTCTTTGGCTATGGCCGACGCGCTGGAAAAAGACGGCGTAAACGTGCGGGTGCAGACCGCCATCTCGATGCAGGCCATCGCAGAGCCTTATATACGCAACCGGGCGGTGCGCCACCTTGAAAAGGGCCGTGTAGTCATCTTTGGCTGTGGCACAGGCAACCCCTATTTTTCCACCGATACCGCGTCGTCGCTGCGCGCAGCCGAAATCGACGCCGAAATCATCCTCAAGGCCACCATGGTGGACGGCGTTTACGATAAAGACCCCAACCGCTATGAGGACGCCGCCAGGTTCGAGGCGCTGACCTTCAGTCAGGTGCTAAACGAAAAGCTGGCGGTGATGGATATGACAGCGGCCTCGATGTGCCGCGACAACAAAACGCCCCTTTTGGTTTTCAGCATTGAGGACCCTGACAATATTTACCGAGCAGTCAGCGGCGAGCCGCTGGGCACATTAGTAAAGGAGGCTTAATCCATGAAAGAGCATTTGGTTGAATTTGATACCAAGATGACCAAAACCATGAACAATCTGCATTCAGAGTATGCCGCTATCCGGGCGGGCCGCGCAACCCCTGCCGTGCTGGATAGAATCAGCGTGGATTATTACGGTACTCCCACCCCCATCAACCAGATGGCGGCGATATCGGTTGCCGAAGCCAGAATTCTGGTGATTCAGCCTTGGGATAAATCGACCCTGAAACCGATTGAAAAAGCCATTCAGGCGTCCGATATCGGTATAAATCCCTCCAATGATGGCAATGTTCTTAGAATTGCGTTCCCTCCGCTGACCGAGGAGCGCAGAAAAGAGTTGTGCAAAACAGTTCATAAGCTGTCCGAAGAGGCCAAGGTGGCGGTGCGCGCCATCCGCCGCGACGCCAACGATAAATACAAGGTCATGAAAAAGAACTCGGAGATTACCGAGGACGATTTGAAGGCATACGAGGTCGACATCCAAAAGCTGACCGACAAGTACTGCAAGGATATCGACGACGCGGCAGCGGCAAAAGAAAAAGAAATTCTGGAGATATAACAGGGCGTGCCCGGGAGCAGGGGAAAGCGCAAGGCTTTCCGGCTTCCCATCGGTCCGCCGCATCCCCAGGCAGGGAGGCGTCAATGACCCAAAAAAGAGGCAGGGAACTTCCGGAGCCGCAGCTGCTGCCCCGGCACATCGGTATCATCATGGATGGCAACGGCCGCTGGGCGAAGCGCAGGGGCCTGCCCCGCACCATGGGGCACCGTCAGGGTGTCCGCGCCTTTGAAGGCATCGTGCGCTCCTGTAAGGAGATTGGCATCCAATACCTGACCGTATACGCCTTTTCAACCGAAAACTGGAAGCGGCCGGCCGACGAGGTGGATTCCATCCTCGGCCTGCTGCGCGAATATCTGCGCGGCGCCGAAAAATACCGCGGCGAAGGGGTTCTCATGCGCTTTATCGGCGACCGGGCCCCTCTGGACAGAGAGCTGTGCGGCATGATGGAGCAGATTGAGGCCGAAAATGCAGGGGACGCTGTGCTGACCGTCAACGTGGCGCTGAACTACGGCGGGCGTGACGAGCTGGTGCGGGCGGCCCGGCAGCTTGCACAGCGGGCCGGTTCGGGGGCGCTTTCACCCCGGGATATCGACGAAGCGATGATTTCAGACGCCCTTTATACCGCGGGTCAGCCCGACCCCGACCTGATTATCCGCCCCAGCGGCGAGCAAAGAACATCGAACTTTATGATTTGGCAGGCAGCCTATGCCGAGCTGGTTTTCATGGATGTGCTTTGGCCCGATTTTAACCGGGAGCATCTGTGTGAAGCGCTTTGGGAGTACGCAGGCAGAAACAGGCGCTTCGGGGGGATTTAGCGTAGAAATCACGCTAAGCCCGGCGATGCGTAAGCAGCCCCTGCCTGCGGCGAAAACCGCGGCCCAGACACAAAACAATTGCCGGTCTTTACCGCTGTTTTGTGCCTACACGCAAGTGAAAGGAATGATTGTTACTTTGCGACAACGGATAATTTCTGCAATGGTCGGTCTGGCAGTGCTGGCGGTAGCGTTGCTGCTGCTCAATACCATCTTTCTCAACATCATCGTCGCCGCCATTGCGGTGATGGGGGTTTATGAGGTTTTGATGGCCACCAAATATACCGGCAACAGATGGCTGACCGCCATCTGTCTGGCCTTTGCGGCGGTTGTCCCTTTTACCGGCACTTCGGTTGTAGCCAACCTGCTGCCGGTGCTCTGCTACATATTCTTTGCGGCCCTTTTCGGGCTGCTGCTGGCAGAGCATGAACGGCTGCGCCTCGAGCAGATGGGCGTCGCCTTTATGATGGCGCTGCTGATTTCCATCTCGCTGGGCACCGCCGTGCATCTGCGGGATAGCTGGGGCCCCGGTATCGGTCTGTTTTACATCCTGCTGGCCCTGGGCTCGGCATGGTGGTCAGACTCGGGGGCTTTTTTTGCAGGCAGCCTGTTGGGGCGGCACAAGCTGGCCCCAAATATCAGCCCCAAAAAGACGATGGAAGGCTTTATCGGCGGCATTTTTGCGGCGATACTGGGCAACCTGCTGGTTGCGTGGCTGCTTGCCACCCTCTGCGCATACCCATGGATGGCCGGGTATGCGGGCGGGGTATTGCGCATAAACTATCTGTATGTGGCGGCTGTCAGCCCGGTGCTGGCGGTGGCGGGCGTCTTTGGCGACCTGTCGGCGTCGGTCATCAAGCGGCAGTGCCAGATAAAAGATTTCGGCTCAATCATGCCCGGCCACGGCGGCGTGCTGGACCGCTTTGACAGCGTCCTCTTTGTGCTGCCGCTGGTCACCATCCTTGCCGGGTTTCTGCCCATTGTAACGATGGCCTGACAGGCAGGATGCAAAAAAAGAGCAGGGCGACGCCAAGAGCGGGGGAGTGCCTCTCCCGCCTTTGTGCTGATATGACCGGTTGCTTTGAAACCGGGTTGTATATTGGCCCGCGCGGCGGGCTTTGCTCATAAATACCGCGAGCCGTTCACACCATTAAGCGGGCGCTGCCACCACGCAGCCGCCCCAACCGAAAAAGGGATGAACTATGACTGGAATGGCAACCACAATTCTGATAACCGTGTTGGTCTTTGGGGCCATCATCACCATCCACGAGCTGGGACACTTTCTCACTGCAAAGTTTTTTGGCATTAAGGTCAACGAATTTGCACTGGGGATGGGGCCCGCCCTTGTCACCTTCAAGGGCGGCAAGAGGGTGAGCCGCAAGGGGAAGTCTGCCCAAGCGGCGGAGGATGACGACGACCGGACAGAATACACCCTCCGGGCTTTCCCAATAGGAGGCTTTGTTTCGATGGAGGGCGAAAACGAGGACAGCAGCGACCGCAGGGCTTTTTGCAACAAGCCGGTGTGGCAGCGCTTTATCGTGGTGGTGGCCGGTGCGGTGATGAACCTCATCCTCGGCCTGCTGGTGATGCTGGTGCTTTCCAGCAGTCAGCCGCTGCTGGGCACTGGGGTGATTGCAGGCTTTCATGAGAACGCCGTTACCGCCGACCGTTTGCAGGTCAACGACCGTATCCTGCGCATGAACGGCCACAGGGTCAACGGCTACAACGACATCATCTTCCAGCTGCTGCGCGACCAGGACGGCGTTATTGACTTCGAGGTGGAGCGCGGCGGGGAGCGGGTCAAGGTGGACGACGTCGCCTTCAGCACCACCGAGACGCCTCAGGGCAGAAAAACAGTCAACCTCGACTTTAACTTTTACGGCGTGCAAAAAACCTTTTGGGGCACCCTGCAGTATTCTTATAACTGGACAGTTTCCATCGTCAAGCAGGTGTGGTTCTCGCTTGCCGATATGCTCACCGGCCGCTTCGGCTTTCAGGAGCTTTCGGGCCCGGTGGGGGTCGCCGTCATCGTGGACGAAGCCAAGGGCGAGATAAAGACGCAGGGCCTGCGTCCGCTGCTGCTGCTATTGGCCTTTATCACCATCAACGTGGGTGTGTTCAACCTGCTGCCGGTTCCGGCGCTGGATGGCGGACGGCTGCTCTTTATGCTCATCGAGATGGTGCTGCGCCGCCCCATCAACCCCAAGTACGAGGGGTATATCCACGCGGCGGGCTTCGCGGCTCTGATGCTGCTGATAGTGGTGGTCACCTTCAACGACATCATCGGCATCATCACAGGACGGCTGGGCTCGGGGGGCTAGCCCGCCCGGCACAGATTACAACGAAAACATGCTGTTCGCTGCGCCGCGGCCCGGGCCAACCGGCAGGCGGCGCGGCGGGCAGGTTCGGCGTCTGTAGTCAGTACCATACAGGCGCTCAGATAGAGGCCGCCCCGCTGCAGGCGGGCAGGCCCAAGAGAAAATACCCGGCGGCCTTTTGGCGGGCCGGATTGAGAGGTAGATCGAGTGCAAGGACAGAAAACCAAGGTTGTCAGGATAGGAAATGTCAGCATAGGCGGCGCTAATCCGGTTGCAGTGCAGTCTATGCTTTCTTGTGCCCCCGAGGATGTGGAGGGCAATCTCAGGCAAACCGCCGAGCTGGAAGCAGCCGGCTGCGAAATCATCCGCGTCACCGTACCCAACATGCAGGGGGTGCGGCTGCTGCATACCATCAAGCAATCCACCAAAATGCCGGTGGTGGCCGATATCCACTTTGACTACCGGCTGGGCATCGAGTCGGCGGCGGCGGGGGCGGATAAAATCCGCATCAACCCCGGCAACATCGGCGCGCCCGACCGGGTCAAAAAGCTGGTGGAGGCCTGCCGCACAGCCGATATTCCCATCCGGGTGGGGGTCAACTCCGGCAGCCTGCCCAAGGATATACTGGCACAGTACGGGGGGGTTACCCCGGCGGGGCTGGCAGAAGCCGCCCTGCGTCAGGCCGCCATGCTGGAGCAGTTTGATTTCGACAACATTGTGGTGGCGGTGAAGGACTCCAACGTGCCCCAGATGGTGGAGGCCTGCCGCATCATCAACCGGCAGTGCCGCTACCCCCAGCACATCGGTGTCACCCACGCGGGCACCCCCCGCATGGGCATCGTGAAATCGGCGGTGGGCATCGGCGCACTGCTGCTGCAGGGCATCGGCGACACCCTGCGGGTATCGCTCACAGCCGACCCTGTGCAGGAGATTATCACCGCGCGGGATATCCTGCTGGCCTGCGGCCTGCAGGAGCGCGCCGAGGTGATTGCCTGCCCCACCTGCGGCCGTTGCCGCATCGGAGTGGTGGAGCTGGCCGAGCAGGTGGAAAAGATTGTCGCCGACTGCGAACGCCCCATTAAGGTAGCGGTGATGGGCTGCGCTGTAAACGGGCCGGGGGAGGCCAAGCAGGCCGATATCGGCATCGCCGGGGGCGACGGCCAATGCCTGCTCTTCAAGAAGGGCGAGATTATCAAGAAATACCCGCAGGAAGAGATCCTCGAGGTGCTGCGCAGCGAGATAGAAAAGCTGTAACCGAAGCTGCCGGCAGGCAACACGTTACATAACAGCCTTTACGCTCTGTCCCGCAGGCCCCGAGGCTCCGGATGAAGCCTGATACAAACCAACCAAGCCGGACTGCACAAACAGTCCGGCGCAGTAGCATATACCCCCGGCAAGAGGCTGGCGTGAAAAATCACGCTAAGCCGTCATGTGCCAATCGCTCCTCGCCTGTGGCGAGAACCGCGGATTGATGCACAGCAGACCATTCCTTTTCATGGTCTGCCTGTGCCGAAACGCAAGTGAAAGAAATGGCCTTTATTATGCGCGCAGGGCAGGGATGAGAATGAACGGTTTTTTATTGCTGATACCATTTTTGCTGATAAGGTTTGGGTTGCTTGCCCTTTTGAACAAGGATGCGGTAAAGCGCGCGGCCCATTTCCCGCCGATGCAGGGTAACGAAATCATAGTGTACTGGGTTTATCAGGTTTTGAATGTTGTGATATTTGTGTACCTGTGCTTTCTTACCGTTGTGATAGAAGCCTCATGGCCGTTTTATATGGGGCTTGTTACCTATATATTTGGGCTGATACTCTGCGGGGCTTCCATGGTGAATTTCGCGGCTCCTTCCAGTGAGGGGCTCAACCTGAACGGACTTTACAGGTTTTCCCGCAATCCCATATATGTATCCTATTTTATCTATTTTGCAGGGTGTGCTTTGCTGACACAGTCATTATTGTGGTTTGGGCTTGTTTTCCTATTTCAAATTGCTTCGCACCGGCTTATTCTTTTAGAAGAAAGATGGTGCGTAGCGAGATTTGGAGAAGCATACATACAATACATGAAAAAGGTCAGACGATATATTTAAGCCTATTTAATGCCTGCTGAACAATTCAAAAACGGAACAATAGCAACGTTTTAATGGCGTTTTTGAATTGTTCAGGCGCAAGGTTTTTTGTCATATTTGGCAAAAAACCTTGCACAATGGATTTGAGGCGTGTGCCCTCAAATCCATTCAGGAAGTCAAACAATGCATCTGAAGTGGAAAAACGCTCCCGTTTTTCCATTCGGAAAGGCAGAAACGGCCTTTCCGACAAATGCGTTTTGCAAAACGCATGTATTCAGTGGACATTATTTACCGACCAAGGTCAGGGCGTTTCTGAAAAGCGGAGACCCCACAGGAAGAGGAAAGCGATGAAAAAGTTTGGCAATCTTTTTGGCGGGCTGCTGGACGAGCTGCCCCCGGCGCTGACCGGGGCGGACATTTGCAGTCTTGCCCTTTCACAGGATAAGACCCGGATGTACATACAGATACAACCCCAGCAGACCATCCCCAAGCCGCTGCTGTATCAGGCCGCGGGCCGTCTGGCCGAGCAGTTGTCGCTGGAGGAGGCCTGCATCGAGACCCGTTACGACGGCGCGCTCTTCACCCCCGATTACCTGCCCCAGCTGGTTTGCGCGCTGGGCCGGGCGGGGGTGGCGGTCAACGGCTTTTTTGAGGGCTGCACAGGCAGCCTTGAAGAAGGCTGCCTGACCCTGAACCTCTGCCACGGCGGAGCCGAGCTGCTGGAGCAGCAGGGTTGCTGTGCCAAGATGCAGCAGATGATTACCCGGGAGTTCGGCCTCGAGCTGGAGGTTAAGCTGGGTGGCCGCCTCAAGGTGGAGCGTCCCGCCTACGAGCAGCCGGATATCGCCAGATTGGCGGCCCCGGCGGCGGCCGAAGGCGGCAGCGCCGCGCAGCCCAAGGCAAAGGCCAAGGCCAAGCCCAAGGGGCGCAAGCTGAGCTTTGACGCAACCGGCCTGCCCTTTGTGCCGGGCAGTATGCGGGGCATTGTGGGCCGCGAGATACAGGGCAAGCCCATCCCCATGAATCAGGTGACACAGGAAAGCGGCCGGGTGGTGGTCTGGGGCGACGTCTTTGATGTGGTGCGGCGCGAAACCCGCGACGGCCGCAGCGTGATACTGTCGGTCTGGCTCACCGACTATACCAGCTCCAATATCCTCAAAATCAAGGTGGAGAAAAACCAGGCGGGCCCGTATGAAAGCATCGAAAAGGGCCAGACGCTGGTGGCCCGGGGCGAGGCGGGCTACGACCGCTATGAGCGTGAAATCACCATCATGCCCAGCGACATTGCCCGGGTGGAGTGTGTCCAGCGCGGCGACGACGCCCCGGTAAAGCGGGTAGAGCTGCATGCCCACACCAATATGTCGGCCATGGACGGCCTCTGCGACACCGGCAAGCTGGTGCAGCGGGCGATAAAATGGGGCCACCCAGCCATCGCCATCACCGACCACGGGGTGGTGCAGTCCTTCCCCGACGCGGCGTCGGCCGCCAAATCCGCCGGGCCCGACAGCCCCTTTAAGGTGATTTACGGGGTAGAGGGCTATCTGGTCAACGATATGGTGCAGATTATCACCGGGGGCGGCAGTCAGCCGCTGGACGGCGAATACATCGTATTTGACGTAGAAACCACCGGCCTTTCGGCCTCCACCGAGCGCCTGACCGAAATCGGCGCTGTCCGCTTGCGGGGCGGGCAGGTGGCCGACAGCTTCTGCACCTTTGTCAACCCCGAGCGGGCTATCCCCCTCGAAATCACCAAGCTCACCGGCATCACCGACGATATGGTCAAAGACGCCCCCGAAGAAGCCGAGGCCCTGCAGGCCTTTCTGGATTTCTGCGGCGGCTGCAATATTCTGATTGCCCACAACGCCCCCTTTGACATCTCCTTTATGCGGGCGGCGGCCAGACGCTGCGGCAAGCCCTTTGACTACAGCTACATCGACACCGTGCCGATGGCCCGTGTGCTGGTGCCGCAGCTTAAGCGCCACCGCCTCAACCATCTGGCCGACCACTTTGGGTTGGGGGGCTTTACCTACCACCGGGCCAGCGACGACGCCACGGTGCTGGCAAAAATCTTCCTTAAGCTGCTGGAGCTGGCCGCCCCCCTCGGGGTCACCGAAAATATCGCCCAGCTTAACACCGCACTCTCGGGGGTAGACCCCAAGCAGGGCGAGCTTTACCACATCGTGCTGCTGGCCCAAAATAAAGTAGGGCTCAAAAACCTGTATAAGCTGGTTTCCTACGCCCATGTGGAGCATTTTTACAAAAAGCCCCGCATTCCCAAAAGCCTGCTGACCAGCCACCGCGAGGGGCTGATTATTGGCTCGGCCTGTGAGCAGGGCGAGCTGTTCAGAGCGGTGACGGCGGGCAGAAACTGGGGCGAGCTTTGCGATATCGCCGCCTTTTACGACTACCTTGAGGTGCAGCCCATTGCCAACAACGAGTTCATGCTGCGCACCGGCAAGGTCAAAAGCGAGGACGAGCTGCGGGATTATGTCCGCACCATCGTCCGTCTGGGCGAGCGGCAGGGCATCCCGGTCTGCGCCACCGGCGACCTGCACTTCCTCGAACCGCGGGACGAGGTTTTCCGCCGCATCCTCATGAGCGGCATGGGCTTTAAGGACGCCGACCAGCAGGCCCCCCTCTACTTTAAGACCACCACCGAAATGCTGGAGGAATTCGCCTTTTTGGGGGAGGAAACCGCCTATAAGGTGGTGGTGGAAAACACCAACCTCATCGCCGATAAAATTGAGAAAATCAAGCCCATCCCCGACGGCACCTACACCCCCACCATCCCCGGCGCCGATGAGGAGCTTGAGAAAATCGTCTATGAGCGGGCCCGGCAGATGTACGGCGACCCACTGCCCGATATCGTTTCGGCTCGCATCGAGCGGGAGCTTAGTTCCATCATCAAGCATGGCTTTGCGGTGCTGTATATCATCGCCCAGCGGCTGGTGGCCCGTTCCGAGCAGGACGGCTATCTGGTGGGCTCCCGTGG
Organism: Bacillota bacterium; assembly: GCA_023396215.1. Classification (GTDB taxonomy): domain Bacteria; phylum Bacillota; class Clostridia; order Oscillospirales; family Ruminococcaceae; genus Heteroruminococcus. The sequence continues at coordinate 20,504 of JAEWWW010000063.1, read as the reverse complement.
GTCGGTGGGCTCCTCCTTTGTGGCCACCATGGCAGGCATCTCGGAGGTTAACCCGTTGCCGCCCCACTATGTCTGCCCAAGCTGCCTGCACAGCGAGTTTATCACCGACGGCTCGGTGGGCTCGGGCTACGACCTGCCCGCCAGGGATTGCCCCGGCTGCGGCACAACCTACCACCGCGACGGCCACGAGATACCCTTTGAAACCTTCCTCGGCTTCGACGGCGACAAGGCCCCCGATATCGACCTGAATTTCTCCGGTGAATATCAGGCCACCGCTCACGCCTACACCGAGGAGCTTTTCGGCCGTTCTCATGTCTTCAAGGCGGGTACTATCTCTACCGTGGCCGAAAAAACCGCCTACGGCTTTGTGAAAAAATATCTGGAGGAGCGGGGCCAGTTGGTGCACAAGGCCGAGGAGGCGCGGCTTGCGCTGGGCTGCTCCGGCATCAAGCGCACCACCGGGCAGCACCCGGGGGGGATGGTGGTCGTGCCCGGCGAGTACGAGGTCTACGACTTCACCCCGGTGCAGCGCCCCGCCGACGACGCAACCTCCTCGGTTATCACCACCCACTTCGACTTCCACTCGCTGCATGATACCATCCTCAAGCTGGATATTCTGGGCCACGATGTGCCCACCCTCTATAAGTACCTCGAGGATATGACCGGGGTCAAAATCATGGATGTGCCCACCGGCGACCCGGAGGTCATCAGCCTCTTTACCTCGCCCGAGGCCATGGGGGTCACCGAGGCGGACATCGGCTGCAACACCGGCAGTCTGGCCCTGCCCGAGATGGGCACCTCCTTTGTGCGGCAGATGCTCTGCGAGGCCCAGCCCAAGTGCTTTTCCGACCTGCTGCAGATATCGGGGCTTTCCCACGGCACCGACGTCTGGCTGGGCAACGCGCAGGATTTGATTAAGAACAAAACCTGCACCATCGCGGAGGTTATCGGTACCCGCGACAGCATCATGACCTACCTGATGCACAAGGGGGTCGAGCCGGGTATGGCCTTCAAAATCATGGAGATTACCCGTAAGGGCAAGGCCGCCAAGCTGCTCACCGAGGAGCAAAAGCAGATGCTGCTGGGCCACGGGGTGCCCCAGTGGTATATCGATAGCTGCCTGAAGATTAAATACATGTTCCCCAAGGCCCACGCCGCCGCCTATGTCATTGCGGCGGTGCGGCTGGGGTGGTTCAAGCTGCACCACCCGCTGGCCTTCTACTGCGCCTTTTTCACCGTGCGCGGCGAGGATTTTGACGCCGAAAGCGCCGTGGCGGGCAAGGCCGCCGTTCGCATCAAGATGGAGGCCCTTGCGGCAAAGGGCAACGAGCGCACCGCCAAGGAAAACGCCGAGCTTTCCACCCTGCAGATTGTGGCCGAGATTTTGGGGCGCGGCATCTCCTTTTTGCCGGTGGACCTCTACAAATCTCACGCCACCCGCTATGAGATAGAGGAGGGCAAGATTCGCCTGCCCTTCGGCGCCCTCAAGGGCTTGGGCGAAACCGCCGCCAACAACCTCTACGAGGGGGCAAAGCAGGGGCCGTATATCTCGGGGGACGATATCATTAACCGCACCGGCATCTCAAAATCGGTGCTGGAAACGCTGAAAAACGCGGGCGCGCTGGGCGACCTGCCCGAAAGCAGCCAGCTCACCCTCTTTTAACCCGTACTGTAAGGGGGCGATGACTGCATCGCCCCCTGCCTTTATACAAGCTAACCCAATACCGGCTGGCCCGCGCGCCGGCCGGCCCATCTAAGGAGGAAAAAACGATGGAACGCATCGCCAGCTTTACCGTCAACCACGACCTGCTGGAAAAAGGCATGTATATCTCCCGCATCGACGGCGATATCGTCACCTATGATATCCGCATGGTGCTGCCCAACGGCGGGGTCTACCTCGAAAACGCCGCCATGCACACCTTCGAGCATCTCTTCGCCACCTTTGTGCGCAACACCCCCCACAGCGCAAACATCGTCTATGTGGGGCCGATGGGCTGCCGCACCGGGTTTTACTTTCTCACCCGGGGCGTCAGCCACCAAACCGCGCTGGAGCTGATGCGCCAGACGCTGGATTTCATCGCCGCCTACACCGGGGAGGTGCCCGGCACCACCCGCATCGAGTGCGGCAACTACCAGGAGCACGACCTGCCTGGCGCCCGCCGGATTGCCGCCGACATGGCGCAGGTGCTTGCCGGTTGGCGGGTAGAGGATATGCGCTACAAGGAGTAACCGGGGGTTGACAGGTACATTTTATCGTGGTAGTATGTTACTGCGATAAAGCATATCTGCAACACAGGAGGAAGCCATGAACTTGGGCAACCGGGCAATCCCCGAAGGTACGCGGGATTTAATTTTTGAAGAATGCGACTGTTTAGAAAAAGTACAGGGTCAATTGCTGGCCCTGTTTCGGGCGTGGGGCTTTTCCCGGGTGCAAACCCCCTCGCTGGAGTTTTTTGATTTGTTTTCGGGCAAGGCCGCCTATTTTCCGCAGGAGAGCCTTTACAAGCTCACCGACAGCAGCGGGCGGCTGGCGGTGATGCGCCCCGATTGCACCATCCCCATCGCCCGGCTGGCGGCCTCCCGCCTGTTGGGCGAGCCGCTGCCGCTGCGGCTCTGCTATGCCCAGAACGTCTTTCGCCTCAGCCCCAATATGAGCGGCCGCTGCCACGAAATCAACCAGATTGGCGTGGAGGTCATGGGGGTTTCCTCGGCGCAGTCCGACCTCGAGCTGCTGCAGCTTGCGGCCGAGGCGCTTTCGCTCAGCGGCGGCGACAGCTTCCGGCTGGAGCTCTGCCACATCGGCTACTTCAAGGCGCTGCTGGCCTCGCTGCAGGCCGACGCAGCCACCGCCGAAACCATCCGCGGGCTGATAGAATCCAAAAACTACGCCGCCTTGGGCGACCAGCTTGCCCGTTTTAACGGCAGCCCCGCCGCCAAGGCGCTCAAGGCGTTGCCCCGCCTCTTTGGCGGGGAAGAGGTCTTTGACCGGGCCCTCGCCCTCTTTTCGGCCCCCGAGGCCGCTGGGCCGCTGGCCGACCTGAAATCCCTCTACCAAAAGCTGTCGGCACTGGGCCTTGAGGGGCGCATCATGGTGGATTTGGGTCTGGTGAATCAGGCCGACTACTACACCGGCATCATCTTCAACGGCTATCTGCAGGAGGTGGGCCAGCCGGTGCTTTCGGGCGGGCGGTACGACAATCTGGTGCAGGCAGGGGGCAGAGCGTTGCCCTCCACCGGCTTCGGCATCAACATCGACCTGCTGGCCCAAAAGCGGCTGCTGGAGGAGCCGGTCAGCCGCCCCTGCTCGCAACTGCTGGTTTACGCCCAGCCCGATTATCAGGTCAAGGCGCTGCAATACGCCCAAAAGCTGCGCCGTAGCGGCCTTTGCTGCGAAACGGCTCTCTTCGACAGCGTGGAAGAAGCCCTCGGCTACGCCTGCAGCAGGGGCATCCCCCGGCTGGACATTGTGGGGCAAGAGATTGAAAGCAGGGAGGTGGAGGGCCTGTGAGAGCGGTACGCATTGCGCTGACCAAGGGCAGGCTGGAGGCATCCGCCCTCCGGCTTTTTGAGGCGGCGGGCTACGACTGCGCCGCCCTGCGCGACAAGGGCAGGCGGCTGGTGTTGCCCATCGGCGATGGCAGCATCGAGGTGGTGCTGGCCAAATCGGCCGACGTCATCACCTATGTGGAAAACGGGGTCTGCGACATCGGCCTTGTGGGCAAGGATACCATCATGGAAATGGGCCGCTCCTTCTATGAGGTGCTGGATTTGGGGGTAGGGCGCTGCCGCTTTGCCCTTGCCGCCCCGGCGGGCAGCCGCTTTTACGGCGGCTACAGCACCCGGCGGATAGCCACCAAATACCCCAACGTGGCCCGGAGCTTTTTTCAGTCCAAGGGCATGGATGTGGAGATTATCAAGATTGAAGGCTCGGTGGAGCTCGCCCCTATTCTGGGGCTTTCCGACGCCATTGTGGATATCGTGGAAACCGGCGGCACCCTGCGCGAAAACGGGCTGGAGGTCATTGAGGAGATTGCCCCGGTCAGCGCGCGGCTGATTGTCAACGTGGCTTCGATGAAGCTGCGCAAGGCCGAGATAGAAACCTTTATCAGCAAGCTGGAACAGCAGGAGGAGGCAGACCGATGATACAGATGATTACCGCCGACGGCAGCGCCGAGCTTGCCCTGCTGGAGGCGATGCGCGCCCGCAGCGGGCAGGTGGATAGGGAAGTTGCCGCAAGGGTGCAGGCCATCATCGACGACGTGCGCCTGAGGGGGGATGAGGCCGTGCGGGAATATACCCTGCGCTTTGACGGAAGCTGCCCCGGGGTCTTTGAGGTTTCGCCCGACCAATTAGAAGAAGCCGCCCGGCAGGCGGACCCTGATTTTTACCGCAGCCTTGAGCTGGCCGCCGAAAATATCCGGGCCTACCACACAAAGCAAATGCGCGAAGGCTTTCGCATCCAGAAGGAAAACGGCGTGGTGCTGGGGCAGCGCATCCGGGGGCTTGCCCGGGTGGGGCTGTATGTCCCCGGCGGCACGGCGGCTTATCCATCCTCGGTGCTGATGAACGCCATCCCCGCCAAGCTGGCCGGGGTGGGCGAGCTGGTGATGGTCACTCCGCCGGGCAAAGACGGCAGGCCCAACCCCGACATTCTCGCCGCAGCCGCGGTGGCCGGGGTGGACAGGCTCTTTCTCATTGGGGGCGCGCAGGCCGCCGCCGCGCTGGCCTTCGGCACCCAAACGGTGCCAAAGGTGGATAAAATCGTCGGCCCCGGCAATATCTACGTGGCAACCGCCAAAAGGCTGCTCTACGGGCAGGTGGATATCGATATGATTGCCGGCCCCAGCGAGATACTGATACTGGCCGACGGCAGCGCCGACCCGGCATTTCTGGCCGCCGACCTGATGAGCCAGGCCGAGCACGACCCGCTGGCCTCGGCCATACTGCTCACCACCGACCCACAGGTGGCGCAGGCGGTGGGGGAGCAGCTTGCGTTACAGAGCGCCCGGCTTTCCCGCAGAGAGATTATCGCCCGTTCGCTGGCCGACTACGGGGCCATCATCATCTGCCCCGATGACGATACCATGCTTTCCCTCGCCAACCGCATCGCCCCCGAGCATCTGGAGCTGATGGTGGAGGACCCCTTCGCGCTGCTCGACCGTGTTGAAAACGCGGGCTCGGTCTTTCTGGGCAGCTACGCCCCCGAGCCGCTGGGCGATTATTTTGCCGGGCCCAACCATGTGCTGCCCACCAGCGGCACCGCCCGGTTTTTCTCCCCCCTTTCGGTGGACGACTTCATCAAAAAGAGCAGCTACATCTACTACACCAAAGAGGCGTTGCAGGCCGACGGCGAGCATGTTGTGCGCATGGCCCTGCGCGAGGGGCTGACCGCCCACGCAAACTCGGTGACGGTGCGCTTTCAGTAGCGCCCACAAAGCTTTGCAACCATCAACCAACCGGGAGGGAACCACCTTGGCCTATCAATTACCCGAAAAGGTCACAAAGCTGACCCCATATACCCCCATCACCGGCAGCTACCCCATTCGGCTGGACGCCAACGAGAGCTTCGTCAGCCCCTCGGGGCAGCTTCTGGAGGAGCTGCAACAGGCGGCGGCCGGGGTCGCCTTTTCGCGCTACCCAGACCCGTACGCCACCGGCCTCTGCGCCGCCTTTGCACGGCTGCACCGCCTCAGCCCCGACCTTGTGACGGCGGGCAACGGCTCGGACGAGCTGATTGGCATCCTCTGCGGCAGCCTGCTGCCGGGGGGCAGCGTGGTGCTGGGGCTGGCCCCCGATTTTTCGATGTACGGCTTTTATGCCAACCTCTATGGGCACCGGTGGGCGGCGCTGCCCAAGCAGGAGAGTCTGCAGGTGGATTTTGACCTCCTGCTGGCCGAGGCCAAGGCCCGCAAGGCGGCGATGATTATCCTTTCCAACCCCTGCAACCCCACCTCGCTGGGCGAGAGCCGCGAAAACATCCTGCGGCTGGCCCAGGAGCTGCCCCAGACCCTGGTGGTGGCCGACGAGGCTTATATGGAGTTTTACAACCAGTCGGTCATCGACTGTGTGGAGCAATATGACAACCTGATTGTGCTGCGCACCTGCTCCAAGGCGGTGGGGCTTGCCTCGCTGCGGCTGGGTTTTGCGGTCTGCGGCCCGGTGCTGACCGGCGCGCTGCGGGCGGTGAAATCCCCCTATAACGTGAACGCCGTTTCACAGGCCATGGGGGAGGTCGTCCTCTCCAAGCCCAATTACCTGCAGGACTGCATCGGGCGCATCCTGCGCTCCCGCGACCGGCTGCAGAGCGAAATCGGCAGGCTGGCCGAGCCGGAGGGCGCCATCCGCCGGGTGCTGCCCAGCTGCGCCAACTTTGTGTTTGCCCGGTGCATCGACGCGCCCGGCCTTGCGCAGGGGCTGCAGGCGGGGGGCGTCGTGGTGCGGCAGATGGGGGATTACCTGCGCATCACCGCAGGCAGCGAGCAGGAGAATGAGGCACTGCTCACATTGCTGACCAAACTCAGGCTATCGATAAAGTCGTGCAACCGCAAAATTGGGATTTAATTTTGCTTACTTTGTCAGCTGCGCTTGCAAATTTCGGTCACATATATTCAATATGCTCCCTTATTTGCCACGCTGGCTTCCTCGTCTTGCACGATTTCTCGACGCCTGACTGTTTTTTAATACTTTATGCTTGCCCTGCCGGGCAGGCTGATACAAAAGGGGGAAGCCGCATGAGAACCGCCAAGCTTACACGCACCACCAAAGAAACCGATATCACTCTGGCCCTCAACCTCGATGGCAGCGGCAACTGCGCCATCGCTACCGGGGTGGGCTTCTTTGACCACATGCTCACCGCCCTTGCCTTTCACGGCGGGCTGGATTTGGAGCTGACCGTCACAGGCGACCTTGCGGTGGACTGCCACCACACGGTGGAGGATACCGGCATCGTGCTGGGGCAGGCCTTCAAATCCGCCTTGGGCGACCGTGGGGGCATCCTCCGCTACGGCAGCGCCTTTGTGCCGATGGACGAGGCGCTGGGCTTCTGCTCGCTGGATATCAGCGGGCGGCCGTTTTTGGTCTTTGACGCGGCCTTTGCAAGCCCTCGGGTGGGCAGCTTCGACACCCAGATGGCCGAGGAGTTTTTCCGCGCCTTCGCCTTTGGGGCGGGCATCACCCTGCACCTGCGGGTGGAGTACGGCAAAAACGACCACCACAAGCTGGAGGCCCTCTTTAAGGCGCTGGGCCAAAGCCTGCGGGCGGCGGTCAGCCAGACCGGCGGCGGGGTGCGCTCCACCAAGGGGATGCTGGACTAAGAAAGCGCCGATAGATAGCATTTCCCCGTAGGGGCGACCTGTGGTCGCCCGGGTTTAAGGGGCGCTTCCCGCCTTGTTCCGTCGTGGTGGCTTGCGGCAGCAGGAAGGCGGGCGACCGCAGGTCGCCCCTACTATGTTTTTGCGGACAGCTCCATCGGCGGCCTGTATTCTTTCCGCGCCAAAGGCAGGGGGAGGGTCGATACAAAACCACCGTTTGAAAATAAAAAGCATAAAAACAGCGTGTACTATAAAGGGGTAACGGAATGATAGCCATTGTGGATTATGGGGCGGGCAACCTGTTCAGCGTGCAGAACGCCCTTGCTTATCTGGGGTTGGATTACGAGGTGACCGGCAGCCCGGAGCGGCTGGAGGCCGCCGACGCCATCCTGCTGCCCGGTGTGGGGGCCTTTGCCGACGCCATGGCCATGCTGGTCAAAAGCGGCCTGCAACAGCCGCTGAGCCGGCTGGCGGGGCGCAAGCCGCTGCTGGGCATCTGCCTTGGGATGCAGCTGCTCTTTGAAACCGGCCATGAGTTCGGCGTTACCCGGGGGCTGGGGCTTATCCCCGGCAGCGTCCGGCGCATTGAAGCGCCGGGGCTCAAGCTGCCCCACATGGGCTGGAACAACCTGACCCTCCACAATCCCGACCCTCTCACACAGGGCCTCACGGGGGGCGAATATGTCTACTTCGTGCATTCCTACCGTGCCGACTGCCCGGCGGAGTATATCGCCGCCAGCACCGAATACGGCGGGCAAATCCCCGCCATGGTGCACAACGGGCTGGTGTTCGGCGCCCAATTCCACCCCGAAAAAAGCGGGGAGGCCGGGCTGCAAATTTTAAGAAACTTCGGGAGGCTGGCGCAGCAATGATACTATTACCGGCAATTGACATCAAGGACGGCCGCTGCGTGCGGCTGGTGCAGGGCGACTTTGCCACCGTGCATCAGGTGGCGGATAGCCCATTGGCCGCCGCCCGCGGCTTTGAGCGGCAGGGGGCGGTGTGGCTGCATATGGTGGACCTCGACGGGGCCAAAACCGGTAGCCGCGCAAACGCCGAAACGGTGGCTGAGGTGGTAAAGGGCACCGGCCTTCAGGTAGAGCTGGGGGGCGGCATCCGGGATATGCAGACGGCGGAGTTTTACCTCCGGCTGGGGGTTGCCCGGGTCATACTGGGCTCGGCCGCCCTCAAGGAGCCCGGCCTTGTGGCCGAGGCGGTGGGCCGCTACGGTGAAAAAATCGCCGTGGGCATCGACGCCAAGGAAGGCCTCGTAGCTGCCGAGGGCTGGCTGGATAGCAGCACCGTCCACTACCTTGACCTCGCCCGCCGCATGGAGGGCATGGGGGTTGAGACCATCATCTTCACCGATATCTCCAAGGACGGTACCCTAAAAGGCCCCAATCTGGAGCAGTTGGCCGCCCTGAGCGACGCCGTGGGCTGCAACATCATCGCCAGCGGCGGCATCCGGGATATCGACCACATCAGGGCGCTCAAAGAGATGAACCTCTACGGGGCCATCTGCGGCAAATCCCTGTATGAGGGTACCCTCAAGCTGCCGCAGGCCCTGAAGCTGGCAGGTGAACAGTATGCTGGCTAAGAGAATCATCCCCTGTCTGGATGTGCGGGACGGCAGGGTGGTTAAGGGCATCAATTTTGTGGACATCAAGGACGTGGGCGACCCGGTGGAATGCGCCCGGATGTATGACCGGCAGGGGGCCGATGAAATCACCTTTCTGGATATCACCGCCACCCACGAGGGGCGGGGTACCATGGCGGAGGTGGTGCGCAACACCGCCCGCAAGGTCTTTGTACCGCTGACGGTGGGGGGCGGCATCCGCACGGTGGAGGATTACCGCGACCTGCTGCGGGCAGGGGCGGATAAAATCTCGGTGAACTCGATGGCGGTGCGCAACCCCGAGCTGGTGGCGCAGGCCGCCGACCGGTTTGGCAGCCAGTGTGTGGTGGTGGCCATCGACGCCCGGCGCAGCGCCGAAGGCGGCTTCGAGGTGGTCATCAACGGCGGGCGCATCGGCACCGGGCTGGACGCGGTGCAGTGGGCCAAAAAGATGGAAAGCCTCGGCGCGGGCGAGCTGCTGCTCACCTCGATGGACGCCGACGGCACCAGGGAGGGCTTTGACCTTGCGCTGACCGGGCTGATTACCGACGCGGTGAACATCCCCGTCATCGCCTCGGGCGGCTGCGGCAGGCTGGAGCATTTTTCAGAGGTCTTTCAAAAAACCGGGGCGGATGCGGCGCTGGCAGCCTCCCTTTTTCACTACCGCGAGCTGACGGTGGGGCAGGTCAAAGACCACCTGCGGCAGTGCGGCATCCCGGTCAGGAGGTAACGGCATGGAGCTTTCACAGTTTTTCGCAAAATCGGAGCTTATCCCCGCCATTGTGCAGCATCACGTCACCGGGCAGGTGCTGATGCTTGCCTATATGAACCGCCAGAGCCTGCAAAAGACGCTGGAAACAGGCTACACTTGGTTCTGGAGCCGTTCGCGGGGAGAGCTTTGGAACAAGGGCGCCACCTCGGGCCACACCCAGCGGGTGGTTTCCATCATGGGAGATTGCGACAGCGACGCCCTGCTGGTGCTGGTGGAGCAGGTTGGCCCCGCCTGCCATACCGGGGCGCAGAGCTGCTTTTTTGACGCCATTTATCCCACTGCCAACGAGGAGGAACCACAGCCATGACCGATACCATACAGGGCCTTTACCAGATTATCTGTGAGCGCAAAGCCCAGCCCCAGCACGGCTCCTACACCTGCTATCTCTTTGAAAAGGGGCTGGATAAAATCCTGAAAAAGTGCGCCGAGGAGTGCGGCGAGGTGATTATCGCTGCCAAAAACGGCGACAACAGCCAAACCGCCGAGGAGCTCTGCGACCTGACCTACCATCTGCTGGTGCTGATGGCCCAGCAGGGGATAGGCCCGGAGCAGGTCGGGGCGATACTGGAGCAGCGGCGCAAAAAGCTGGGCAACCTCAAGGAGCAGCACGCCAGCGACCACAACACATAAAAACCAAACCGCCCCGGCAAGGGGCTGAGTCTGAATGAAAAGGCCCCCCCGCTGGGAGGGCCTTTTGTGCTGCCTGCAGAAGCAGGCATGCAAAGATATATTGCGCAGGACGAGGCGGCAAACACAGTAAATTGAGAGAGCATTATAAAATATATGCCCTGTTTGTTTCTTACTAAAAAGCACAAAGAGCCCTCCCAATGGGAAGGCTCTTTGTGCTGGAAAGATAAAAAAATTGGAAGGGGTTTATGGGTGTAAATTTGAGGAAAGCTTATTTGTACATGGTGTAGAAGCGTGCGGGGTTGTGGATCATGAAGTTATCCAGCATTTCCTGGGTGAAGCCTTCATCCAGCAGACGGGGGAGGAAGCGCTGTTTAATCCACTGCCAGCCGGGCCCTTTGCCGTAAACTGTGTGGTGGCTGCGCTTGCCCATGTCGTTGGAAAGCATCAGGCGGTCGCCGTAGCCGTCGGCCACCAGTTTTTTCAGCAGCTCTACCCGCACCGAGTCGGGGTGGTACTTGGCTTTGCCTGCACCGTCAAAGATGAGATAAACGCCCTTTTCCAGCATCTTTTTGTGATACCAGTAGTCGGGGTTGCGGTCCACATGGGCGAGGCAGAAATGGTTCAAATCCATACCCTCGTCCTCCAAAATCTCAATCTGCTCCAGCCCCATGGTGCCGGTGCTGGTGTGGGTGTGCACGGGAATGCCGGTGGCCTTGGAGGCCCGGGCAGCCGCACGCAGCACCTTCTCTTCACGGGCGCTGACATAGTTGTAGGAGGTACCGGCTTTAATCCAGCCCGCTTTGTGGCTGGTGCCGTCCATGCCTACCGTCGCCTCGCGAATCATATCCTCAGCCAGCTCGTCAATCGAGCGGTTGCCGACCCAGTGGTTCATGTCGCACTGCGCTTCGCACAGGAACCCGGTGCAGCAAACGATGTGCACGCCGGTTTCCTCAGAAAGCTTCGCCATGCCCGCTGTGTTTCTGCCCCAGTGCTGGGTGGAGGCCTCGCCGATGGCTCTTCCGCCGATGGCCTTGAACTCCTCCAGCATCTGCCGGGCTTTGTCAACGTCGTTCATAACATGGTCAGCATCCAGATAGCCGCCCACAGGAGGGTTATCCAGCACATGCTCATGGGGCATCATATACCCAAGCGCAGACGGCTCAATATCCCCTAAAATCGTTCTGATTTTGCTCATGATAATTATTCTCCTCTCGGGTTGGGTGTTACAGGCGGCTTGCAGCGGGCAATCTCGCTTGCCCGCCTTTTCTTATGCAGAAATTAGCCCCAGAGCTCATCGATCTTGGCTTTCATCCGCAGAACCTCCGCCTTGGGGTCTGCCGCGTCGCGGATAGACCGGCCGCAGATGAAGCAGAAGAGGGGCAGGCCCTTAAACAGCTCAAGGTCGTCATAGGCGATGCCGCCGGTGGCGGTAACATCCATGCCGGTGTCACAGAGCTTTTTCAGGGTGGCAATCTCTTCAGGAGTCCAGCCGCCCTTGCAATCGCGGGAATGATGCAGAATAACATGGGTGATGCCCATGGCTTTCCAGGTTTCCACATCCTCAAAGGTCCAGTTGCCGTAAAGCTCAATCTGTACCTCAGTGCCTCTGCCGCGCTTCAGGGCTTCCTCTTTAACCGCTTTCATGGTGTTGGGGTGGGCGGCGCAGATGACCGTTGTATAATCGGGCCCTCCGTCCAGAATCATCCCGCCGAGGGTGTTGCCCGCATCGGCAATTTTAAAGTCTGCGACCAGCTTTTTTTCGGGGTAGAGGGTGCGCATGATGTTGACTACCCGAGCGCCCTCGGCACAAAGCAGGATGGTGCCGCACTCGATGATGTCGATGGCCTCATCCACGCCGCCCTGCAAAGACTTAAGGGCATCTTCCAGGCTGGTGTTGTCCAAAGCGATTTGAAGCAATGGCTTTTTCATACAGTACTCCTTTTTCATTTTAAATTTTACAAGAAAAGACGGGTTTCGCGCTGATATATGTCCATAATGTAAACAAAGAATAAAGCCTGTAAGCAGCCCTGATTTTTAGAAGCGGGTGCGGATATCCAACTCGGGGCCGTCGGTGTTTTTCCACCAGTCCCCGGGGGTTCTTCGGTTGGGCTGCCTGACCGGGGCGGGGGGGCTTGCCCCCTGTATCTCGGCCAGAAAGGCGCGATACTTTTCTTGATCCGGCTCGCTGAAGGGGCAACTGGCGAGGCAGATACCGCAGTTGGAACCGGTTTTGTAAAAGATATCCCGGCAGCGCATCGATTCCCTGTAATAGGTCCGGTGCCCCGGGTTGCTCCAGGGGCCTTTGGGCTCCCAGCCCGGCTCCGGGTCGCCGGAGATAGACTTGCCGATGCAGGAGCTGGTGCAGATACGGCAGCTTTTGCAGTACTGCGCCACGCCGAAGGAAATGGGACGGGTTGCCGCCAGCGGCAGGTCGGTGGCCATGGCCGCAAGCCGCACCATCGGCCCGTATTCCGGGGTGATCACCACATCCATGCGGCTAAGCTCACCCAGACCGCCCAGCACCGCGAAGGCGGGGTAGACCCCAAACCCGTTCATGATGGTGGCCCCGTAGGAATGGTACCCCAGTCCCCGGATGAACTCGTGCAGTTGGTTATAGATGGTGAACAGCCGGGTGTAGGCCTGCATGGTGGTGGCTCTGGAAAGCTGGGAAGGGGCCTGTGCCAGCCCCAGACCCGACATGGGAATGCAGTAAACAATTACCCACCGGGCGGCGTTGGGGAGCACCAGCTTATCCTCCGCCTCATACCCAACCTCGGCGTCCTCAAAGACAATCGGCTTGCCGTCTTTGACTTCTTTGCCGTAAATCAGCTTACGGGTGCTGTCGTCGTGCAGCTCAACAAAGCCCACGGTGGCGGCTCCCATCAGCCTCAAGGCCCGTGCCACCAGCGCCGCGTTTTGCTGGGGCGAGCCTTGATGTATGGGCACCCCCCGCTGCTGCGGGGTAGAAGCCTTTTGCGGCCCCATAAAGCGCAACTGCGGTATGGTGCTTGAAAATGACTGGTTAAGGGCTACGTCCCTGATGGAATAACCGGCGGCGCTCTGCTCCTCACGGGTCAGCAAAAAGTTGCGCTTGTGCTCCTCAATCGCCCGGTGGGCCTCTTCGCCCCGGTATTCCCGGTCATTTTTTCGGGTGGAACGCCACTCGTCAAACCGCTGCATGTTATCCCAGTCGATGGCCAGCTCAGCGGGGTCAATTTCGGTGGCGACGCGTTGCCGTAAACTGCCCCAGCAGGGGTTTTCTTCAGTGGACAGCACAACTTCCGGCCGGTATTTGGTTGGTTTCTGCGTTTCATTCTGCGTCTGTTGCTTCATTTTATCGTCCATCTGTTGGCTGCCCACCTCCGTTCTTTTTGCCGGGCCGCCGCGGGGGGAAGGGTTGGCGGCGCCTGCCTGCCTTTACCGCTTAAAGGAAGCTGGGGTAGGGCAGGTTGATGGGGTTGGTGAAGCAATCGTCAAAGCCTCTGGGGTAGTGGTACTCAAGCTTATCCTTATCGTCCGGCCAAACGAACTGGCCGCCCACATCCCAGATAAAGGGCTTAAATTTGTATTGCAAGCGGTTCTTTCTCATATTGTACAGGGCCAAAATCTCGTTGGTATCGGCCTTGAAGTTGGTCCAAATATCATGGTGATAAGGAATCATCACCTTGCAGTTAAGCGCCTCGCCCATACGCAGAATGTCGCTGGAGGTCATCTTATCGGTGATGCCGCGGGGGTTTTCGCCGTAAGAGCCAAAGGCTACGTCGATGTCAAACTCGTTGCCGTGCTTGGCATAGCCGTTGCCGTAATGGGAGTCGCCGCTGTGGTAGATGGTGCCTGCCGGAGTCTTAATCACATAGCTGACGGCGCGGTCGTCCATGTCGTCGGTGATCATGCCGGTGATATCGCCGCTGGGAGGATTGGTGATTAAAATGGTTCTGTCATAGGATTCCACCGCGACAATCTCAATATCCTTAACCTTCACAACATCGCCGGGCCGCACGGTTACCAGACGGTCCTCGGGCACGCCCCAGCTTCTCCACTGGTCGGTGGCAAACTTGGAACCGATGAAGGGGATAGGCTCCTCAATGTTATTGAGCACAGCCGCCGCCAGGTTCACGTCAATGTGGTCGCTATGGGTATGGCTGGCCAGCACGGCGTCCAGCTTGGTGATGGCAAAGGGGTCGATAACCGCGGGGACAGCGCGCAGGTTGGGCTGCATCTTGACGCAGCCGCTCATCTTGGCCATCTGATGCTCAGGGTCAATCAGGCCCTTGGCATGGGTGCGTTTGCCCGAGCCGCACCAATAGTCCACAACAATATTGGTGGCGTTTTCTGTTTTGACCCAGATGCCGGTGCAGCCGAGCCACCACATGGAAAACTTGCCCTTCTCCACATTGGTTGCGTCAATCTCTTCGTTGAGCCAGGTTCCCCACTCGGGAAAGGTGCTCAAAATCCAGGATTCTCTGGTGACTTCATTTACTTTAGCCATAATTTTAACTCCTTTTCGAAAAATTACATTTCAGAAACCTTGGCAGGCAAGGAATCAATTACTTTTTTCATTATTATACAGTATGCCTCCCGCAGATTCAATAGAAAAGATAATAATTGCAAAATATTTTAGAAAACAGCCTTAAATTATGCAAAAAAATTTGGGTATTGCTAGCAAACATAAAAAAACGTTGCAATTATTAACAAAAACAATCATTAATTTTTAATGAGAACAGAAAAATTTCAATTTTCATCTTTACTTTTGGGTAAAAAAAAGTATTATATTAAGATAATAGAGATAAATAATTTCTGAAGCAATTCGATAAACTATTCATGATGCTCAAAACAAAATTTATGCCGGCGATGCAACTTTGATTATTATTGAGTTGATTTGAGCATTTGTGCAAAATAGTTTAGAGCCGTCACAGGGAAAGAGGAGGAACAGTCATGTTAAAAGAATTGTTCGACAAGGGCTACTGTTCGCTGCACGAGAGTTTTTCCAACTGGGAAGACGCCGTTCGGGCATCGGTACAGCCGCTCATCGACGCAGGAGCGGTCAAGCCGGCCTATGCCGACAGCATTGTCCGCAGTGTGCATGAGTTCGGCCCCTATATTGTCATCGCCCCCGACATCGCGCTCCCTCACGCGGCCGACCCCGACAACGTCAACGAAACCACCGTCTGCTTTATGAAATCCAACACCCCGGTGGTCTTTGACCCGGAAGACTCGGATAAAAACGCCCGGCTGTTTTTCGTACTCGCTTCCAATAATGAGGAAGACCATCTGAAAAACCTGAAGAGGCTTATGAAGGTGCTCTGCGACGAAGAGTTGATAGCAAAAATAGCAGAAGCCACCACCCTTGAAGAGATTGAAGCTCTGCTATAAACCACCCTATTATTATTTTACGGTTCCAACAGGGAAGCGGCAGTTGGTCATCCTGTCGCGCCTTTAAACGGAATAAAATGTGCACGAGGAGGTACATATGGACATTATCCTTAAAATCTGGTCGTTTTTCCAGACAAACATCCTGACCCAGCCCGCTTTCTTTGTAGGTATTCTGGTATTGTTAGGTTACCTGCTGATGAAGAAGCCCCTTTATGAAGCATATGCCGGCTTTGTGAAAGCAACCGTCGGTTATCTGATTCTGAACGTGGGCGCCGGTGGCCTGGTCACCACCTTCCGCCCGATTCTTGCGGGCCTGAGCACCCGTTTTAACCTCTCGGCTGCGGTTATCGACCCCTATTTTGGTCAGTCCGCCGCGCTTTCGGCCATCGAGAGTGTGGGGCGCACCACATCGCTGACCATGGTGGCCCTGCTGGTCGCCTTTGTGTTCAACATTCTGTTGGTTGCGCTGCGCAAGATTACCAAATGCCGCACCGTGTTCATCACCGGTCACATCATGGTTCAGCAGTCTACCACTGCGCTGTGGATTATGATGCTGGCGTTCCCCAGCCTTGCGGACATGCCTACCGTTGTAATGCTTGGTTTGCTGCTGGGTGCTTACTGGTCGGTATCCTCCAACCTGACGGTGGAAGCCACTCAGAACCTGACCGACGGCGGCGGCTTTGCCGTTGGACATCAGCAGATGTTCGGCGTCTGGTTTGTTGACAAGCTGGCTCCCAAGGTCGACAAAAAGAGAAAGAAACTGGAAGACATGGAGCTTCCCGGCTTCCTTTCCATCTTCAACGACAACGTGGTTGCTACCGGCTCGCTGATGCTGCTGTTCTTCGGCGTCATCATCCTGCTGCTGGGCAAAGATCTCATGGCCACGCTGGATCCCAGCGCAGCTGCTGGCAGCTTCATTTTCTACATTATCAAAATCGCCTTCACCTTTGCCGTATACCTGTCTATCCTGCAGTTGGGCGTTCGCATGTTCGTCGCCGAGCTGACCGAGTCCTTCACCGGTATTTCCGAGAAGCTGCTGCCCGGTTCGATGCCCGCCATCGACTGCGCCGCGACTTATGGCTTCGGTCATCCCAACGCCGTGACCTTCGGCTTCCTCTTCGGCGCGATAGGCCAGTTTATAGCAATCCTTGGGCTGGTTGTTTTCAAGAGCCCGATTCTGATTATCACAGGCTTTGTGCCGGTGTTCTTTGACAACGGAACCTTCGCCGTGTTCGCCAACAAAAAAGGCGGCTTCAAAGCGGTTGCGGTTCTCACTTTCTGCTCCGGCATCATTCAGGTACTGGGCGGCGCGCTCTGCGCATCCCTGTTCCAGACCGCTGCGTTCGGCGGCTGGCATGGCAACTTCGATATGTCCAGCATCTGGCTGATTGGCGGCTTGCTGCTCAAAAATGCCCAGTGGATCGGCTTCGCTATCTGCATGGCCGTCCTGCTGGCTATCCCGCAGCTTCAGTACAGAAAGAACAAAGAGTATTACTTCCTGATTGCGGAAGACTATGAAGCATATAAGGAAAAGAAGGGTATTGTCGTATAAATTCTCCCTTATCTATCATAGTCTGTTTTTAAAATGAATCTATGATGACCAAGCGTCGGGGGCTCCTAGCAGCAACGCCGGGAGCCCCTTGTTTTTTATCTCAGAGATACTCTATAATAGAAATCAATTGTGAAGGAGTGCAGACCAATGTTAAAGGTTCTTGCAGCATGTGGTAACGGGATGGGTTCTAGCCAGATGATTAAAATGAAAATCGCCAAGGTTTTCAAAAAGCTTGGGCTCGATGCTTCCATCGATCACAACAGCATCGGCGCGGCTAAGAGCATGGCTTCCAATTACAACGCGGTGTTTGTATCTGAAAACTTTGTTGCCCAGTTTGCGAGCGCTGAAGCCAAGGGCACCGTTATCATCGGCCTTAGAAACCTTTTGGACGAAAAAGAGATTGAAGCTAAAATTCAGGAAAAGCTTTTGAACAAATAACCTCGATGGACGCCGGGGCGCCCAAAGGCGTTTGCCCGGCGTGTAGCCGTTCATCCAATTTACCGCAAGGTAACCGACACAGCGTTCTGTGCCGGTTATGGCCATAAAGAACTGTTTTATGTTGTGTATTTATATCAAATAATGATTTTTAGAGGATTTACGCAATGATTAAGGCTGAAAGAAAAAACAAAATCATTTCACTGGTTAACGAGCATGAGATAGTTTCTTTTGATACCATAGCCGGTCAGCTGGCGGTATCCAGCGCAACCATCCGCCGCGACGTAGACGAGTTGGCGGCAGAAGGCCTCATTGAGAAAACACGGGGCGGGATTGTATCTCTAAACCATGGCCGGGGCATGAAGGAAGAGCCTTCGCTGTGGGCGCGGGGCAGCATGAACATGGAAGAAAAAGCCCGCATGGCCGCTGCTGCCCTGAAGTACATCAAAGAGGATGAATGCATCGCCCTCGCCTCGGGCACCACCGTTCTGGAGCTTGCCAAGCTGCTGAACAACGAGCTTCGGCTCAGCGTTGTGACCTACGACCTGCTGATTGGCGTCGAGCTTTCGACCCGGCAGCATTTCGACGTCCTTATGGTGGGCGGCTTTATTAAGAAAAACTACTGCTCTACCCACGGCTTTTTTGCGCAGGATATGATGAGCCGCATCCGCGTGGATAAGGCTTTTATCAGCGCCGACGCCGTGGATCTCAGCCAGGGCATTATGGGATACACAGAGGTGGATATCGGCACCAAAAGCAAGCTGATAGAATCGGCCAATGAGGTGTTCCTCCTGTGCGATCACAGCAAATTTAACAACCTGGCCTTTATCAAGGTCTGCGATATTGAACGGGTACACCACATTATCACAGGCAAAGAGATTGACGAAAACACACTGAAAACCCTTAAAAATATGGGGGTCGACTGCATTACCGTATAAAATAAAAGGCGGCGTTTGCACTATGGCAAATGCCCAGCCTGTTGTCAGGGTAACGGCCACCCCAGAGGAGGTACTCTGATTGACCAAACTGCAAGACCTCAAGCTTGGCATTTATGAAAAAGCCATCCCTCTTCAATTGAGCTGGCGCGAAAAAATGGAGCTTGCCAAGGCATCGGGCTACGATTTTATAGAACTTAGTATCGACGGGCTCTCACCCAGAATCCACAGGCTGGACTGGAGCGAGCAGGAGATTGCGGATATCCGCAGAGCAATAGAGGAAACCGGCGTTCCTCTTCTGACCATGGCCCTCACCGCCAACCGTTATTTCCCGCTGGGGGATGACCGGAAGGATATCAGGGATCAGGGCATCGAGATTGTGAAAAAGGGGATAAGACTGGCGGTTAAGCTGGGCGTTCGTGTAATTCAGTTGGCGGCTTATGACGTTTTTGAACGGCAGGGCACCCCTGAGAACGACCGGCTGTTTCGTGATGCGCTGCGCATCTGCACCGCGTATGCGGCGTCACATGGGGTGATGCTCTCCCTCGAGGTGATGGACTGCCCCTATTCCAACACCGCCGGAAAGGTTCTCGACTTTGTGCGGGAGGTGGGTTCGCCCTTCCTGCAAATCTACTATGATACCGGCAACGTAGCTTCGGCAGGCTACGACCCCGCCAAGGACTTTATCGACGGTGGGCAGCACATTGTCGCTGTTCATGTGAAGGACGCTTACCCGCAG
Source organism: Bacillota bacterium (assembly GCA_023396215.1). GTDB lineage: Bacteria > Bacillota > Clostridia > Oscillospirales > Ruminococcaceae > Heteroruminococcus. The sequence continues at coordinate 1,143 of JAEWWW010000063.1, read as the reverse complement.
GTATGCCGGGAGGTGCCCTTTGGCGACGGCATTGTGGATTTTGACGCCTGCTTTGCCACCTTTGCCCGTCAAAACTACTGCGGCCTGCTCATCGCAGAGATGTGGAGCAACGAGGATATGGAATTTGTGCCTTACCTCGAAACCGCCAGCCGTTTTATCAGAGAGAAGATAAGCGCCGTCCGGGTTTAAGCTATGCGGCCCGCGAACAGGCATATCAACAGGATTGAATAGAAGCTTGCTTGTGAAACAAGCAGAAGGAAGGAGCATGGCTATTATGTTTGAACAAGAGAAATTAGCGGTGATTAAAGCCGGAACCCAGTTGGACAGATACGGGTTAATCGCTCTTTCGGGCGGCAATGTGAGCTGCCGCATGCCCACAGGGGAGGTTTTGGTGACCCCCTCCGGCATGATTTATGAGGATATGGTGGCAGACGATATCCTCGTCATGGATTTGGACGGCAAAATTATTGAGGGAACGCGCAAGGCCTCGGTGGATACCGAAGCGCTGCTCTATATCTACAGGCATAAGCCCAATGTAAACGCCGTGATACACACCCATCAGCCCTACGCCACCGCCATCGGGCAGGTGGAGGATGAGTTTAAGGTCAACCTGACCACCCTGGCCAACGCAACACAGGGCAGCGTCAAGGTCACCCCCTTCAGCTCGGCCGCCAGCGTTGATATGGGCATTGATACCTGCAACTATCTGGGCGACAGCCTTGCGGTTATTCTGCGCCACCACGGGGTCATTGCGGTGGGCGATTCCCTCAAGCAGGCCCTCTATGCGTGCGTCTACCTTGAGGAAGCGGCGAAATGCCATATCGCCAGTTGCTCGCTGGGCACCCCCCGCATGATGACCGATGAGCAGATTAAGCAGGCGGTAGAGGTGTTTAAATACTACGGGCAGGGCACAGCCGCCCCGCCGGAAGAGCTGGTAAAACGGCGCTAAAACATTGTTTTGCGACAGTTAAAAACCTGCTAATACCAAAACAGCGGCATGGGGTTACCCCATGCCGCTGTTTTGGTATTAGCAGGTTTTTATCTGTCGCAAAACAATGTTTTAGCGCCGTTTTACCAGCTCTTCCGGCGGTGCGGCTGTGCCCTGCCCGTAGTATTTAAACACCTCTACCGCCTGCTTAATCT
>JAEWWW010000040.1 GCA_023396215.1 Bacillota bacterium | reverse complement strand
GGCCCGCACAGAAGGTATGCAGCAGATCGCCGCTCTTTTTGAAGAAACCGCTCATAACGAAATGGCCCACGCCAAGATCTGGTTTAAGCTGCTCCATGGCGACGCGATCCCCACTACAGAGGTTAATCTGTTAGACGCCGCTGAAGGCGAAAATTACGAGTGGACCGACATGTACGCCGGGTTTGCCAAGATTGCCAAAGAAGAAGGCTTTGATAAAATTGCCTATCTCTTTACCGCGGTTGGCAAAATTGAAAAAGAGCATGAGGAAAGATATCGCAAGCTGCTTGATAACCTGAAAACCGGCAAGGTTTTTGCCCGCGAAGAGAAGCAGGTTTGGGTTTGCGAAAACTGCGGCCATATCCACGAGGGCCCCAAGGCTCCCGAGGTTTGCCCGGTATGCGTCCATCCCAAGGCTTACTTTGAAATTAAGGCCACCAACTATTAATCGCTGCTGAAGATGGCCGCTCCCACCCGGTATTAAGGGCGGGGCCTATACAGATATAAATAACAGGTGTGCGTCGCGTCTGCGCTGCACACCTGCTATTTTTATTATGTATATCAAAAGCAAACCGGGCGGCTGTATTGACACAGCCGCCCGGCGGTTTTTGCAGGAAGAAAGGTTTTAGCCGCCGCTCTTTTGCTGTATGGGGGCCTGCTGGGACGCCATTTTAAACTGGCCGATGGTGAAAATTACCAGCGAAGCCAGCACCGCGCTCAGGGTGACGGCGTGGTTGCGGGTGAAAACCTCTTTGAAAGCGAATATGCCAATCAACAGTTGTAAAGCGGGCGAAAGGTAGCTGATGATGCCCAGCGCCGCCAGAGAGATGTGCTTTTGGGCCACCAGCGTGCTGTAAAGGGGAAAGATAGTGATGGCCCCCGCTAAGACCAGCAGTGCCAGCGTCAGGGGCGGGGCTGTGGCCGCGCCAAGCTGCCCCCGGCCGCCCAGAAATATCAGGTAGCCCAGCGCGAAGGGGGCCACCAGCAGCGTTTCGATAAACTGCCCCACCAGCGGCGAAAGGTTGGACCTTTTATGCAGCACAATATAGCTGTTGTAAGAAACCGCCACCGCGAGGGCAATGAAGGGGACCCGCCCGTAGCTGATGGTGAGGTAAAGCACCCCGCAGGCGGCCATCACCAGAGAAGCGGCGGTGAAGCCGCTTAGCTTTTCCTTGAAGAACCACAGCCCCGAAAGGGCGGTAATCAGCGGCATAATGAAGTAGCCTAGAGAGGCTTCGGTCACATAGCTGTGGTCAACAGCCCAGATATAAACCCCCCAGTTGGCAATGATAGAAAGCCCCGAAAAAGCCGAAAGCCGCAGTGCCGAGCGGTCTTTTAAAAGCGCAACCGCCTGCCCCATCCTGCCGGTGAAGAGCAGCACGAGGCCCGCCGTCACGGCGGTGAGCAAAATACGAAAGGCAAGTATCTCGTAGGAGGAAAGGCTGCCCAGAGCCTTCCAGTAAAAGACCAAAACGCCGAAGCTCACATAAGAAAAAACAGCCGCGGCAAAACCCAGCGCCTTGCCGTTTGGGGAAAAACCCATCTCAAATTACCTCCATGGGGGGATGTTGCCCATGCCAAAAGCGGCAGGGCAATTTTTATGATGCAATATCCGCGAAGCGGCATGATATCATTCGCCGCCTTATGGCGGGTGTCAAAATGATATTATAATACAATTTTGAAAGAACGCAATAGGGCAGCGGTGAGGCCAATTGGCTTTTTCGGCGCGGCTTTGCCCGTGATATTGGATATTTCTTGTATTTGTCCACAAGAACCATATAGGAAACTTACATATTTTTACAAAAATAGGGATAGGCATTGCAAGCGGTTCCGCCCTGTGGTAGACTGTTAGAAAATATACAATACTTTCCAATTCGCCACGAAAACCGAATAAAATTATATTTTTTGATTATTAAGTCAAGGTTTTCGATAGATAAGGGTACAGTCAAAATTTAGAATGACGTCAGATTTCTCTATGAGGGGTGGGGCCAACTCTTCCATCAGGCGCTCTTGCCGAACAGGCTGCGCTTGCTTTGGGGGGTGTGGCAAGCCGCCCCGTCAGCCTGTGCCGCGGCCTGAGGTGAAAAAGGAATCATGAAAAAACCGACCTTATGTCAAAAGAATATGGTTCTGCTTTTGCCGGTACTGCTGGGCATTATTTTGCTGACCGCTTCTCTCTTTGGTTTTTTGGGCTACATGAGCTACCGCGCCCACCTGACCGATCAGGTTGCGCAGCTCGGCCAAAGCATTGCGGCGGCGCTGCAGTACGATGAGCTGGACGACCCATACGGCCCCGGCCAGGCCCTGCCCGAGAAGCTGCGCGACATCGCGGCGGCCACCGGCTGCAAAGAAATTGGGGTGGTGTTTGCGCAGGGGGATTCTGTCACCAGCAACGGTGTTTTCGCCGCCGGCGGCAACCCGGGCTGGACAAGCCTCGCGCCGGCAGAATCAGGCGGGACACAGGCCCGGTATCTGGGGGGCGGGGTGTTCTCGCTTTACAGCCTAAACCCGGTGCGCCTCCAACAGGAGCAGGCGGGCTGGGTTTATGTTGTAAAAGAGGCGGATGTCTTTGGCGGGTTTCTGCTGCACTACCAAGCCCTCTTGGGGCAGTATGGGGCTTGGGTTCTGCTGGCGGTGGCGGCCAGCATCGGCCTGATGCTCTGCTATAGGGCCCGGATTATCCGCACCATCCAGCAGCCGCTGAAAACCGTGCTGGAAAGCGTCAGGGCATTGGCGGAGGGCATCGAGGACGCGGGACGGTTCAAGGAGTGCAGCGTCGCCGAGATTGACACCCTCAACCAACTGATGTGCAAAACCACCCGGCAGATGCAGGAGATTGCCAACGCCAACCTCTCCTACCGCAAGTCGATTGACAGCCTCAATACCATTGTATATGAATACCGCATCGATACCGGCGAGTTTAAGGTTTTGGCCGGAGAAACCACCCCCTTTACAGGCGGGCCCAACCCCAAAAGCTTTAAAGAGGCGGTGCGGCAGCTATTGGGGGCCGGTGCATCCCCAGGACCGCTGCAAGGTGCGGCAGGCCTTTGGCTGGGGCACCGGCGGCGCCGTGGTCTTGGGGGGCTTTGCCGAGCTGGAGTACCGCCTGCTGACCCACGAGGGTGAGCAGCGCTGGGCCAAGGGGTTTCAGACCTTCCACAAAAACGCAAAGGGCGAGCCGATTGCGGTGGTGGGGAGCATCACCGACATCACCGAGCAGAAGCTTGCCTTAAAGCGCCTTGAAAAGCTGGCCCAGCGGGATAGCCTGACTAAGCTTTACAACAAGCAGAACTTTGAGCGCCGGGTTTCGGAGTATCTCGAGCAGGAAGGCGCGGGCGGCCTGCATGCGCTGGTCGTGCTGGATATCGACGACTTCAAACAGATTAACGACACCCACGGGCACAGCACCGGGGACCGGATTTTGGACGAATTTGCCAGAATGGTCAAGGAATGCTACCAGCGGGGCGACATCTGCGGGCGCATCGGCGGGGATGAATTCGCCGTGCTGATGAAGGATATCCTCACCATGTCGGAGGAGCTGGACGACTTTGTCAATGGCTTTATCCGCAACGTGAGCGCCGCCATCGAGGTGTGCGAGGGCCAGCAGCTTTCGGTCAGCGCGGGGGTGGCCGTTTACCCGTGGCACGGGCAGGATTACGCCACCCTGTTTGATGAGGCCGACGCCGCTCTCTACCGGGCCAAGGCGCTGGGCAAGCAGCGTTGCTGCTGCAACCGGCTGGAGCTGCCCGAGCTGGCGCGCAGTTGACGGCCTGTGGAGCAGCTCTTCAAGGCGCTTCTGGAACAAGAAACCGCCGGATTATTCGCTTTTAAAGCGGTAAACGCCGGTTTCAGCAGAATTTATCAGGAGCTTGGAGTTTTCAGAATGGCCCCTTAAGCAGCCCCGCCTGCGGGCGTTCACAGGGGGCTGCTTTTGCGTAAAAGCTGTTTGAACAATCCCTCTTTGGCCCAAACTATCGGTTACAATAATGTCCACTGAATAAATGCGTTTTGCGAAACACATTTGTCGGAAAGGCCGTTTCTGCCTTTCCGAGTGGAAAAACAGGGGCGTTTTTCCACTTCAGATGCATTGATTGACTTCCTGAATGGATTTGAGGACACACGCCTCAAATCCATTGTGCAAAGTTTTTTGCCATATTTGGCAGAAAATCTTGCACCTGAACAATTCAAAAACGCTATTAAAACATTGCTATTGTTACGTTTTTGAATTGTTCAGCAGGTATTACAATAGGGCAGCGGCAGGCCAAAAGGGCGCAGAAAAGCGCTTTTTTACGCTGCTCAAGGCATTTTAGACAAAAAATCCTTTCAAATTTCAATACTTATTTTGCCTCTCAAGACTATATCAGTTCATATTCTTTTATTATAATAAGTTAGGTTAAACCTTTTATCGCTGTTGCGACGAGGTTCCCAAACGGTAAGGAGGTCAAAATGGCAAAAAAAATTGCAGTGCTTTTGGCGCTGATTTTATCTTTAACAGGTTGTGGGCAGTTGCGGGTGACAGCCCCTCTTGAGGCCCCCGAGGCTGCGGTGCTCAGCGCGGTAGCGGCGCTGCCCGGCATTGGGGTGTCAATTTCGCAGTATGACGACGGCTTTTTAACCTTTGTGCGCAGCCATATGAACCGTGCCGCCGAGGGCAGGGCCGAGTTGTCGCTGATGGATTCCTGCGGCAGCCAGTCGAAGCAGTTGGCCCAGATTGACGCGATGATTGGGAGAGGCGTGCAGGCGTTGGCGGTGAATTTGGTGAGCGCCGACGAGGCCGCGCAGGTCATCGAGAAGGCTTCGGCCGCCGCGCTGCCGGTGGTGTTTTTTGAAACCGAGCCCGCTTCCGAGGTGCTGGCGTCCTATGAGCAGGCCTGGTATGTAGGTACCTCCGCCGGTGAGGCCGAGCGGATTTTAAGCAATATGATTGTCCGCAACTGGAAGGCAAACCCCGCCTATGACCGCAACGATGACGGCAGGGTGCAGTGCCTGTTGCTTGGCCCCGGCGCAGAGGATACCCTCCTGCAGGCGCTGAACGCCGCCGGGCTCAGGGTCGAGGTACTGGCCTCCGACAGCAAGCTTGCCAGCCGCTCACAGGCAAACCAGCAGATGGCGGATTGGCTGGAGGAGCACAAAAAAACGGTGGAGTATGTGATTGCCACCGACGATTATCTGGCCCTTGGGGCGGTGGACGCCCTGATGAAGGCGGGCTTTTACAACAGCGCCGGGGCTACGCTGCCGGTGGTGGGGATGCATGCCATCCCCCAGTCGCTGGAGCTTGTTCGTCAGGGGCAGATGCAGGGCACCGTTTTGAAGGATGCCGTCGGCGTCGGTACGGCGGTTACCGAGCTCGCCTATAACGCGGCGCTGGGGCGCGACCTGCTGCAGGATACCGGATGGGTACTGGATGCGGCCAAGGCGGTGCGCGTTCCTTATCTGGCGGTCACCAGCGAGAACATCGAAGAAGCGATTCAGGCCTTTGCATAACCCGGGCCGGGCGGCCAGCCGCCCAGTGAAAGGAAATCTATGAGAAGAAAAGACCGCGAGGTCGCCGAAAAGGAAGAGCTCAGGGGCATCCTTGACCGGTGCCATGTCTGCCGGCTGGGGCTGTATGACGGGCAGGAGGTTTACATCCTGCCGCTGAAATTTGGGTATAGCTGGCAGGGCGAGCTGCCCGAGCTCTTCTTCCACGGCGCTGCCAAGGGGCGTAAGTTTGATATCATCGCAGGCAACCCCCGGGTGGCCTTTGAGATGGATTGCTCCCACCGGATGATTACCGCTGAAACCCCCTGCGAGTGGAGCATGGAGTTTGAAAGCATCGTCGGGCAGGGTGTGCTCGAGGTGGTGGAGGACCCCGACCTGCGCCGGAAGGGCCTTGACCTGTTGATGGAAAAAGCGGGCTACAAGGGCGGGCAGGATTATGACCCGCGGGTGATGGCGGCCACCGCTGTTTTGCGGCTTACCGTCACCCGGATGAGCGGCAAACGCCTGCAAAAAAGATAACGCGGGCACACAACCACGGTAAGAGATAGGGGAGGTTGCATGGATGCATTGTTATGGGGCGGCCTGCTGCTGCTGGGCTTTGTGCTGGCGGTGAGCGCGCTGTTGACCCTGCAGGTCTGGCTGGCGGGCAAGCCCCGCCTTATTTATGGGCTGATACAGCCGCTGGTTTGGGTGGCTATTGCGGTGGCGGGCAGGTTTTATGTCCCGCTGACGCCCGACCCGCTGCTGGAGCCGGGCAGCTATGGTACCGGCGCGGTGGCGCTGGCGGTGGTATCGCTGGTGGTTTTTCTGGCGGTGCGCGCCGCCAAACGGCGCAAAAGATAATTGGTTACACAGAGCGCTTTTTGGGCCGCTGCAAAGGCAGCACAGCCGAAAAAACGCCGGCAGCAAGAGCAGTCTGCGCCCGCCGGTTTTTGCCGGCGGGCGGCTTTGCGGAAAAAAGGGGATTTAGGAACCGAGTATTATGAATAAACAGATTGTATATAACCTTGGCGCAATTTTTGTGGTGAGCATATGGGGTATTACCTTTATATCCACCAAGGTGCTTTTGCAGCACATGAACCCCGCTGGCATCATGCTCTGCCGGTTTGTCATCGCCTACATATGCCTGTTGCTGATGCACCCTAAATTTTACCCCATCAAAAGCCTTAAGGAGGAGCTGACCTTTGCGCTGGGCGGTGTCTGCGGCGGCAGCCTCTACTTTCTGGCCGAAAACACGGCGGTTAAGCTGACCCTCACCTCCAACGTTTCGCTGATATTGGCGACGGTGCCTATCCTGACCGCGCTGGTGCTGCGTCTGGCCGATAAAGGCCATCGGCTGAGCCGCAATACCTTCTACGGCTTTGCCTTTGCCATCTCGGGGGTGGCGCTGGTGATTTTTAACGGCAAATTTGTGCTGAAAATCAGCCCGGCGGGCGACCTGCTGGCGCTGGCCGCCGCGGCCAGTTGGGCGGTCTACACGCTGGTGCTGGGCAAGCTGCGGGGGCGCTACCACCGCGTTTATACCACCCGCAAAATCTTTCTTTATGCGCTGATCACCATGCTGCCGGTCGTCTGGAGCGAGGGCACCGGCTTTGTGCCGCAGACGCTGCTGCGGGGCGAGATTATCCTGCACCTGCTGTTTTTGGGGGTGGTGGCCTCCTCGGTCTGCTATGCGCTTTGGAACGCGGTGGTGGAAAAGCTGGGCGCGGTGCGGGCCAACAACTACATCTATCTGGTGCCGCTGGTCACCATGGTTGCGTCGGCGCTGGTGCTCAAAGAGCCGGTGACGGTGTTTTCGCTCTTGGGCGCGGCGCTGATTATCCTCGGGGTTTATCTGGCCGAAAACGGCCCCCAAAAGCTGCTGGGCCTGCCGGGGATTTTGGCGGGCAAAAAGAGAGGTTAAAAGCAGCCAGAAGTATGCCGGCCTGTTCCAAGGGCCGGGCTAAGTCTGCACAGATAAAGCGCCGCCTGCATCTTAATGCAGGCGGCGCTTTTGGGTGGGGGCAAGGCCGGTGTTTATGCTTGGCTTTTTATTAACCCGGCCACCATAGAAGCGGCCTCCTTTATATCGATGTGCGCTGTATTGATGCACAGATCATAGTTTGCTATTTCACCCCAGGGCTGCCCGGTATAAAACTCGTAATACTTCGCGCGCTCTTTATCAACCGCGCGTATCTGCCGCCGCAGTTCTTTGTCGGTCAGATTTTTGCCGACTTCGCCCTTATCCCGGCAGCGCAGCATCTTAAAATCCATATCCGCGTAGATAAACAGGCGCAGCGGGTTTTGTTCACGTAAAATATAGTCTGCACAGCGCCCTACAATGACGCAATCAGAGGCTTGGGCCATCCTTTTAATGATATTGCTTTGCTCGGTAAATATCAGCGTATACTGCTCAAGCTCCGGGTTGCCCAGTGGTGAAAATGAACGGCCAATGGTAATCGGCAACAGGGGCAGGGGTTTTCTTTCCTCAACCTGTTTGATATATTCCTCGGTATAATTGGTCTTTTTTACAAGCTCCAAAACAATTTCGTTGTCATAGTAAGCAAGCTGCAATTCCTCTGCGAGGCGTCTGCCAAGCTCTCTGCCGCCACTTCCAAATTCTCTGCTGATTGTAATCGCTCTGTTCATAGACACACCATCCCTATCAATAGTTTTATGCTTCTCGGTATATTGTTTTTCGTGCTCTTAAGTATAAGATACACCCTATTGCGGCAACAATCAATTCGGTTGCGGGGAATACACACCAAATGCCGGTCATGCCCCCGAGGGAGGAAAGCAAAAACGCCATTGGGATGATAATGAGAAATCCGCGCAGGAGCGAGATAATATGCGCCGGGCGGGCATATTCGGTGGATGTAAAATAGACAGACAGAATGATATTAAACCCGGCAAACACACAGGCCGTAAAGTAAATCTTTAAGCCGGCAACGGCGATATCCTGCAAGAGTGGGTTCTGCCCGCTGTTAAAAACACCGGCGATTTGCGGCGCCCAAAAAAACATGGCAGCATAGATGACGCCCGAAACAATCAGCATTGCCGTTAAAGCGTAGCGCAATAACGCCTGTATATTTACACGGGCCCCTGTGCCGTAATAGCTGCTCAGAAGCGGCTGGATACCTTGGGCGATGCCGGTATAAATCGAGATAACCACCAAAGAAAGATTGGCGATTACACCGTAGGCCGCAACGCCGATATTGCCTTGCAGGCGCAGTATGAGGGCATTAAAAACAATCATTACGATGCCGGAGGAACCTTCGGTAATCAGTGACGGTACGCCGCTTGAAACCACCCCACTGCCAAGCCTGGCCGAAAGGATGCATCTGGCCAGGTGGAAGCAGTTCTTCTTTTTAAAAAAGAAGGGGGAAAGAATGACCATGCTGATGACCGGGGCAAGCCCGGTGGCCAGAACAGCGCCGAAGATACCCATGCCGAGAGGGAACATAAAAATATAGTCCAGAATGATATTGGAAACGCTGCCCCCCAGCATCGCCAGCATAGAAAGCTGGGGTGCGCCGTCGTTTCGTACAAAGCACAAAAGAATATCGTTTAGTAGAAACATAGGACCAAACAGCAAGATAAGCTGCAGATAGGTTTTGCTCATGTCAAAAACCGCCGCGTCCGCGCCCAATAGCAGAATGATGCTTTCCGAAAAAAACAGCCCCAGAACCAAAAAAACAGCGGCAAAGCCAAAAGCGAGAAAGAGGGTGTTGGTAAAAACGCGGTTGGCGGTGCCGGTTGCATTTTGGCTTTTTGCAATGGTGTATTTTGTGGCTCCGCCCATGCCGAGCATCAGGCCGCTGCCATGAATAAAGCTATAGATTGGAATCGCCAGGTTAAGGGCGGTTAAACCATTTGCGCCCAGCGCCTTTGAAATAAAAAAAGTATCCGCCAGTATATAGCATGAAAGCCCCAGCATCCCAAGAACATTCAGGGATGCGTACTTTGCAAAACTCCTAAAGCAATCTGCGCTTTTCATAAAGTCTACCTCCACAAAATAAAAAAGCATCAGACCTTCATATCTTCAATGGCCTAATGATATGAAGCCTGACGCTTAGCCGCTTTACCCGGCGGTAAAGGATGCGTTTGGACTGATGCAATTTTAAGTCATATCTTAGCACAGGGCCGTTTTATTGTCAAACTGTATGGCCTGCCAACAGCCGTTTTTATATATAGCAAACATGGATTTGGGAAAACGCCCTTGACAACCCCCCACCCGGATGATATTTTGCACAAGAGTTAGCTGTAGCTAACTTTTTTTGCGCAGCGGGCGGCTTGCCCGCATCTACACACCTTTTATAAACTTGGTGGGGGATTTGTTGGTGTACTTTTTAAAGACGGCGCAGAAATGCTTGTAATCGGTAAAGCCGGTGGCCTCCGAAATCTCGCTGATGCGGTACTCCCGGGTGTTCAGCAGGGTAACCGCCTGCTGCACCCGGTATTTGTTCAAAAAATCCAAAAAGGTCTGCCCGGTGGCCTCTTTAAACTTGCGGCTCAGGTAGCTGGCGCTGACCCCCAGCTCCTCCGAAATCGACTCGATGCTCAGCCTGTCGGCATAGGAACTGCGAATGCGCTTGATGACCTTGGTCAAATACCGGTTCTCTGAGCGGTCGGTTTGCATGTAGTACTCCAGGTTGAGGTTGCCGCCCTCCAGCTCCCCCAGCACCAGCTCCACCTGGCGGGAGGAAGCAATCTCCTCCTCCAGCTTTTTGATGGTGCGGGCGAGGGTCTGCTCGTTCACCGGCTTGAGCAGATACTCGCTGACCCGGGTATCAATAGCCCTGCGCGCATACTCAAAATCCGCGTGGCTGGTGAGCAGAATGCTCTTGAACTTCACCGTTTCCGACGCCTGCTTAATCATCTCAATCCCGTCGATAAAAGGCATGCAGATGTCGGCCAGCACGATGTCCGGCTGGTGCTCCAGTATCTTTTCAAGGCCCTCGCGCCCGTTGGCCGCCTCGGCGACGATGACGCAGTTCATGCTCAGCCAATCGATGGTGTAAATCAGGCCCTTGCGGATGATATCCTCATCCTCGGCCACCATTACTCGCAACATTCTGATTCCTCCCTATGGACGGGCAGCGTCACTATCAGGGTGGTGCCGTGGCCTTCCCGGCTGCGGATTTCCACCCCGTAGGGCTTGCCGTACAAAATTCGGATTCTTCGGTGTATATTGTAAAGGCCGGAGTGCAGGCTCCGGTTTTCCTCCTGCTCCAGCAGATGGGTCAGCTCGCTGAGGGTTTCCGGCGTAATGCCGGCCCCGTCGTCCCGGCAGATCATTACCAGCGTATCCCCGTGCAGATAGGCTTTGAGCTCCACATGCAGGCTATCCTGATTGCCAAAGCCGTACTTCACCGAGTTTTCAATCATGGGCTGCAGCAGCAGCCTCGGCACCGGCTGGTCCAGCGCCTCGGGCGCAACATCCAGCTTGTAAGAAAAGCGGCGGTTAAAGCGGTACCGCAGGATGGTGAGGTAGTTTTCCAGATGCTCCAAATCCTCCCGCAGGGTCACCTGCGCCTGCCCGCTATCCATGCTGTACCGCAGCAGGCTGGAGAGGCTGTAGACCATCCGCTGCGAAATCTTGGGCTCGATGGTGCACATATAGCGGATGTTTTCCAGTGTGTTGTACAGAAAATGGGGATTAAACTGAGAGGCGAGCTGCTTGTTTTGGGCGGCTGCCACCAGCTCGGCCATCTTTTGGTTGTTTTCCATCTGCTGCTTGAGGCTGGCAATCATCTCGTTGTAAGCGTCGGCAATAAAACGAAACTCGTTGTTGCTTTCAATCTGGATATCTGTTTCCAGATTGCCCTGCCGCGCCCGCTCCATGACCTCCAAAATCAGGTAAAAATCCCGGGTTTTGCGCTCGGTTACCTTTTTGCTGCTGACCAGCACCCAGAGGGTCATCAAAATCAGGGCGGTGATAATGAGCATCCCGCTGGTGGTCAGCGAAAACACAATGTTCTGGATATCCGAGATAACATACACCCCAAAAACATCGCCGTATGCCCGCTGCTGCGAAACCAGATACAGATGCCTGTCGTCAGAGAAATAGCGCCCGGCCTCCCGAAGTTCCTGCACCACCTGATTGCTGCTGTTGATAAAGTTGGTGTTATTGCTGGCATAGACCCAGCCAAACCCGTCGGCGATAATCGTCTGGATATCGGCGCGGCTCAGGGCGGGCTGAAAGCATTCCCCGCTGATGACAAAGACCACATACCCGGCGCTGCCCCCGGTGTCGGTGGCGGCCAGCCCCAGCGCAATCCCCCCGGTGTTGCCCTTCCACGGCTCCAGCAGGCGTATGACCGTTTCGCCCGGCTGCCGGTCCATCGAGCCCAGCAGCCCCCACGAGATGTCCGGCTCCACCTCTAAAAAGGAGGGGGCCTCCCACCGGTTGGAGAGCAGCATCTCTCTGTCCTGATTTAGGATGTAGATATCCGCTTCGTAGCCCAGACGGTTGGAAACCTGATAAAAATCCTCGAAGACCTGCGAGCGGCTTCGGTCGTCCAGCGCGCCGCTGAAAAGGGCCGGGCGGCCTGCCAGCTTCTCCAGCTCTTGCCCATACCCCGCCATCACCCGCTCCAGCTCCTGCGAGATATACTGAATCTGTGCGGCGTTACCGCTGCTTTTGCCGTAAAGCAGCACCGCCATCAGGATGAGCACACAGACGGCGGTGAGGGCCACCGCCGGAAAAATGGCATACTCCATAAAGAGTTTTTGCAGCTCGTCCCTGAAATATCTCTCCTTTTTTATGATGGCCCACCCCTTTTTCGCTGGTTTTGGTCGCTCTTGCCGGGTATGCCGCCGTTATTGGTCGGCAGCCTGAGGTAAGGTGCTTTGAAAAATCTCCCCAAACCGGCTAATCCAAAGGGGCGTTTGCCGGGTTACAACCTCCCGGTCGTCGTAAATCATCTTGAGCTCCCGCTTATCGGCCAGATAGGCGGGCTCGCGCACATCCACCCGCACCGGGCGCCTGCCAAGGCCGGAGGCCATCACCGTTTGGGCGTCGCGGCTGGTGACAAAATCGACAAAAGCACGGGCCGCTTCGGGGTGGGGTGCGCCCTTTGCGATGCCAACGATGTCGGGGGTGGATAGCACCCCTTCTTTCATATAGACCATCTTCACCGCCCGGCCCGCCACCACATAGTTGGCCGCGCCCTGCTCGAAGGTGAGCCCCACCGCGTAGCGGCCCTCGGCCACCCCCTGATAGACCGCGGAGGAGCTTTTCAGCAGTTTGCCATCCAGATTGCGGCAGAACTGTTCCACATAATCCCAGCCCGCTTCGGGGTCGCCCTCGCCCATGGCGTAGAGCATGTTGATGAGTTGCTCCTGCGCCGAGGAGGATACAGCCGGGTCGCACATGGCGATTCTGCCCCGCAGCTCGGGGCGCAGCAAATCCTGATACCCCTCGATGGGAATATCGCCGATGAGGTTGAGGTTCACCATCAGCACGCTGGGCATATCGGTGAAGCGGGTGAGGTTGCCCTCCTGGTTCTGAAACTCCACCGGTATCATCAGCTCGTTGGCGCTGGTGTAGTCCTCAAACAGCTCCTGCTTGGGCAGGACAATCGAAAGGGAGCCTCCCCAGACAACATCACAGAGAGGCTCTTGTTTTTCTTCCACCATTTTCAGCAGCTTGCCGGTTCCGTCGTTGTGAACCCGCACCACGATGCCGGTGCGGGCTTCAAACTCTGAAACGATGGGGTTGATTAAGTCCAGAGGGTGGGGGCTGTACACCACCAAATCAGGCTGGCGAAGCGCGGTGATTTCGCCGTCTGCTCCACAGCCTGTGATGCAGCCAAAGCACAGGGAAAACAACAGAAAAAAGCCGGTGGTTCGTTTCCAGTTCATATCCCTTTATATCCTCAAGGTCGTTTTTCCTTTATTTTACTATTCGCCGCCTGAAAAGTCCAGCGCTATGCGCAGGGCAAGGGGCAGGTTCCTTAGCGGCTGCGGTTCCCCACATTCCCCTCCTTGGAGGGGTGGCCGACGGCCGGGGTGGTAGCCAACGCATCGATGCAGGGCTCGGCCGCCCCCACAACGGTTCGGCGTGAGGGATGCAGGGGCGGCCTGTGGCCGCCCGCATGGGTTATGCGCGGGACTGGCAGGCGGATATTATCCACCCCTACAGTATGTAGAATCCCTACAGGATATAAGCGCCCTTTTGGTCAAAGTCCAGATAAGCTTTTTCGCCCGCTTCATAGATGCGGCGGTTCACCGGGTTGTAGTCGGTAATCTGAATCTCCATCTCGCCCACCAGCACCTGATAATACTGGTGAGAGCCCATAAAGGTGGAAAGGGTGACGGTGGCCTCCAGCAGGCCCTCCTCGGCCAGCGTGGCCCCCTCGGGCCGGATGACCAGAGAAGCCTCGTCCCCCGGCTTGCCGTGGGCAAAGTTGTTGACCTCCAACTGCCGCCCCACCACATCAATGATGGCCTTTTCACCGCTGACTGAGAGGATTTTTGCCTGAATGAAGTTGGTTTCGCCGATGAAATCGGCCACGAACTTGGAGGCGGGGTGATAGTAAATCTCGCGGGGGGTGCCCATCTGGGCCACCTCGCCCCTGTTCATGATAATGATTTTATCCGAGATGCTCATGGCCTCAGACTGGTCGTGGGTGACATAGATGGCGGTGATGCCCACCTTCTGCTGGATTTTGCGGATTTCGGTTCTCATGTTCACCCGCAGCTTGGCGTCCAGATTGCTCAGCGGCTCGTCGAAGAGCAGCACGCTGGGCTCGATGACCAGCGCGCGGGCCAACGCCACACGCTGCTGCTGCCCGCCCGAAAGCTGGTTGGTCATGCGGGATTCCATGCCTTCCATCTCCACCAGCTTGAGGATATCCATAACCCGCCGGTGAATTTCATCCTTGGAAAGCTTGCGGATTTTCAGCCCATAGGCCACATTGTCAAACACATTGTAATGGGGCAGCAGGGCGTAGCTCTGAAACACCATGGCGGTATCCCGCTTGTTGGGGGTCAGGCTGTTGATGGCCTGGTCGCCCAGATAGACTTCCCCCTCATCCGGGCTTTCAAACCCGGCAATCATCCGCAGGGTGGTGGTCTTGCCGCAGCCGGAGGGGCCTAAAAGGGTCACAAAAGCGCCGGGCTCGATATCCAGGGTGGTGTTTTTCACGGCATAAAACTCTTTGCCTGTTTTGGGGTCGGTATAGATTTTCGAGATATTCTCGAGGCGAACACCCTTCTTCTGCTTCTCCATCTAGTTTGCCTCCTTTATTTTTCGGCTGACGCCGAAGTATTTCATCATGACGTTCATGAGCAGCACCGCCCCGTATGTAATGGCAATCAGGATGGTGGCGTAGGCGCAGGCGACGCCGTAGTTGCCTTTTTCCGCCTGCTCGTTAATCTGGCAGGTGATAAGCAAAAAGTCGGGGGTCACCAGCAGGATGATGGCCGAGATTGCGGTGATACTGCGCACAAAGGCGGTGACCAGACCGCTGAAGAAGGAGTCCTTGATGAGCGGCAGCGTGACGGTCATAAACACCTTAGCCGAGCCCGCGCCCATGTCGAAGGCGGATTCCTCAATCGACTTATCAATCTGGTGCAGGGCCGAGATGCCGCTGCGGGTGCCGGTGGGCAGGCTGCGCACCACAAACACGATAATCAAAATCAGCCCGGTGCCATAAAGCCCGCTCATGATGCCGGTGCGGAAAAGCCCGCCCGCATAGCCGCGGATATACCCGATGCCCAGCACGGTGCCGGGTACCGCCATGGCCAGCATTGAGACAAACTCGATGAACCCCTTGCTTCGGAAGGTCTTTTTCACCACAAGGTAGGAGATAACCATCGAAAGAAAAGCGGTGATGGGAGCGGCGATCAGCGAGAGGGTAAAGGAATCCTTAAAGGCCTTGATGCCGCTGGTTTTAAAGACATACTGGAACCACTTGAGGCTCAGGGTATAATCCCGCCCCCACAGGGTGAACAGGGCGCCAAAGGGCACCATGATGTACATCAGCAGCACAAAGGCCGCCGTCAGGCCGCACAGGATGGTCAGCGGCACCGTAACGCTCTTATCCTCAATGAGCATCCGCATGCGGGAGGCCTTGCCGGTGAGGGTTGCGGCCGTCTTTTGCTCAAGATAGTATTTTTGTATCAGGAAGAGCACCACCGTCAGCGAGAGCAGCACCACCGCCATGGCCGCAGCGCCGGTGGAGTCGTAGGCGCCGGTGACCTGCAGGTAGATGGTAGTGGCCAATGTGTCGTAAGAGCCGCCGATGAGCATGGGGTTTGCAAAGTCGGCGACCGACTCGATAAAGGTCACCAAAAAGGCGTTGCCCAGCCCCGGCAGCAGCAGCGGCAGGGTGACGCTGGTGAATACCTTCCACCGGCTGGCGCCCATGTCCCGGGTGGCCTCCTCCAGCGAGGGGTCGATGTTTTTCAGCAGCCCCTTGAGCATCAGGTAGCACACCGGGAAGAAGGTCAGCGTCTGCACGATGGCAATGCCCCAGAGGCCGTATACGTTGGAGTCGTAGATGCCCAGCAGCGACCTTGTGATGATGCCGCTGCGCCCAAAGAGCATAATCATCGAGAGCGAAAGCACAAAGGGCGGCGAAACCACCGGCAGCACGGAAACCAGCCCAAAGAGCCTTTCCAGCAACCGGGTGCGCAGCTTGACATACACCTCTACATAGGCGAACAAAAGCCCCAAGGCGGTGGAAGCCAGCCCGGTGATAATGCCCAGCGTCAGGGTGTTGCCAAAGGCGGTTTGAAAGCGCTGCAGGCTTAGTACCCGCTTGAAAACCCCCAATGTAACCCGGCCCTCGGCGATAAAGCTATCCACCAGCAGCATCAGCAGGGGATAGAGGATAAACAATGCCAAAAACAGCAGCAGCACGCCAATCATGCTGATTAAAATGGGGTCGGAAAAAAACTTTTTGCGCTCTAGACGAGCGCTTTGCCTCACGGCCATCAAGAAAGCCCCCTTTCCCTTATAGAACGTCTGAATATCTGGGATTTTTCTTTGCTCCCAAACCTGTTTCAGAAATAGAAGGCGCTGCGAAACGAGCTTTCGCGCATTTCGCAGCACCCCCTCAATCATTCAGGTCGTTTTCATGTGCACGGTGCACGGTTTGCCTATTCGGTTTTGAAGCGGCTGTCGCTGGAACCGCCAACAGCGGCGAAGAAATCTTCAACATACTGCTTGATGTTGTTCTTAGCGTCTTCAAAATCGTAATCGATGGTGTTGTTCATATCCAGCCCGAACTGGGTGGCTTCGGGGGGCTGGGTGGCGTTTTTCAGCACGAGGAACTGGTAAGCGCCGTTGTCCTTGGCCAGGTCGACGCCGTCGGGAGAAAGCGCGTACTCAACCCACAGCTTGGCGGCGTTGGGATGCACCGCTCCGTTGAAGATGGCGGTGGCGCCAACCTCAAAAGAGGTGCCGTCGCCCGGGACAATCAGCTCGATGTTGTCGTAGCCCTGCAAAATCTGATAGATGCCGTCATGGAGGAAGCCGACGCCGATGACACATTCGCCGGGGCCAACCATCTTGGAGGGGCCGGAGCCGGATTTGGTGTACTGCGAAACGTTCTGGTCCAGCTTTTTGAAGTATTCCATAGCAGCGTCATGGCCCTTCATCTGCACCATGGTGTTGATAATCAGCTTGGCGGTGCCTGCGGTGTTGGGGTTAGAGAGCATAATCAGGTTTTTGTATTCGGGCTTGGTCAGGTCGTCCCAGGTTTTGGGGGCTTCCAGGTTCAGGCGTTTGAGTTCCTCGGTGTTGACCATGAAGCCCAAGATGCCCTTATAAATGCCGTACCAGCAGTTGGTGGGGTCCTTGTACTGGTCGCCAATCAGGTTTTTGGCATTGATGGCGTCATACTGCATCAGCAGGCCGTCGGCAACCGCCTCGTTGTAGGGGTCGGTGGTGCCGCCAAACCATACGTCGGCAGAGGGCTTGCCCTTTTCCTCGGCGATTTTGGTGTAAACCTCAGAGGTGGAAAGCCTTTGGTACTTCACCTTGATGCCGTAAAGCTTCTCAAAGTTTTGGCAGACCGCGGCCAGATGCTCCTCTTCGCAGGAGCCGTAAACGGTCAGCTCGCCTTCGGCCTTGGCCGCCTCAATCAGCGCCGCCATTTCATCAACAGGAGCCTGGCTGCCGGCGGGCGGGGGTTCGGGCGCGGGGGCCGGAGCGGACGGGCCGGAGCTGCCGCCACAGGCGGTCAGGCTGAAAACCATAACAGATGCCAACAAAAATGCTAACAGTTTTTTCACGAATCATTACCTCCGTCATATTTATTCCTTTGGTAGCAACTTCATCATATCAAAAGTGAAATCAAGAAAATACCAATTTTTTCGGATTAATATCGTGTTTTCTGAACCTAAAAAAATTCCACCCGCTGATGGGTGGAATTTTTGGTGTGGGCAAAGCCCGGCAGTGCGGCGCACAACAGGCGTAGCTTTACCGGAGGCAGTATACATGAAATTGTGTAGCTTTTCTTGGAGCGGGTGGTGTTTCCACGTCGGCCATTGTCAATCGAGTGAAAGAAAAACCCGGGACAGGTTGCCCGCAGGCAGCGCCGCGGCGATGAGGGGGTAGGCGTCGGTCACAGTGCGTGTGACATATTCCCGCGCAAAGGGGTCGGTAATATTCGCCGCGCGGCAAAAGTGCCGGGCCGCGTCAGTGAGCGCCGCGTATGTTTTTGCCTTGGTCAGCGACCCAAACAGCCCGGCCAGCCTTGCACAGTCGGCGGCGGATATTTGCAGAGAAAGCGGCGCGCCACCGATGAGGGCAAGCCCCACCGCATTGATGATGACCGGCTCGCAGAGGTTGATTAACATCCCCTTGTAGTCGGGGTAGCAGAGCTGCAGCAGGCGCACCACCAGCTCACGCTCAAACAGGCGCAGGATGCCGTTTTCTATGAGGATGCGGCGCAGATATTCGCTGAGATACTCCGCGCCGCCGCAGCTTTCGGGCACCGGCTGGCAGAGGGGGTAGTCGATATCGCAGGGGATTTGATGGGCAAAAAAATAGTAGTCGTACCGCCGCCAAAACCCGCCGATGCTTCGCAGCGTATCCTGGTAGGCGGTATTTTCAAGCTCCGGCGCGCTGAGGCAGGCAGCCTGCCAGAGGCGCTTGCTTTTGACGGTTTGCGCTTCAATTGCTTTAAGCCCGCCTTCAAAAAGAGCGTTTAAATCCTCTGTTACCAGCAGCTTTTGGGTTGCGCCGGTGGCTTTCAGGTGGGCCTCCAGCGTAAAGCAGATGGAGAGCAGCAGCTCCTGCGCCGTTTCCATCGGCATAGATGTGCTGTCGCCTGCGGCATACCGCTCTGTCCGCTTGGTCAAAAGCCTCCAGAGCCGGGCCTGCAAGGCGGCTTGCTCCTCATCCGACAGGGTTCCGGGCAGGGAGAAGCCGCCTGCCGGCAAAAAGCGTTCCAAATCATTTTCCATGCGGGCACCTCAAAACAGGTCGCCGGAGGCGTCGCCATCCCGGGGGCTCCAGCTTTCGCGGGCATACCGGCCAAGCTCCTCCAGCGAGGTGCCGGAAAGATAGTCAAGCGAGCCCTGCGCCCTGCCGTCAAACACAGTCTTTATAAACTCAATCAGTTCATCGTCTGATATACGGTCGAAGGACTCGTTCTTGAAATAATAGAAGATGTCCTGCAGCTCGAGGAGTGTTTCCTCGTAATTTTCCTGGGTGAGGTAAGGCGAGTCACAGAAAGCGTATATCAGCTTTTTTAAGACGCCTTCTCCAAACTCAATGCGGTCGGTATCCCGCAGGGCTTCAAACCTGTGCTGCACAAAACGTTGTATCTGCTCCTCCGACAGGGTGAGGCCATAGCGCGCGGTCAGCTCGTTGGATGCCCGGAGCTCCTCAGCTGCCGCCAGCATCTGCATTTTGACAAACGCAAGCGAAAAATTATTATCCATGCCATCCCTCCTACGATTGCAGTATACGCGCAGCCGGCCGGACTTACAAGTCTTGAAATTTTCGCCGATTTGTGGTAATATAATAGTGGAAAAAGCCCTCAAAGAACGGCAGGAACGCTGCTCTTAGGGGGCTTTATTTTGATGTTTTAGATTTATTATACTATCATACCAATTATGAGCCTGACTTGATACCGGCACCCCACACGGTACAGATATCCCGCGCTTCAAATATCAAAATCTTCAGACTTAAGATTGCTGTAATAACGGCCTCTTGTCGCCGTGAATTTCAGCACGCAATAATCGAGGTCGGTTACTCCCTTGTGATAATACAGGCTGTCGCCCTTTTGCCAGATACGCTCCTTTGCCTGCGCGGTTTCCAATACTTCAACCGTGCCCGTCAGGCTGACGCCTCGGAAAAACCGTCTGTCAACAAAGTAAATACTCGCCTTGGGGTTCTGCTTAAAACATTTTACCTTATTGGAAGAGGTATTGGTCGAAAACCAGAATACCTGAATACCCTCCCGCTCCCGCGGCTTAAGCATGGCCTTTGTAATGGGGAAGCCCTCGCCGTCCACGTAGCAAATCTGCGTCAACGGGGCTTTGTCAATCAGGTTGCCAATTGTCTTTTCAGGGTCTTTCAGCATGCTGCGTACCCCCTTCTGTTTTTCCTGCGCCTACTATACGGCTGCATTTTCTCCGCTGCACAGTGTGGCTCGGCTGCGGCCCGGCACTTCAAAATAGTATTTCGACAGCACATAAAGATTTTTGAAGTACCATTACCATTTCTTTGCTGCTTTCTTTGATGAAGAAAACGTTGGGCTGCTTTGCACAATCAAAAGGCTTTACCGATTCTGTTGCAGACATTTTTGTGAGAACAGATTTAATACAGTGGAGAACTGTTCCAACTTAGCCACCAAACCTTCACAATTCTAACACAATTTTCTTCCATACTAAAAAGGTCAATATACGGGAGATGGAGGCCGCAATGAACAACAAAATTCTCATTGCAGAGGACGAAACAAATATCCGCAGGCTGGTTGCCAGTTATCTGGTGCGGGAAGGCTTTAAGGTGGTAGAAGCGGCGGATGGCAGACAGGCTTTGGAGCAGTTCCAAACCCATGATGACATTGTGTTGGTGGTGCTGGATGTGATGATGCCGGAAAAAGACGGCTTCGAGGTCTGCCGGGAGATTCGTGCGAAATCCCATGTGCCGGTGCTCATCCTTACTGCCAGAGGCGCCGAACGGGACGAAATCACCGGGTTTTCCTGTGGTGCGGATGAATTTATTTCCAAACCCTTTAGTCCCGCCATCCTGGTCACCCGTATTAAAAACCTGCTTAAGCGCACCAGTGCCAATGATTTAAGCAATTTGACGGTGGAGGGTTTGAAGATTTTTTACCGGGAGCGCCGGGTGACTGTGGACAATCAGACCGTGATGCTTACCCCTAAGGAGTTTGACCTGCTGTATTATCTGATGAAAAACAGGAACATCGTGCTTTCCCGTGCTCAAATCATCTCCACCATCTGGGAGCTGGACTATGCGGGGGACGACCGGACAGTGGATACCCACATCAAGTGCCTGCGGGCAAAGCTGAAGGGATACGGCGATGCAATTGTAACAATGAGAAAGGTTGGCTATAAATTTGAATGGGGTACTTAAGCTTGGCGTCAAGCACAAGCTGTTTCTGGTTATTCTGTTGGTGCTCATATTGAATTTAGCGGTGCTGCTTTTTGCGGGGTCCGCCTTTTTCGAGGGCTTCTACCGCGCCAATAAGCTGAACGAAATTTCCCGGGGGGCCCAGCGCCTGAAGGACGCTTATTCACAGGGGGAGCAGGTGTTGAGCAGTGCCCTGACTGAGCTGGAAAACCGCAACATTTTGATTACCATTTTTGACTACGACCCTGACGCGGGTATCACCTATGAATACTATACCCGCAGGCGGATGCTCCTCAACGACCGGGAAAAGCCCGTCGAAATCCCCTCCGGCTTTCAGCGGGAGCATCCACTGATGAAATTCGCCGGGCAGGAGCAGCTTCACACCGAAACCAGTCTGCCATCCGCGCAGGTGCTGCAAAGCATTGCCCAAACCGGCAAGGACTATGTAATGGAGGATAACCCCGCCAGGGATTTGGCCTTTTTACGCCTTTTCTCCCATGTGGAAGGCAACACCTACCTTCTGCTTGAAACCCCCAGAAGGTACATCGGTGAAATTGCCAATTTAGCGGTGCAGTATACGGCCTATCTTTCTGCGGCGGCGCTGCTGCTGGGTGCGGTTGTAATTTATATGGTGGTCAGCCGCATTACAAGGCCGATTCAGCAGATACAGGTCGCAGCGGAGCAGATTGCCCGTTTGGATTTCAGTGGAGCTTGCCAGGCATCCTCCACCGATGAAATCGGCCTGCTGGCCCAGAGCATCAACCACATGTCGGAGGAGCTTCAAGCCAACATCAACGCGCTGATGAAAGCCAACCTTATGCTGCAGGACGATATTCTGCGTCAGGAGCAAACCGACCGGATGCGCAGGCAATTTATCGCAAATGTTTCCCATGATTTCAAGACCCCTCTCACCCTCATCACCAGCTATGCGGAAGCCCTGCGGGATTTCGGCGCTGAGGACGAGGCGGCTTCGCAGGAATACTGCCGCATTATTTTGGAGGAGGGGGAGAAGATGTCCAATATGCTGCGCCAGCTTTTGGGGCTTACCCAGTTGGAAAGCGGCATGATTCAACTGGAGCGCACCGTATTTTCCGTCAGTGAAATTATTCAGGATGTAGCCCAAAAGTATAAATTGCTGACCCGGCAGCGAAGCATTTCGGTTTCGCTGGCACTGGATGACAGCATCATCGTCGATGCCGATTACCAGCAGATTGGCGAGGTGGTCACCAACCTGTTTGAAAATGCCGTGAAGTACGCGCAGGCAGGCGCTCACATTCGGGTTTCTGCCCTGCGGCAGGGGGAGCGGTGCCGCATCAGTGTATTCAACACGGGGAAGCCCATTGCCGAGCAGGATTTACAGAACCTGTTTTTGAGCTTCTACCGGGGGGATGAATCCCGTCAGCGGGACAAACAGGGTTATGGGTTGGGGCTTGCGATTGTCAGAAGTATTCTGGAAATGCACGGCGAGCACTACGGCGTACAAAATACCGGGGACGGCGTGGAGTTTTGGTTTACCCTGCCCATCACCGAGCTGGACAGCGCCGGAGGAGAATGATGAACGGTTCAATTTCGGTTGACAGCGCTTTTATAGAAGCAGGCCGCCTTGCAGGGCGGCCTGTTTTCCTTTGGATGCCGGCAACTCGCAGAGCCGGCGAAGAGATACAGTTCACTTTTTACAGTTTGCTTGCGATTTCCCCACCTTCCTAACACAATCCCCGAATACCATGGTGATATTGGCTGTGCGGCCGGCTGTTTGCCGGCGCTTTGGCCCAATGCTGTAACATCATTCAGGGAGGGATTCTATTGGGCGTTATTCAGGGGATAAAGGGCACAGGTAAAAAAGCTGTGCTGCTTGTTATTATCCTTGTGGTGGTTGGGTTGCTGTCGGGTGTGTTTCTGGTCTTTCGTCAGGAGCAGCCTCAGGAAACCGCGGCGGCTTACAAAGAAGAAACGGTAACCAGAGGGGATTTAACGGTGGGAGCCACCGAATCGGGGACCGCCTTTTTGGTAAACACCGTCATTAGCTACCCCGTGTCGGTCGAGATAAAGGAAGTCTATGTCCGTGCCGGGCAGCGGATACAACCGGGCGATAAGCTGCTGCAGGTGGATCAGGAGAGCCTGAAGGATGAGTACAACACCATTCAGGCAAGCTACAACAGCGCCGTGCTCAAGCTGGAGCAGGCCGTTCAAAACCAGAAAACCGGCGCCATTCAGGCAAAATATACCCTGCAAACCAATACCCTGAGCAGTGAAACCGCTGATTTGCAGTACAGCTATGACATTGCGGAAATCATCTCCAACCTCAGCGACGCGGAAGACAAGCTGAGCAGCGCGCAGGAGGATGAAGACTATTGGCAGAGGCAGAAATCCAGCCTGAAAACGCAGATGGACGCCGCCTATGCCGACTGGCAGGCGGCCAAAGCCACCGGAACGGCAACCGAAGAAGAGCTGGCGGCGCTGGAAAAAGCCTACACCGAGCTCAACAAAAGCTACAAGGAGGCCGGGGAGAAACAGACCTCTGCCAGAAAATCGGTTAATAACTATGCCGCTGCTGTGGGCAAGCTTGAAGCGCAGTACGACCTTTCGGTGATAGCTGCAGAGGCCGACCGGGAAAAAAGCGTGGCGACGGGTGAGGATGCTCAGGCTGTTTACGAGGCCACCATTTCGCAGCTGGAAGCCAGTGTGCAAAGCGCCCGGGCAGATGTGAACGCCTACGAGAAGGAACTGGCCAAGCTGGCGCCCTATGTGAAGGACGGCGTCATTACCGCGGATGCCCCCGGCCTTGTAATCTCGGTGGATTGCGCCGCGGGCGATACCGTCAACAAAAGCAGCTCTCTCCTTACCGTAGCGGGCCGGAAGACCTATGTGACCCTGACCATCGCGCAGGAGGACATTGCCGCAATCACGCTGGATCAATCCGCTCAGATTACCTTTGAGGCTTACCCTGACGAAACCTTTGAGGGCAGGGTGGACGGCATCTCCTATACCCCGGCCCGTTCTGCCTCCGCCACCGTCAGCTATGCGGTGACGGTGGCTCTGGATGAACAATTGGAAAAGGTCTATGAGGGCATGACCTGTGACGTCATCTTTATCACCAGGCAGAAGAAGGATGTGCTTTATGTCTCCAATCGTGCGGTGAGTACGCAGGGAGGAAAGCAATACGCTAAGGTGAAGGATGAAGCCGGCGCAATTACACAAGTGGAAATCACCACCGGCTTTTCAGATGGGCGCCGGGTGGAGGTAACCGGGGGTCTGAGCGAAGGGCAGACTGTTATCATCGAAAGTCAGGTGATAAGCTGATGCGTCTGGGCGAGATTCTGAATCTGGTTTGGGTCAATCTCATGGAGAATAAATTTAAGGTACTGCTTACCTCTCTGGGCATTATCGTAGGCGCCGCCACCATTGTGCTGGTTATCGCCATTGGGCAGGGCGGCAAACAGGATGTGCAGGAGCAATTCAAGAACCTGAGCGCCGGCACAGTGGAGGTAAAATACCAGCCAAACCTCGTCACAGGAGGGATGGGAGGAATGGGGTTTGCAGGCTCTGGCGGCATGGGCGCACCCTCCGGCGGCGGCTTTGGCGGAGCAGGCGGGGCTGGCGGAGCAATGGGGGGATCGGGCGGCAGAAACGCTTCCGGCTCAAGGGGCGGCAACGCCCCGGCCAACAGCATGTTCAGCGCCAATCTGGGTGAAGACGATGTGGAAGAAATAGCGCTGTTTGTTCCCAATATTACCTCCATTTCCATCACGGCCAGCGGCAGCTATTCCATTAACGGCGGCATTCTGGAGCAAGAAACCACCTCCACAGTGGCGGGGGTTCAACCGGCCTATGCAGGCATTACCAACCTGCAACTGCTGCTGGGGGAGTTTATTACCGAAGACAACCTGCAAAACGCCGATAAAGTGGCGGTTCTGGGCAGAACAGTTGCCGAAGAAACCTTTGGCAGTGTTATGGAGGCTTACGACAATACCATTTCTATTGACGGGCGCAGCTATGCCGTCATCGGCGTGTTGGATTCTATGGGAACGGTCGCCTCAGGGCTCAGCCCCGATACCACCATCTATATTCCTTACACCGCGGCCCAAAAATACGTCATGGGGAGCAGGATTAACCCCTCTATTTCGGTGGTTGCAAAGGATGTTAAATATGTGGAGGGCGTTATAGAGGACATTCATACGGTGCTCGCCGCACTGCACCCCGGTGTAAACTACACCATTTCCGACGCAGGGGTAAGCATGGAGGCGGCGACCAAATCCGCCAGCACCCTTTCGCTGCTGCTCATTGCGGTGGCGAGCATCGTTTTTATCGTGGGTGGCATCGGCATAATGAATGTGATGTTTGTATCGATTAAGGAGCGCACGAGAGAAATCGGCATTCTGAAAGCGCTTGGCTGCTCTAAAACCGATATTCTCATTGAATTTTTGCTGGAAGCCAACCTGATGAGTACCTTTGGGGGGGTGATGGGGATAATCTCTAGCATCTTCCTTATGCCCCTGATGAAATATACCGGGGTGCGGGCCGAGCCGACTGTGGAGGGATGGACGCTGGCGCTGGCCTTCGCCATCATTACCGGAACGGTTTTTGGGTTTTATCCCGCCTTAAAAGCAGCCTCCCTGAAGCCTATTGAAGCCCTTAACTATGAATAAACTGAATAAACGACAGAAGGAGAGAAGCCCTATGAAACAAACAATCGCTTTGCTGCTATCTCTGGCGGTAACGCTGCTGTGCTCCTGCGCAGGCCCTCAAGAGGCCCTGGAAACGTCATCCTCCCAGCAACCCGACAGAGCAGGCCGGCAGGAAGGCGGCTTCGGAAATCAGCGCGGCCCGGGCGGGCCGGAGGGCGGGGGCCGCCGGGTGATAGGGCGGGTGACTGCCGTCAGCGGCAATGAGCTGGAGCTGGAGCTGGTGGAAGCGCAGCGGGGAGAGATGCCCGCTTTGGATAGTGAAGATGCGGAAAACGGCCCGCAGCCGGGCAGCGGTGCATCCAGAGGCAACGCGCCGGATGGCCAGAGCCGTCCTCAGCGGGGCAATGGCGGCAGCCGTCCGGAAGGAGAAGTCCCTCGAGGTTTTGGCGGCGGCTTCGCCGGTGAAGGGCAGTCCACCGAGTATAAGCCTACCGGAGAGACACTGACCGTTACTGTTCCCGTCGGCACGCCTGTCTCCGCAATGGGGCGGGAGAGTGCCGGGAGCCTTACCTTCAACAGCATTGCCAAAGGCAACATTATTATGGTCTCCTATGCCGAAAATGAGGCAGGGGAGGAGTACATTGAATCCATCTATGTGATGCAGGCAGCCGGTTCATAAGCTTCACCTTAATAAAAGGGATTTTTCGATGAAAAGCCAGGGGAGGTCATTGTGGAAAACACCATTGAACTAAAGAATATCAATAAATTCTACCGCATGGGGCAGGAACGCCTGCATGTTCTTAAGGATATTTGCCTCAGTGTGAAAAAGGGAGAGTTTCTCGCCATCCTTGGCCCCTCCGGCTCGGGTAAATCCACCCTCATGAATATCATCGGCTGCATGGACACTGTGGACGACGGGGAGTATTATCTGGACGGTTTGGCCGTTCACAGCTGCACCGACAACGCCCTGGCGGGGGTACGCAACCGCCAGATTGGATTTGTGTTTCAGAAGTATCAGCTTCTGCCCAAATATACGGTGATGCAAAATATTATGATGCCCATGCTCATCCGGGGCATGACCAAAAAGCAGGCGGAACCGCTCTGCGTTGAGAAGGCGGA
This sequence comes from Bacillota bacterium, assembly GCA_023396215.1. Classification (GTDB taxonomy): domain Bacteria; phylum Bacillota; class Clostridia; order Oscillospirales; family Ruminococcaceae; genus Heteroruminococcus. The sequence goes on along the minus strand of JAEWWW010000040.1, from coordinate 5,130 downwards.
GCTGCTGGGTCTGGGGGAGCGGCTGCGCCACAAACCCGCAGAGCTTTCGGGCGGCCAGCAGCAGCGGGTTGCCATCGCAAGGGCGCTGGCGGGCAACCCGAGCCTGCTGTTGGCAGACGAGCCTACGGGAGCTCTTGATTCCGCCACCGGTAAAGAGGTTATGGAGGTGTTCTCCCGGTTAGGTACTATGGGGCATACGCTCATCGTGATTACCCACGATAAGCAGGTGGCGTCCTATGCCCAACGGGTCATCCACATTGTGGATGGTGAGCTTTCCGAGCATGGGACTTAGACATTCAAAAACAAGCGAAGGGTGCTGTGTTGTGCAGCACTCTTTTCGATTGATATAGCCCGGTGCTTTGATTGTCAGGGCAGTATACCCCTGAAGCCTTCTCATAGTCAATGTCCTTATCAAAGCAAAAGACCGCCGATAATAATCGACCGTCCCTTTGTAATCATCATGGGAAAAAGATTTTTGCAGATACTTCCCCCTCTTACCACACTAGAATTCATCGGATAACCCGCCCGCAGGTGGCGGAGCAAACAAAAAGGCCAGTCTTTCGACTGACCTTTTTGTTTGGTCGGAGTGAAATTATAGGGTTTGGATAAACCCAGTAATATCAATGGTTTACAGGCAATCGGCAAGTGGTATTTCCATCAAAAATCTAATTTTGAGCATAGACACCGCTCGAGTGAGACTATGGGCGGTGTTTCTATATAAAACTGCATACGGAAGGAGGGGTATTGTTTCCCGTGGGCCAAGCCAAGAGGTTTGGTCTTTTGGTATAGTAAAACCACTCGCTAGGCGAGTGGTTGTATAATTTGATTTAGCTTCCGGATAACGGATAAACGAGAACGATTGTATTTGAATGGAGATGAAGGTATGGAAAAGTGGCTCTATGTGATGATGATTGAAAAAACCAAAACCTGCAACAGGGTTACCAAAGAGGTCATTAAAAGGCATGTTGAGAATATTAAAGAGCTGGATGACGCCGGAAAGCTGGAGCTCTGCGGGGTGTTCAAGGGGTATCCCGGCATGGCGGGGATGTACATTCTCAAAACAGAAAGCCGCGAAGAGGCCGAGGCCATTTGCAAGGTGGAACCGCTGGTTACTGGAGGTTTCGCAACCTATAAGCTGGTTGCTTTGCAGGTGGCAGATAAGGATAACAACTATTTATTGTAATAGGGTGGTAGGGCAGCTGCCAGCCACCCATGTAGCGGGTAGGTGCCGAGGGCGAGCGGATGATATCCGCCCCTACGGGTTATAGGAGACGGGCACCCCCCCTTGGAGGGGTGGCACCCGCAGGTGCGGGGGTGGTTTGGACACCGACTTTGCGGCATGTGCAACAACGTAGGGGGGGCTATTAGCCGCCCGCGAAGTTCGTGCAGAGGGGGAAAAGGCGGCCCCTATCCTCCTCCCCGGAGGTGCGTTGCCTGCGGCGGAGGTGCGCGGGAACCCAAGGCCTACTGCTCACCCCCCTGCCCCCCTCTCGCGCTTAAAGGTTGATGGAACAAATAGCTCTCCGGACGCGAAAGGGGGAAAATATTACGGGGGGCTGCGCCCCCCCCCCCCCGCGTTTCTTCGTGCAGGCGGGAGTATGTTGGGTATCCTATGGTGGGCGTGGGATGCGGGGGGGACGGGGGCCGCAGGCCCCCGGTCTATGCCCCCTCCCATTATGGCGAAATACCGCTCTCGCATTGTCGGCAATGGGAGGGGGCTAGGGGGTGGGTGTAATCCTGTCCAACCCCTGCCGGAGGCTTGGGGGGATACAGGAGGACTTAGTCCCGCCCGTGAGGCGCTTTGCGTCCTTTTTCGCAGAAAAAGATGCCCGCAGGTGCCGGGGTGGTCTTAAGGGGCCGACGGCGATAGCGAACCCCCGACAGGGAGCATCGGCCCCTACGGTATCTCCCTGCGGCTGCGGTTGCAGGGGGCGGTGTGGGCATTGGCCCCGCGGCATTGGGTACAACGACGTAGGGGCGGCTATTAGCCGCCCGCGAAGTTCGTGTGGAGAGGTAGCGGGCGGATGATATCCGCCCCTACAGGTGGCCCTCTTTATTTCTCTCCTTGGAGGGATTGGTGGAAGGCCGGAGTGCATCAGCCAAACAGAGCAAACAGCCTGCCACCCACCGGATAATCCCGGTTAGCGGCAGGCTTCATATTGTACGGTCAGTCAATCTTAATCCCCAAGCCTCCCAGAAGGTTCATGGCCTCCGGGAAGGAAAATCTGGCCCCGCGCACCTTGCAGGACATAATATCAACCTGATAGCCCGAGGCATCCCTGAAATCGGCGTTTTGCAGGTCGCACTGAAAAAACTCGGTCTTTTCCAGCCTGCACTGCCTGAATTTGCTCTCCGCAAGCTGGCACTGGGCAAAGATAGACGCCGAAACCTCGTTATCTGAAAAATCAAACTTTTTAAAATCCATCTCCGCAAAGGTGTTGTACTTCAGGCTGCACCCCTGCAGCTTGCGGATAGGCTCACCAAACCTGCCGCTGGGCAAAAGCTGCTGCCAATTGATGCCCACCAGCCGGCAGTTGGCAAACTCCGCGTACTGTATCTGGGCATACCCCTCCGCCTTAAGGTTGGTGACGGCGCATTTATCAAAGGTGCAGCCGGATACCAACGAGCGGACAAGCCTGCAATCCTCAAAGCTGCAGCCTATAAAGCTGCAATCCACCAGCTTGTACCCCTCAAAGGTTTCTCCATGGAACTTCAGGTTCTCAAAGGTCTGCGCTTCATAATATTTCTCTTCCATGTCGGTTCAATCTCCTGTCACGCATGCTGCAAAGGGGTGGGCGGCCTGCCCAAAACGGGCTGGCACAACCCCCGCATGGAAAAACCGGCCGCCGGAGGGGGAACCCAATCCGCGGCCGGTCTTGATGCTTTGTTTAATAGAGCTGCTGTCTTTTTTTGCGGCGCTTGCGCAGGCTGATAATGACAAAGGCTGCGGCAATGGCGACAATCAGAACCAGCGGCATAGCCCAGTTCAAAAAGTTGTTGTCGTTGGTGCGGATTTCTGTCCACAGAGCGTCCAGCAGCTTGTTGGTCTGGTCTGAGAGGTGAACAAACTCCTCGGCTTTGTCGATAATCTCGTCGGCAGGGTAGATGATGGGGCTGCTGAGGATCTCTTCATCCAGCAGCTCGAGGGCGGCTGCGTTGGGGGAGGAGTAGCCGATATACTCGATGTTGGCGGCGGCAACCTCGGCCTCGCACATAAAGTTGATATACATCTCGGCGGCTTCTTTTTGCTGGCTGCCCTTGGGGATGCACAGGGCGTCGATAAAGACGTTGGTGCCCTCCTTGGGAATGGCAAAGGCGAGTCGGTCGTTTTCAGCAATCATGGTGTAGGCGTCGCCGGCATAGTAGGGGGCCAGCGCGGCCTCGTTGCCCTGCATCTTGTCAAAGATTTCATCCATGACATATGCCTGCACCAGCGGCTTCTGCTTTTTCAGCTCATCGGCGGCCTGCCGCAGCTGGGCCTCGTCCTCGGTGTTAATCGAGTAGCCCAGGCGGAGCAGCGCAAGGCCAAAGGCGTCGCGGGGGTTACCGAACATCAGGATATTGCCGCTGTATTTCTCGTCCCAGAGGATGTTCCAGCTATCCACCGGGTCGGTGACCATATCGGTGTTATAGACGATGCCCACGGTGCCCCAGGTGTAGGGCACGCTGTAAGCGGCCCCGGGGTCAAACTGGTTGCTCTGAAAGTTGTCGGCAATGTTTTTTGCGGCGGGGATGTTGGCATAATCCAGCTTTTCCAGCATGCCCTCGTTGATCATACGGGTGATCATGTAGTCTGAGGGGATGATGACGTCGTAGCTGGTACCGCCGCTTTTCAGCTTGGCATACAGCTCCTCGTTGGTGGCAAAGGTGCTGTAATGCACGGTGATACCGGTCAGCTCCTCAAATGCGGCGTTCACATCGAGGGAGTCGTCGCTGCCGTCCGAGATATACTCGCCCCAGTTGTATACGTTTATTGATATTCCGGCATCTTTATACTTGGCGTAGTAATCAGCGTCCTCCACCTCTACCACAGCCGATGCGGTAATGCCCAGTGCCAGCGAGGCCAGCATCAGTACCGCCAAAAACAGGCTAAAACTTCTTTTCAAAGCTATCACCAACCTTTCTTTTGTTTCGGTTTTCTATTCTTGCATCATTGATGTTTACGATAATCAGTACCACCAGCACAATCACAAAGATGATGGTGGAAAGCGCGTTGATTTCGGGGCTGACCTTTTTGCGGGTCATCGAGTAGATGGTAATGGGCAGCGTCTGCGAGGTGGTGCCGCTGACAAAGTAGCTGATGATGAAATCATCCAGCGAGAAGGTGAAGGACATCAGCAGCCCGGTAATGACGCCGGGGGCAATCTCGGGGATAATCACCTTGAAAAATGCCTGCATCGGGCTGCACCCCAAATCGAGGGCGGCCTCGTACACATATTTATCCATCTGCCGCAGCTTGGGCATTACATTCAGGATAACATAAGGCACGTTAAAGGTAATATGGGCCAGTATCAGGGTGATAAACCCAAACTCCAGCCGGAACAGCACAAAAAGCAGCATCAGCGAAACGCCGGTGACGATTTCGGGGTTGATGACCGGCAGGTAGGTGATATTCATAATCAGCGAGCGCGAAGCCCCCCGCATGCTGTGGATGCCCAGCGCCGCCATAGTGCCCAGCAGCGTAGCCAGCACCGCCGAAATCACCGCGATAATCAGGGTGTTTATCAGCGACTGGATAATCAGCGAGTTGCCCATCAGCTCTTTGTACCAGTTCAGGGTGAACCCTGTCCAGATACCGCGGCTTTTGTTGGCGTTAAAAGAGTAGGCGATGAGCACCAGTATCGGCGCGTAAAGGAAAGCCATAACCACCCCGGTATAGGAGCGTGACAGCCATTTCACAGCAGCATCGCCTCCTTATCCTCAGAGTCGTCGAACATATTCATCATGGCCATGCATATCAGGATAATTGCCATCAGCACCAGCGAGATTGCCGCACCCAGATTGGGGTTGTAGGCGTTGCCCAGGAACTGAAGCTCTATCAGGTCGCCGATGAGCATGGTGGAGCCGCCGCCCAACATCCGGGAGATGACAAAGGTGGATATCGAAGGGATGAACACCATGGTAATGCCG
>JAEWWW010000013.1 GCA_023396215.1 Bacillota bacterium | reverse complement strand
CCGCTGCATCTCTTCGGGGGGGCGCCGCGCCGTTTCGGTAATGTGCTCCCCCACCGAGATGCGGGCAAGCTCCTGTATGCGCTGCTTTTCGCCCAAGGGCTGCACCTGGGTATGGGTGCGCTGGTTTAAAACCTCTTTGGTGATGCACAGGTGCCGGTCGGCATAGGCGGCCACCTGCGCCAGATGGGTGACGCAGAGCACCTGACGGTTTTTTGCCACCTGCGCCAGCTTTCGGCCGATTTTCTGGGCGGCCCGGCCGCTGACGCCTGCGTCCACCTCGTCAAAAATCAGGGTGCCGATATCGTCCTTGTGGGCCAGCACATTCTTGATGGATAGCATGATGCGCGAGATTTCGCCCCCGGAGGCAATTTTGGCGAGAGGGCGGGGCGCTTCCCCGGCGTTGGGCGAGATTAAAAACTCGATGTTATCGCAGCCGAGAGCCGAGAGCGGCTTTTCGGCCCGCTGCACCAATAGCTGTACCTGCGGCATATCGAGAAAGGCCAGCTCCTGTTGCACCTGCTCCACAAAGAGATCGGCCGCTGCCATGCGTTTTTCGGTCAGCGCCTGCGCCAGCGTTACCGCCTGCGCGCGGGCCGGGGCCAGCTTTTGCTCCAGCTGCAGGATGCGGGCGTCGGCATTGGTCAGCCCATCCAGCTCCTCCTGCGCTTTTTCTAAAAACGCCAGCACCTCTTCCACCGAGGCGCCGTACTTCTTTTTCAGGCGGTAAAGCTGGTCCAGCCTGCCTTCAATCTTATCCAACTGGCGGGGGTCAAAGTCGCTGTCCTCGGCGTAGCTGCGGATAGCGCCCGCCAGCTCCTCCAGCTCATATCCCATCTCCTCCAGCTTGCCGCCGGCTTCGCCCAGCTCCTCGATATAGCCCGAGGCGACCGATACCCCTTCCTTGAGGGTTTCCAGCAGCGAAAGCAGACCCTCCGCCCCGTCGTCGCCCGACAATGCCTGCTGGCAAAGGGCAAGAGCGTCGGTGATGCGCTCGGCGTTTTTTATCATCCGGCGGGCGGCGTTCAGCTCCTCCTCCTCCCCCGGCACCAAATGGGCGGCGGAGATTTCTTTTATCTGAAACTCCAGCATATCGATGCGCTGCGCCTTCAGGGCTTCGTCCACCCGCAGGCTGTCAAGCTCCTGCTCGATGGCGCAGTACTGATCATAGGCCCGGCGGTAGGCGGCAATACTGGCCGCCAGCTCGCCAAAGCTGTCTATGTAGGTGATGTGCTTATCGGTGGAAAGCAGCTCCTGATTATCCTGCTGCCCGTGGATGTTGATGAGCAGTGAGGAAAGGGTGCGCAGGATGCCCAGCGTCGCCGGACGGCCGTTGATTTTGCAGCCGCCCCTGGAGGGCTCTATATCAATTTCCCGGGTGATAAGCAGCTCTTCGCCGGGCTCTACCGCATAGCCAAGCTCGCCGATGGCGGCGGCGGTTGCCTCGGCAATACCGGAAAACAGCGCGGAAACCATCGCCCGCTGCTCGCCGGTGCGGATGATATCCCGGGAGGTTCTGGCCCCCAGCACCGCGTTGATGGCGTTAATCAGGATGGTTTTGCCGGCGCCGGTTTCGCCGGTGAAAACGTTGAGGCCGTCGGCGAGGTCGATGGTGGTTTCGCTGATGACGGCGATATTTTTGATATAGAGCTGTGAGAGCATGTCGTTCACCTACCTGCCTATCAGCTTGCTCAACTGCTGCACAAATTCGGCGGCCCCGGCTTCATCCCGCATCAGGATAAAGATGGTGTCGTCCCCCGCGATGGTGCCCACCACGCCCTTCCAATCAATCGAATCGAGGGCGGCACAGGCGGCGTTGGCCATGCCGGTGTAGCATTTTACCACAATGGTGTTGCCCGCATAATCGATGTTAAGCACCGATTCTGAAAAGATGGCATGAAACTTAAAGGAGATATCCACCGACTCGGCATTGGCTCCGGTGGTGTAGTGATACCCCCCGTCGGGCGACTGGGCCTTAATCAGCCGAAGCTCCTTGATATCCCTTGAAACGGTGGCCTGTGTCACCGAGAACCCAAGCTTATGCAGCCGGTTCAGCAGCTCCTCCTGCGTGTCGATATCGTGTTCAGAGATAAGCCCGAGGATAGCCGTATGTCGTTTGGATTTCATATGAAAAGACCATTCCTTTCGCTTATGTTGCGGCACAGGCAGACCGTGAAAAGGCGCGGTTTGTCTGTGCGTCCATCCGCGGCTACGGCCACGGGCGAGGAGCGATTGGCACATCGCGGGAAAGCGTGCTTTCTGAGGCTATCCTCTTTGCATGATTTTTTTGCTGAGTATCTCGAAAAACTCTTTTTCTCCAAAGGAGATGAAGCGGGCGGCAACCGGAGCCTTGGTAATCTCGATATATTCCTCCGGCTCCAGCGCAACGAAGGGGCTGCCGTCCATCGAAAGGGCCAGCTTGCTGCACTCCCCCCCCTGCACCTTGGGCCTGACCCGGATGGTTTTATCCGAGGAAAACAGGATGGTGCGGGCCGAAAGGCTGTGGGGGCAGATGGGGGTGAGCAGAATGGCGTCCAGCTTGGGGTCTATCACCGGCCCGCCTGCCGAAAGCGAGTAGGCGGTGGAGCCGGTCGCCGTGCCAAAAATGACCCCGTCTGCACGGTAGCTGTCCATATACTTATCGTCACAATAAATCTCAAGTTCAATCAAATTACAACTATGTGCCTTGCCAATGACCGCGTCGTTGATGGCAAAGTCGCGGTAGCAGCGGCTGCCGCCGCATAATGCGGCCGAAAGCACCACCCGGTTTTCCACCGCATAATCACCCGCAATCAGCCGCGGGATAAGGTGGGTAAGCTCGCAGGGCTCGGCCTGCGCCAAAAATCCCAGCCGCCCGGTATTGACCCCCAAAATTTTTTTATCGGCGGTCAGGGCATGCTTGGCGGCGTGGATGATGGTGCCGTCGCCGCCGATGGCGATGACCAGGTCGCAGTCCTTCAGCAGCGCGTAAAAATCTCCGGTGACCGCGCCGGTGCCCTCAAAGCTGGCCGTGAGGGCCTCGTTCAGGTACGGGGTGCAGCCATGCTGATGAAGCATGCGGGCGATTTCGGCCCCACACGCCAGCGCGTCCGGCTTGTCAGAGTTGGGTATCAGCAGAGCCTTCAATCAAAGCGCCCCCTTCCTGCTGGTTTTGGTCTGGAAAACTGGCTTTTCCACTCCTCCGCCCCCGACGGGTACGGGTGGAAACAGTGCAGTGCTACAGCTCATTATGCGAGGAGGCCACCACATCGGCTATACGGCCCTCGGGCAGGCGGTTTTCACCCTGCCCGCCCTGCCCCAGAAAGAGCAGGTATTCGATGTTGCCCTCCGGCCCTTTGACCGGCGAAAAATCCAGCCCCAGCACCGAAAAGCCAAGCCGCAGGGCGGTAGCCACTGTTTTTTCAAGCACCATGGTGTGTACGGCAGGGTCGCGCACCACGCCCTTTTTGCCCACATGCTCGCGCCCCGCTTCAAACTGGGGCTTTACGAGGCAGACCATACGGCCCCCCTCCTGCAGCAGCCCTTTGGCCACCGGCAGCACAAGGCCGAGGGAGATGAAAGAAACATCCACCGAGATAAAGCCCGCCTGCTGGGGTATCTCTGCTTCGGTCACATGGCGAATGTTGGTGCGCTCCAGATTGACGACCCGGGGGTCGGTGCGCAGCGTCCATGCCAGTTGGCCATAACCCACATCCACCGCGTAGACCTTTGCCGCCCCGTTTTGCAGCATGCAGTCGGTAAACCCGCCGGTGGAGGCCCCGATATCGATACAGGTGGTGCCCTCTAAATCGATGGGGAATACCGCGAGGGCCTTTTCCAGCTTGAGGCCGCCCCGGCTGACATATTTCAGCCCGCCGCCCCGCACCTCGATGGTATCCTCGGGGGCAACCGTTTGCCCCGGTTTATCCGCCCTTTGGTTATTGACAAACACCACGCCGGACATAATGACCGCCTTGGCGCGTTCTCTGCTTGTTGCAAGGCCCTGTTCCACAAGGGCGCTGTCCAGCCGTATCTTCAAAGCCTACTCCTTTTGCTCCGGCAGGGCCTCCCCAAGGGTAGGGGAAGCAAAGCCCGCGGATAACCTACATTAAGGTCGCCACCAGAATACCCAGCAGCGCCCCGCCCAAAACCTCCAGCGGGGTGTGGCCGAGGAACTCCTTGAGCGCTTTTTCCTCCGGCGAGATATCGTCGTCCTCTCCCTGGTCATCCTGATCCAGATTGGCGGCAAGCGAAGCGAACAGGTCGCCCAAATCCTTGCTCAAATCTTTAAAATCGAAGCGCATTTTATTGAGCACCTTGGCCTGCTCGCCCGCAGCCCTGCGCACCCCCATGGCGTCGTACATGACGATGGCGGCAAAGGCCAGCGTCAGCGCAAACACCGGGGAGGAAAGCCCCACCTTCTTTGCCATGGCGATGGTAAGAGAACAAACAAGCGCCGAATGGGCGCTGGGCATGCCGCCCGCCCCCACCATGCGTTCAAGCTGCAGCTTTCTGCTGGTGATATATGTAAGCAGGGTTTTAAGGACCTGAGCCAAAAACCAAGCGGTAAAGCCAGCGTTTATCACATAGTTGCCGGTTATAACCTGCCAAAAATTCACCCTGATTTCCTCCATCTGCTGTTCTTAGGCGGCCCAACCCGCCCAAAAGCGCCCACCGCTGCACGCACAACGGCCGGGCGGGTATGATATTGCTTAGTATTCCCTATCCGCCAGCATGTCGGCCAGCTCGTAGAGAAAGCTGTCGTCCAGAACGCTGCCCTTGATGGCAAGGTCGGCCGCCAGCACATAGTCCTTTACAATCTCGCGCGAACGGTCAAGCCCATACAGGGTCACATAGGTGGTCTTGTGGTTGCCGCTGTCGCTGCCCACCGGTTTGCCCAGCAGGGCGGGGTCGGCCACCACGTCGAGGATATCATCCACCACCTGAAAGGCAAGGCCCAGGTTTTCGGCGTAGCTGTCGGCCTTGGCGGTGATGGCGTCGTCGGCCCCGGCAAGGATACAGCCCATTCTGGCGGCCGCCCTGATGAGTGCGCCGGTCTTGAGCCGGTGGATGGTGGAAAGCCTTTCGGCGTCTATCTGTCGGTTTTCGCTTTCAAGGTCGATGACCTGACCACCAATCATACCACCCACCCCCGCCGCCGAGGCAAGGGTAGCCGCCGCCCGCAGCACGCGGCCCGCGCCCAGCGCGGTAATATTGCGGTCGGCCAGCATCGTTTCAAAAGCAAGGGTCAACAGGCCGTCACCGGCCAGCAGCGCGTTTGCTTCGCCAAAGGCGATATGGCAGGAGGGCTTGCCCCGGCGCATATCGTCGTCGTCCATGCAGGGCAGATCGTCGTGTATCAGCGAGTAGGCGTGTATCATCTCGAGGGCCGCCGCAAAGGGCAGCGCATCCTGCACGCTGCCGCCGCAAAGGCTGCAAAAATGCAGCAGCAGCACCGCGCGCACCCGCTTGCCGCCTGCCGTCAGGCTGTACTCCATCGCCTCCACCACTTTTCGCTGCGGCAGGTCGCCCGCGGGCAAAAAGCCGGGCAAAGCCTCGTGAACCATCTGCTGGTAGGCTTTCAGACGCTGCTCAAACTCGATGCTCATGCTTCCCCTTCCTTTGCTGCCGGCAGCAGCTCTTCTATCTTTATTCTGGCGTTTTCCAGTGTTTTATTGCAAAAATCCACCAAACCGGCCCCCTGCGAAAACAGCTCAATCGACTGCTCAAGGGGCAGCTGCTCGTCGTCCAAACGGGCGACAATCTCCTCCAGTTTGGCGAGGGCCTGCTCAAAATTCATCGTTTTATCCATGGGCTGCTTCTCCTTCGGGCCTATGCTCAATCACAGTGGAGCGAACGGCTCCCCGTGCCAACGTGGTTTCGATGATATCCCCCGGCTTAAGCTGGGCGGCGTCGGTGACAATGCGGCCCTGCTTCTGGGTCAGCGAATAGCCCCTGCCCATGACCGCGGCAGGGTTGAGGCGGCTCAGCTCGCTGCGCAGGGTATCCACCCGTGCAAACCTTCTGCCTAGAAAATCCCGCTGGCGCTGCTGTAATAATTCTATCAAATAGCGCAGGGTTTGTCCATTTTGTTTTAGTAAAATATGCGGCGACCTTGCATATAACTTATAATTTAGGGCCTCGAGCCGCCTTTTATGCAGCGCAACCTGTATAGAGCGGTTTTTTACCATCCGCCGGGCCAGCAAGCCCACCGCAGCCTTAAGCTGTGAAAGCTCGGGTGTGGCAAGCTCCGCCGCGGCCGAGGGGGTGGGCGCGCGCAGGTCGGCGGCGAAGTCACAGATGGTGTAGTCGGTTTCGTGCCCAACCGCCGATATCACCGGGGTTTTGCAGGCAAAGACAGCCCTTGCCAGCGTTTCGTCGTTAAAGCACCAGAGATCCTCGGGCGAGCCGCCGCCCCTGCCGATGATGATAACATCGCACCGGCCGTCGGAATCCAGCGCCGAAAGGGCCTTGGCAAGCTGTGGGCCCGCCCCCTGCCCCTGTACAGGTGCAGAGCTTAACACCACTGTTGCAAGGGGGTAGCGGCGGGTGAGCACCTGCAAAATATCCTGATAAGCCGCCCCATTGGCCGAGGTAACCACCCCGATGGTGCGGGGCAGCGTTGGCAGCGGCTTTTTATAGGCCTCGTCAAACAAGCCCTCGGCGGCAAGGCGCTCTTTGAGCTGCTGAAAGGCCAGATAGATGGCCCCCAAGCCGTCGGGCTGCATATCGTAGACGGTGAGCTGGAACTGGCCGTCGCGCTCATAGAGGGTGGCGGCACAGCGGACAATCACCATCATGCCGCCCTGGGGCTCAAAGGCAAGCCCGGCGGCGTGGGAGGCAAAAAGCACCGCACGCACCGAGGCCGCGCCATCCTTGAGGGAAAAGTAGCAGTGCCCCGACTGCCGGTTGCGGGTAAAGGCGGAGATTTCGCCCTTGACATAAAGCTCCCGCAGCACCGGCTGGCCATCCAGCACCGATTTAACATAACGGTTGAGCTGTGAAACGGTGACAACCGAAAAGCTGCTCATCTGGGCACCTCCTTATGACAGGCCAGCAACGCCGCCCCACAGGCGTTATCCGAGGAAAATTGGGGCGGGGCAAAAAAGCCGCCGTATTTCTGCTCCATCCGCTGCCGGATGATGCTGTTGGACATCACCCCGCCGCAGTAGAGCACCGGCAGCCCCGGGTGCTTTGCAAGGGCGCGGGCGGTCATGCCGTCCGCCGCCTTGCAGATGTAATCGATGCAGCAGAGGGCCACATCGGCGTCGGGAGCTCCCTTGGCTTTCAGGTTGGCGCAGAGGTTCTCCACCCCCGAAAGACAGCAGTCGTCCCCCTTAAAGGCGGGTTTTGCCGCAAAGCGAGCGGACGACTGGCGGGCAAGCGCGTCCAGCTCCGGCCCGGCGGGGAACCCAAGCCCCAGCATTCCTCCTACCCTGTCCACCGCCTGCCCGGCCTTTAAATCCAGCGAGGTGGAAAGGGGCTCGACCTCCAACACCCTTTCGGCATGGGGCCGCACCAGCATACAGTCGGTGGTACCGCCCGAGATATGCAGCGCAATAAAGGGACTCTGGGCAAGCCCCGGCTGCCGGGCGCCGTAAAGGGCGGCCATGATGTGCCCCGCCTGATGGGAAAAATGGTGAAGCGGAACCCGCAAGGCGGCGGCAATGCTGCGCGCGGCCAGCTCACCCACCAGAAAGCAGGGCATGTAGGAGCCCTCGGCGTCCCTTGGGCGCACCGAAACCCCCACCGCCGCTATTTGGCCCGCACCGGCAAGAAGCTGCTCCACCGGCTCGGCCAATTGGGCCACATGCGAAAAGACGGCATCGCTCTGTCTTAACCCAAGTGTGCCGTCCTTAACCGGGAGCAGCCTGCGCGACTGCTCTATTTGATTGTGCTCGCTGCTGTAAACAGCAACCGAGGTGGTGTAATTGCTGGTATCAATCCCCAGAAAGCTTGGCATGACAGGTTACTCCGCTGTTTTTTCGCAGTCGCGGGCAAAGGCGCCCAGCACCCCGTTGACAAAGGGCGCGTCCTCATCGCCGCCATAACGCTTGGCCAGCTCAACCGCTTCGTTGATGGCTACCCCCACCGGGATATCCTCGCTATGCAGTATCTCGCAGACGGCCATGCGCAGAAGGGCGTAAGCCACCGTCGAAAGGCGCTCCACCTTCCATTTGGTGGAGTACCGACCGATGATGGCATCAATTTCTTCTTTGCGCTGCTTGGCTTTTTCCACCAGATTGAGCATGAACGCATCGGTTTCAAGGTCGCGGCACTGGATAGCTGCGTCTACAATCTCATCCAGTGTATCATCGCGGAAAGACATCTCAAAGATAAGCAGAAAAGCCTGTTCACGGGCCTCACGTCGTTTCATCTGAACCTTCCTTTTGAACAAAACTATTTATTACAAAAAACCACCCTCCCGGTGAGAGGAGGGTATGGGCAAGCTTATTGTGGATACAACAAGGCTCCCGGAACCCGCCGCAATCGGTGACTGACAAACGGGTGGGATGATTATTCCTCGGTGGGTGCGGGCATAAAGACCACGCCGGCGATATACACATTCACCTTGGTCACGGCAATGCCGGTCATGCTTTGTACCGCTTCTTTTACCGCCCGCTGAATGTTGGCGGCAACCTCGGGTATCTTGGCGCCAAACTTCAGGTTGACATGAATATGAATGGTAGCAACCTCGTCGGTAAGCTCTACCACAATGGGTCTTGAGGTTTTGTTTTTCAAAATCCAACTGGTTGTGATGTTAGAAGAAAGAGGTGCAAGAGAGGCAACGCCGTCTATCTCGATGGTGGTATAGTTGGCGATGGTGGCAATCACGTCCTGCGATATTCTCAGGCTGCCGGTGGTCGGCCTGCTTTCATTTATCTGCATTATGGCTCCTCCTGTGGTAACATTTAGCGATATTGGGATATCATGAGCATAACTGGGAGATATCGTAATCACGTTTGATTATTATGCTGTGCCCATGGAACGATATAATAACTACTTTAAATTATTATACCACATTTTTCTGATTACACAACTATTTTGTGATAACTACGCCGATATTTTAAGTGCCGACGCCAAGACAGAGCCGCAGCTATCCGGGGGCCGGATGGTGGCGGCTCTGTATCTGTTGGTTATTGCGCCCTGCTTTTGGGGGGCGGCGGTTATTTTACCTCTACGATGCGGATGTTCTCTGCGGGCAGCTCCACCTCGCTGAGAATGACCTCCTGCATCTGGGCGACCTGCTCGTCGGTGAGGCCGTCGGAGGCTTTGACCACCACGTCAATCTTCTGGGTGTCGTAATAAACCATGCACTCGGCAAAGCCCTTGGCTTTAATCAGGTTTTCTATCTTGCCCTCAACCTCGATGGATTTGGCAAGCTTCGCCGCCTCAAGGGCAAGCTCGGTCTTTTGCTCGGCGGTGAGCTGTGCGTCGGCCAGCATGGCGGAAAGGGTTTCCACCGCTTCGTCACGAGAGCGGCTGCGGGTCAGCTTTGCCTCGGCAAAATAGGCCTCGCCGTAGTTTTCGCCCTCTGCGCCTTCGGCATTGTTGCCCGCGCCCAGCGACGAGGTGATGGAGTACTCATCCCCCACCTTTGCATACTGCCAGTTGAGATAAACAGCGATGCTCAGGGCAAGCACAAGGGCCGAAAGAATGATCTGTTTTTTGCCTATTATCATATTCATACTGCGCTCCTCCTAGTAGTTCAGCCGAGCTTTGTTACACAAACCCGGTTAGAAGTAATATTTAAAGCCGTGGTAACCGCTTCTGTCACCATAGCGACCACCTTGATATCGTCAGCGCCCTGACATACCACCACCACCCCTTTTATCTGAGGCTCGATGCTGGTGGTCAGCAGGGCCTGACGTTTCCCTTCCGGGCCATCTATCAAAATGTACTTGCCTTCACTGTTTTCCTTCTGCTGCTTTGCGTACACATTGTTGCCCTCAATATCCTGTGTCCTGTCAACGCTGGTCTTGGTGTCCTGCGCGTACACATACTCCACGCTTTTATCCAGCGTTATCATGATTTTGACTTCCCCCACTCCCCGAATACTTGAGATGACATCACCCAACCTTTTCTCCAGCGATTGTGTGTACTGCTCGGTCGTCAGCGTTTGCGGCTGTATCTGCGCTGTTTTATCGCTTTTTTTAGCGCCCGGCTGCATAAAGCTGGAGGCCAGCACCAGCAGCATGCCCGCCAATCCCAGTGCCACAACAATGCGCGGAGCATTTTTCCCCTTTAATAGCCCGCTTGATTTCGCTAAAAAATTCTTTAACTGAAATTTATTTGCAGCTTCCATGCTTTTCTCCCCTTAGCGGTACCCAATCTTCACGTCAATCCCCAGCTGATACTCCAGATCCCGAATCAGCTGGTCGTGCCTCGGCTCATATGCTTTGTCCAGTTCAATTTCTGCAACGATATCCTCGGGGGCGACTCCCCCCTCTGCTTCTGTATTAATGTATATAGTGACCGACGGGTTATTTATGCCCATTTCGTCCAACTTTTTGACGGTATGGGCGGTAAGCGCCGCCTCAATTTCGCTTAGTACAACCCCATCCAACTGCCCGGCGATGTCGCGAGAGATGTATTCGGGCTCGCTGCCCGCAAAATCTTCGATATCATCGAGCATCTGGGGAGCCAGCGTTAAAAAGGGGTAGATGAGGCTGCACAGAAAAAAAGCCCCCAGCGTGATACGAAACACCTTTTGCATCGGGGAGTTGGGGGCCAGCATCTGGGCCATGCCCCCCGCCACCGCCCCGCAGCAGATTGAAAACGCCCATTGGCGGATTGCTTCCATCTTAATACTTCCCTCCGCTCATTTTTTGCGGTCTTTTTACGGCCCCGCCGCCGCGTTGTCGGCTTTGCCGGGCGTCAGCCCCCCTGCGTTCTTCGCCTTGCGACGACGAAAAACCCGTGTAAATCTTTTGGACCTTTTGGCGCAGAGAAGGATTGCTACACACCCTGCCCTATCACCACAATCAGCGAGGTGGATATGATAATCAGCAGCGCGAAGCAGAGCAGCATGGCCAGCAGCATCCCCAGCGTGTAGGACACCGATTTCAGCAGCGCCCCGATGGAGGGCAGCCCCAGCAGCTCGCTGAGCACCGAGGAGAGGTTGACCGTCAGATACCAAAGCAGCACCCGCAGCAGGGTGGGCAGGGCGATGACCGCCGACACAATGATGCCGTAGGCCCCCAGCGTGGTTTTCAGCAGGTGGATGCAGCCCTGGGCGGTGGCAAAGGCGTCCGAAAGGGCGCCGCCCACCACCGGCACAAAGCTGCCGATGAGAAACTTGGCGGTTTTGACCGTCACCGTGTCGCCGCTGGAGGAAACCATGCTCTGGATGGTCAGCAGGCTCACAAAGACGGTGAGCATCAGCCCCATGGCCCAGTTCACCAGCGACTTGAGCATGCTTGCCACCGAGGATATCCCCAGCCCCGGGGCGGCGGCAGCCACAATGCAGAAGGCCAGATAGATGCCCATGAGCGGTACAATGGTGGTGGCTGTTATCTGCGACACCACCTGACAGGCCCAAAACAGAAAGATGTTATAGGTGGTGGCGGTCAGGGGTTGTCCCCCCGCCGTCAGAACCCCGGAAAACACCGGGACGAAGGAAAGCATAAAGTTGGCGCTGTCGCGGATGGCCGAGGCGGTATCGGTAATGCAGCCGATAACCGGCCCTGCAATGGCGGCGCAGACCGCCAGCGACGAGGTGAGGCTAAACACCGGCCCCAGAGTGCTTTGGTCGGTGGCGGCGTTTTTCATGCCATCGAGAAAGGCCGCCAGTATCACAATGGCGGCGATGGTGGAAAGCGAGGCCAGCGGCCGCCGCACCTGCCCCCCTATGTAGTTTTTTGCCATGGCAAACAGCTTGGCCGGGGTCAGCGAGGCAATGCCTTCGGTCCCGATTTCATCCAGCCCGTTTTGCTCCAGCATATTTTGGGCTTGGTCGGGTATCTGGCTGCGCAGGCGGTCGGTGTCGATGCTGTCGAGGTAGGGCGTCATATCGGGCAGCGAAGCCCGCGGCGGCTCCGACGCCTGCACCCCCACCGAAAGCATCAGCCCCACCAGCACCATGAGGACCGGCAGAAATTTTTTTCTCACATCTTATCATCCGTTTCTTTCACTACTGAACCTGTTCCGACATCCTTACACGGCAGGCCCGGCCGTTATACCGAAATCAGCGAGGAGGTTATCTCTATCAGCCGGGTAAAGAGCGGCAGCGAGATGACCAACACCGCGATTTTACCCGCTGTTTCCACCTTGGAGGCGATGGCGTTTTCACCGGCATCCTTGCAGGTGTCGCTGGCAAGCTGGGTCACAATGCAGATGCCCAGCGCCTTGAAGAGAATCTGGGTAAACTCGCCGGGGAGGTTGGCGGCCTGCGCCATACCGCTGATGCTTTCCACCACCTGCGCCGCGCCCGCCACCACCGCCCCCAACAGCACCACGCTGCTGATGAGCGAAACCAGCAGCGCATATTCGGGGCGGTATTGGCGCAGCACCAGCGCGAGGGTGGCGGCCACCAGAGCAAGCCCTATCACCTGATAAATCTCCATGGCAGCTACAACCCAAAGACGCTTTTTGCGGTTTCAAAGAGGTTGCTGATTTCATAGATAATCATCATCAGGACGACAATCAGCCCGGCCAGCGAGGTCAGCATGGCCTGCTCCTCCCGCCCTGAGCGAATGAGCACCTGATATAAAACCGAAACGATAATGCCAATGGCTGCAATCCTAAAAATCAAGTCGACGTCCATTTTGCTCCTCCTGCCCTTTTGAACTGGAAACACGGGTTTTGGTGCCGGGTTCTATTTAAATGCGCCGGGTTCTTTTCGCTTTGCCCCTGCCATGGTCGAGCCCGCCGGGGCGCACGCCCTAATGGCATGTACGTGTCCTATTGCCTCTACAGCAAGACAATGGCGATGGCCGCCCCTGAGAGCAGCCCAAGAGTGGAGTAAAGCCGCGAATAGGTGCGGCGCTCCTCCCGCGCCTGCTCCAGCCTTTGGTCCAGCAGGCTGCGGCTCAGGGCAAGGGCGCTGAGCTGCCCTTCGATATCCACCGCCCCCAACACCTGCGCCAGCGGCAGCAGCGTCAGGATATCATCCTGCTTCAGGGCGGTTTTTTCGTCCAGCAGCGCCTGCTCAAAGGCCTGCTCAAACCGCAGCCCGCCGGAGCAGCGCCGGGCGCAGCCGCCGACAAAGCTGAGGTCGGCATATTCGCCCCGCCCCGCCAGCCGGGCTACGATCCGGTCGATGGGGGCAAGGGTATATTTGAGCTCATCGGCTAAGGCAATGACATAGGAGATGCTCTTTTCAAGCTCCCCCACCCGCCGTGAAAGCCCCAGTGCATAGAGCATCCCGCTGGCCCAGCAGCAGGTTATAATCATTGCGATACCGATTAATTTCAGCATATAGCTCACCTGCGTTCTTAATCCACTCGAGCTGAGAGGGGCTGTGGGCCCCCGACAGCATAGCCACCCGTTCAAAGGCCCCTGTTTGCAGCAGCTGCAGCGTTTGGGGCCGGTTGCAAAGCTCCCGAAGCGAGCCCGCGTGCATGGTGGCAATGATGGCAGCCCCGCCGCCCAGACCGGCCTTGATGGCCTCTACCTCTGCCGGGCTGCCCACCTCGTCGCAGATAATCACCTCGGGCGAAAGACTGCGCAGGGCGGTCAGAATGCCCTCCCCTTTTCGGCAGCCGGAAAGCACATCGGTGCAGAAGCCGAGGTCGTTGCCCAGATGCCCGTCGACGCCGGCGGCAAGCTCGCCCCGTTCGTCGATGACCGCCACCTTGCGGTAGCGCCCGCCCCCGCCCGAGGCCAGCAGGCGGGCCAGGTCGCGCAGGAGGGTGGTTTTTCCGCTGGAGGGCGCACCCACCAGCAGCAGCCCCGGAAGGCCGTCGCTGTATATCTGCGCAAAGAGGCTGTCGGCGGCGCCCTTTATTTCGCGGGCGATGCGCAGGTTGATGGAGGTTATCTCCCGCATGGTGGTGGTACGCTGTCCATCGGTGACCAGCGTACCGCAGATGCCTGCCCGGTGCCCCCCGGGCACCGCTATGTAACCCTCTTTTATCTCGTTTGCGTGGCTATGTACCGAATGGCCGCAAAGGCAGCGAAAGCTTTCGGCGATGTCGTTGCTGGTCACAATGGTGCAGCCGCTGTAGGGCTGGTGGTATACCCCGGTGGTGCGGCTGATAAAAAGATGACTGCTGCCGGTGTGCAGGCTCAGGGGTTTGTCCACCCTCAGCCTGATTTCCTGCGCCTCTGCCTTGACCAAATCCGGCAGCCCCATCAGCAGCCGCGCCAGATTTGGGCTGAGGAATGCGGCGGCGGCGTCAAAACGTTCTACCCTGTCCTGCATATTAAAACCATCCCTTTCGCTTGCGCCCCGGCACAAAAAGCCATGAAAAGCAGTGGGTTCTGGTGCGGCAGCCCGCGGTTTCCGCCACAGGCGGGGGCGGCGCCGGGTTGCCGGGCAGTGTGATTTTTCACGCTGCTCGCTCCCATAACAGGATATTAAGCTTTGTCCACTTTTAGAACTGTAACGCAAAAGACAACCACCCCTTTTGGGTGGTTGTCTTTGTGCGGCCCGGCCAGTTATGTTATATATGCAGAACTCTGGGCGGCAGCGATTAGAAAGCCGCCACGGAGCGTGGGGCGGCGCTGCACCCCATCGTTTCGGCTTCCCCTGCCATATCCATCATCAGGAGCGCCCCCATGGTGAAGCCGTAGGAGAAAACCTCGCCCTCCTCCTCGGTGGCAAGGGTGGCGTAAAGGTTGGCCAGCGCCTGCAGCCGTTGGCTATCCTCAGATGGCAGCCTACCGGCCAGATATTGCTCCTCCAGCTCGATTTTGCGGATAAGCTCCCGCTGTTTTTCGCTGTAACGGCTGCGCCGTTCCCACGGGATGATTTTGCCGAAGTATAAATCTCTTAACATAAAGTTCCGTCCTTTCGTCGTTGTACCGACAACCCTTGAACGGAAACACGGCGCATGTTATAATATTTACGCCGTGATTGCCGTTTGGCAGTTGCCGGTGTGTGAGGAAGTGGCGTAGTATGTTTGCCAACAGCGCGCCGCTTCCTTCATTTTTTCAGGTCGTCCTTCAACTTTTTAATCGCACGGCGTACAGCTTCCATCGCGGTAATACTCTCCTGCTTTGTGTATGCATCAAGTATCTCCTTGCTTTCGGTATCCAGCCGTGCGTTTACCCGATATAGCTTCGGGTTATCGGTGGGACGGCCCATTTTTTTGTTCGGCATGGTACACCCCCTTTTATGAACACCATAAGTATAATGGTTTTGGTGCCCATATGTCAATCTTAATGGTAGTAAAAAAGTGAATATATTCCGGTAAAAATCAAAAAGGAAGGGGCGCGCCCCTTCCTTTTTACAGCTCTATTTTTGCTCAGTCCAGCTTGGCCAGCAGCAAATCCCGCAGGATGGCGGGGTTGCCCTGCCCTTTGGAGGCCTTCATGCACTGGCCCACCAAAAAGCCCAAGGCGTTGGTCTTGCCGTTTTTGTAGTCGGTTACCACATTGGCGTTGGCCTCCAGCACCTGCTGTACAATCGCCTCAAGCGCCGAGTTGTCGCTGATTTGGGCAAGGCCCTTCTCTTTGACAATGGCGTCGGGGTCGCCGCCGTTGCGGAGCATCTCATCCAGCACGGTTTTGCCCGCGGTGTTAGAGATTTCGCCCACCTCAATCATGGTTACCATGCGGGTGAGGCCCTCGGGAGTCAGCTTGGTGTCGGCCAGCGTTATGCGCTGGTCGCCCAGCAGGCGTGCGATATCGCCGTTGAGCCAGTTCACTAGGTTTTTGGGCTGACACCCACCCAGCGCGATGCACTGCTCAAAGAAGGCGGCTTTTTCGATGCTGTCCACCAGCAGGTTTGCGTCAAAGCGGGGAAGGCCGTATTCGTCCATATACCGCTTCAGCTTGTGATGGGGCAGCTCGGGCAGCTCCTCTTTGAGCCGCTGCACATAAGCCTCGTCCAGCACGATGGTGAGCAGGTCGGGGTCTGGGAAGTAGCGGTAGTCGTGGGCGTCCTCTTTGCTGCGCAGCACCGCGCTGACCCCTTTGACGTCGTCCCAGCGGCGGGTTTCCTGCTCGATGACGCCGCCGTTTTTCAGTACCTCAATCTGCCGGGCGGATTCATACTCGATGGCCCGCACAGCGCCGCTGAAGGTGTTCACATTCTTCATCTCGACCCGGGTGCCCAGCTTATCCGAGCCCTCGGGGCGCACCGACACGTTGATATCGCAGCGGATAGAGCCCTCCTGCATCTTGCAGTCGGAGATATCCAGATATTGCAGGATCGAGCGCACGGTATCCAGATAGGATTTGGCCTCGTTGGAGCTGCGCATATCCGGCTCTGAAACAATCTCGATGAGAGGCACGCCGCAACGGTTAAAATCCACCAGCGAACCGCCAAAGCTGTCGCCGTGAATCAGCTTGCCCGCGTCCTCCTCGATGTGAATACGGGTAACGCCGATGCGTTTGAGGGTGCCCTGGTCGTCCAGCATGACGTCCAGATAACCGTTGGCGCACAGCGGGATATCAAACTGCGAAATCTGGTAGGCCTTGGGCAGGTCGGGGTAAAAGTAGTTTTTGCGGTCCTGCTTGCAGACGGCGTTGATGGTGCAGTTGAGGGCGTGGCCCATTCTGACCGCATAATCCACCACGCGCTCGTTGAGCACCGGCAGGGTGCCGGGCATACCTGTGCAGACGGGGCAGCAGTTGGAGTTTACCTCGGAACCAAAGGAGTTTTTGCAGCCGCAGTATATTTTAGACTCGGTGGAAAGCTCGGCATGAACCTCAAGCCCCACGACAATTTCATAGTTCATTTCAAAAGCCCCCCTTATATCTGGCTGGATACGCCGCCAAAG
>JAEWWW010000115.1 GCA_023396215.1 Bacillota bacterium | reverse complement strand
GCGCTGCCCTGCGCAGCCGGTGGCTTGCGGCGGGCATAACAAAGTGGGCCGGTGAGCGGCCCGCAAATGGGACAAGCAGCTTTATCCTTTTTATCATCAATCACAGCTCGGGGGTAGCATCTATGGGAAAACTGGCAGAAAAAAAGGGGCACTGGCTGGCCTTTTGGGGGGCGCTGGCGATTTCGGCGCTGGTCTTTCTCCCCTTTGTCATCTATAATCACGGTTACTTTTTTTACTACGGCGATTTTAACGTGCAGCAGATTCCCTTCTACCAGCACGCCCATACCATGGTGCGCAGCGGCCAGTTGATGTGGGACTGGCAGACCGACCTCGGGGCCAACTTTGTGGCCTCTTACAGCTTTTATCTGCTCTTCAGCCCCTTTTTCTGGCTGACGCTGCTCTTCCCCACCGGGGTGCTGCCCTACCTGATGGCGCCGCTGCTGGCGCTGAAAACCGCCTGCGCCGCCCTGACCGCCTACTTTTATATCCGGCGGTTTGTAATCGATAAGCACTACGCCATCTTTGGGGCGTGGCTCTACGCCTTTTCGGGCTTTATGGTGTATAACATCTTCTTCAATCACTTTCACGAGGCGGCGGTTTTCTTTCCCCTGATGCTGATTGGGCTGGAGGAGCTGCTGGAAAACGACCGCAGAGGGCTTTTTGCGGCGGCGGTGGCGGTCAACGCCATGGTCAACTACTGGTTTTTCATCGGCGAAGTGGTGTTTGTCATCCTCTACTTCTTTGTGCGCACCCTCTCGCTGGGCTACCGCTTTCGCTTTTCCAAGCTGGTGCAGGTGGCCTTTGAAGGGGTGCTGGGGGTGGCGCTTTCGGCGGTGGTCTTTATGCCGTCGGTGCTGGCCATCATGGGCAACCCCCGCACCGGAACAGATAACCTGCTGACCGGGTGGGGCCTGTGGGTCTACAGCCATCCCCAGCGGCTGCCCGCCCTGCTGCACGCCATGTTCTTCCCCCCCGACCTTGCCTCGCTGCCCAACTTCTTCCCCGACCATGGGGCCAAGTGGGCGTCGCTTTCGGCCTACCTGCCTCTCTTCGGTATGACCGGGGTGCTGGCCTACTGCGGCGGGCGCAAGGGCGACTGGCTCAAGCGCATGCTGGTTGCCAGTATGCTGATGGCGGCCATCCCGGCGCTGAACGCCCTGTTTGTGCTGCTGAATAACTCCTACTACACCCGCTGGCTTTATATGCCCATCCTGCTCATGAGCCTTGCCACCGTTCTCGCGTTGGAAAACCCCGACACCAACTGGCGGCCCGGCCTGCGGCTGAGCTGGGTGGTGGTGGCGGTTATCACCCTTGCGGTGGCGGTCAGCCCCCAAAAGAAGGGGGACGAATGGGTCTTTGGCCTTGCCAACTACCCCGAAAAGGTATGGGCAAACGCCGCCATAGCTGCCGCCAGCCTGCTGCTGGTGGTGGTGCTGGTGCAGTCGCTGCGCGACCACCCCGGCTTTAAGCGATACACCGCCGTCAGCCTTGCCGGTATCAGCCTGCTGTACTCGGCGGTGATGCTGGTGGAGGCCACCTCCACCTTCTCGGATAACGCGTGGATACCCGAAATCGGCCTGCGCGGGCGGGAGGAGCTTCGCCTGCCGGAGGGGGATTTTGTGCGCATCGACGTCTACGAGGGCAACGAAAACCTGGGCCTCTACTGGGAGCGCCCCAGTATCCAGACCTTCCACAGCATTGTGCCGGTTTCGCTGATGGAGTTTTACCCCTCGGTGGGGGTCAAGCGGGACGTTTCCTCCAAGCCGGAGGCGCGGTACTACCCGCTGCGGTCGCTGCTTTCGGTGCGGTGGCTGTTCATCAAGGAGGATAACGAGGAGCAGGAGCCCATGCCCGGCTACCGCCATGCCGACAACCAGCTTGGCTTTAACATTTACGAAAACAAAAACCACCTGCCCATGGGCTTTGCTTACGACAGCTATATTAACCGGCGCGAGTTTGACGACACCCTGCAGGAGCTGCGCGGCAACCTGCTGTTAAAGGCGGTGCTGCTGGAGGATGAGGCCATCGAGCGCCACAGCGACATCCTGCGCCCGCTCACCGACGACGAGATTACCAGCCTGACCGAGGCCGATTATATCGCCGACGTGGCCGACCGCCGCGCCATGGCCGCCACCAGCTTTAAGACCGATAATCTGGGCTTCACCGCCGAAATTACCCTGCAAAAGGAGGCGCTGGTTTTTTTCAGCGTGCCGTGGGAGCAGGGCTGGAGCGCCAGCATTGACGGGGAACCGGTGCAGGTGGAGCGCGCCAGCATCGGCTTTATGGCGGTGCGCGCCCCCGCGGGCAGCAGCACCATCCGGTTTGATTACCGCACCTACGGGCTGAAGGAGGGGGCTATCATCACCGGGGCCGCGCTGCTGGTGCTGCTGGTCTACCTGCTGCTTGGCCGGGGTAAGGGACGAACCCCCCGGCGCACCGCGCCGCCCACCCTGCCGCCACTGCCGCTGGAGGCCCGGGAACAGGCCCGCCGCGCCGAAGAAGAGGCCGCGCAGGGGGAGGCTCCCCCGGAGGAGGCCCCGCCCGCCGCCCCCGGCGGCGCCATGAAGGACGGCTGGCATCGCTATGAGCAGATGCTGGAGGCGGAAAACCAAAAGGGATGACAACCGCCCTGATACACCCCCGACCAACAACTTAGGAGGGCCTTTATGAACAGCGCCAACACCCTTTATCTGGTGATACCCTGCTACAACGAGGAGGAAGCCCTGCCCGAAACGGTGCGCCGTCTGGATGAGAAGATGCGGGGGCTGATGGCCGCCGGGCGCATCAGCGAAAGCAGCCGCATCTTGATGGTGGACGACGGCAGCCGGGATAGAACCTGGGAGATGATTGAGGAGTACCACCGGCAGGACCCGCTTTTTTCCGGGGTGAAGCTCAGCCGCAACCGGGGGCACCAAAACGCCCTGCTGGCGGGGCTGACCGCCGCCAAGGATTACGCCGATATGATGATTTCGATGGACGCCGACCTGCAGGACGACATCGACGCCATCGACGGGTTCTTGGACCATTATGAGCAGGGATGCCAGATTGTGTACGGGGTGCGCAGCGACCGCAGCACCGACACCGCCTTTAAACGCACCACCGCCAACCTCTTTTACCGTTTTATGACCCTGATGGGGGTAGAAACCATCGACAACCACGCCGACTACCGGCTCATGAGCCGCCGCGCGGTGGAGGAGCTGCTCTCCTTTAAGGAGGTCAACCTCTTTTTACGGGGGATGGTGCCGCTGGTGGGCTTCAAAACGGCGGTGGTCACCTACAAGCGGGGCGAGCGGCTGGCGGGGGAATCCAAATACCCGCTGAGCAAGATGCTGGCCTTTGCCATCAACGGCATCACCTCCTTTTCGGTGCGGCCCATCCGCTTTATCACCGGGCTTGGGGTGCTGATTTTCATCGCCAGCATACTGGGGCTTGCCTGGCTGCTGGGCCTGAAGCTGGCCGGCCACACGGTGGAGGGCTGGACCACCCTCATGGGCTCCATCTGGCTGCTGGGGGGCATTCAACTGCTCTGCATGGGGGTTATTGGCGAGTATATTGGCAAGATTTATATGGAGACTAAGGCGCGGCCGCCTTTTGTCATTGAAAGGCTGCTTAACCGATAGATGGGAACGGGAGCTTACCGCAGGGGCGGCTATTAGCCGCCCGGGGGCTTTGTACAGACGGCGCGTATTTGCGGGCGGTCACAGACCGCCCCTACAATCACAACCCGGTTGACAATGTAGGGGCGACCTGTGGTCGCCCGCGCCCCATTGCGGATAATTCGCGTCAACCTGCGGAGCGATGTGGCCGGCGTAGCCGATGGCGATAGCGAACCCCCGCACCACCCCGGCACCTGCGGGTGCCACCCCTCCGGGGAGGGGAATGGGCAATTACCACCCGGTTGACAATGTAGGGGCGACCTGTGGTCGCCCGCGCCCCATTGCGGATAATTCGCGTCAACCAGCGGGGCGATGTGGCCGGCGTAGCCGATGGCGATAGCGAACCCCCGACAGGGGGTATCGCCCTTACACCCATAGCCACAGCCACACCACCCCGGCACCTGCGGGTGCTACCCCTCCAGGGAGGGGAATGGGCAATTACCACCCGGTTGATAATGTAGGGGCGACCTGTGGTCGCCCGCGCCCCATCGCGGATAATTTGTGTCAACCTGCGGAGCGATGTGGCCGGCGTAGCCGGCGGCGATAGCGAACCCCCGCACCACCCCGGCACCTGCGGGTGCCACCCCTCCGGGGAGGGGAATGGGCAATTACCACCCGGTTGACAATGTAGGGGCG
>JAEWWW010000027.1 GCA_023396215.1 Bacillota bacterium | reverse complement strand
GAGTCGATGACCACGATATCCACCGCGCCGGAGCGCACAAGGGCCTCGCAGATTTCAAGGGCCTGCTCGCCGGTATCGGGCTGCGACACCAGCAGCGAGTCGATATCCACCCCTAGATTGGCCGCATAGACCGGGTCGAGGGCGTGCTCCACGTCGATAAACACCGCCTCGCCCCCCGCCTTCTGGGCCTGCGCCACAATGTGCAGCGCAACGGTGGTTTTGCCCGAGCTTTCGGGGCCGTAAAGCTCAATGATGCGACCCCGGGGCACCCCGCCGATGCCCAGCGCAAGGTCGAGGGCGATGGACCCGGTGGGGATGGCTTCGATATTCAATGAGGCGTTCTGCCCCAGCTTCATGACCGCACCCTTGCCAAACTGCTTTTCCAGTTGGCTGATGGCTGTTTCCAGTGCCTTTTGCTTGTCTGACATAAGCGGTTCCTCCTGCCTTCCGCAGCAGGCAGCGTTGTCTGCACCCCCACCTGCGGCGGTTTTGTGGGGGCATATAATCCGGCCGTTGCGGAAAAACCCGAAGGGTGCAAAGCCGTTTGCTACCAGAATATTATAGCCGAGCGGGGCGGCAAAAGCAATAAGCGGCAAAGAAAAAAAGAATATATGTTCACCGCTAAAGCCGGCAGGCCGCCGCTTTTGGCCTGCCGGGGCGTTTTGCACCGTTTCTTTCCGGGGGTCTTCCTGCCTTGGCGGAGCTACTTGCTGCGCGCAAAGCCGTGGGCCTCCCGCAGCCACGTCGTGAGTTGCCCGTCCACCTCGCCGGGGCGCTCGATAATCACATGGTGGGTCCAGCGGTTGGGGTAAGGCTCCACCGACTGAAAGATGCGGGGATGCTGCACCCGGTGGTTCAGCCCGAAGGTGACAATCAGGCAGACCTCCGGCATTCCCTTGACCCTGCGCAACGGCAGCGAAACAAAGGCGAAGCCATATTTATCAAAGAAGGTGATTTGAGTTTTGTGCACCTTTATCCCTGCGTCTGCCGCGATGGCTTTGACCGCGCCCTCCACTGCCTCGTACAGGGGGAGCGCCCCCGGCATGCGGTTAAAAAACAGCAGAACGTCCTGCTCCATATAGAAGCCTCCCTCCGAATGCTCAAAAAGTCATGGGCCGCGCGGGGGTATGCGGGAGTATCGAATACCCTCTGCAAAGCCTATTGGTTTTTTCAGCAGGCTGCAGGCGGGGCAGACGGCGAAAAATCGTATGAGGTAAGGCGGCAAGCGCAGCAAATAAGGGAGCATATTTGATATATGTGACCAAAATTTGCAAGTGCTGCCAACGAAGCAAGTAAATCGGAAATGCCCTTAAAATCTTTTTACGTTTGCGCGACTTTTTCGACAGGCTGGGGGCAGGCGATTTCGCCTGCCCCCATTGATTGCTATGAACGCCGGTGCACCACCCGCAGCAGCGGGATGGTGATTGCGGTGGTCAGCACTGCCGCTACCACTGCCTCGGGCACGCCGTTGGCCGCCACAACCCCCATCAAAACGTTGAAGAGGGTCTGCATCGAATCGATGCCCTTTGCGGCTGCATATTCCCGCCCGAACAGCCAATAGATACCGCCCAGCACCAGAACGGTGTTGGTCAGAGAGCCGGCCAGCCCCGCGGCAATGCAGCCCGCGTTATTGTTGTACCGGGCCACCAGCCGGTAGGTGTAAGCCGCCACCACCCCAATGAGGATGCGGGGCAGCAGCGCTATCACCAGGCTGCGCCAGCCCACCGAGATGCCGCCCGCCGTATAAAAAGGCGAGAAAACAAAGGATGTGATGGTGGGCTTGACGGTGTTGTTGATGACGCTGCATACCCCAAACACACCGCCCAGCAGCGCGCCCGCGGCGGGCCCCAGCAGAATGCCGCCGATAATCACCGGAATGTGAATGGTGGTCGCGTTGATTGCCCCAAGAGGGATAAAGCCCATCGGGGTAAAGGCCAGTACGATTTCGATTGCCATCAGCAGCGCCAGCTGAACCAGTCTTGTGGTTTTTTGTGCAGCGGTCATCCGCCCCGCCTCCTTCGCCATCGGGGGATATCCCAAAGGCGGCCAGCCGTTGCCGGCCCCTTCGCGGAAGTCCCCCGCAGTCTTTTGTATTTGCACTATTTTACTACACTAAAGACCGCCGCGCAAGCGAAACGGAAGAAAAGGCTTAAAATTCTTTACGGCTAAAGATGCGGCAGGATATGAGATAGGAGCCGGCCAGCAGCGCCAGAAGCAGCACCGGCAGCACCCAGAGCATCTTTTCGATGGCCTGCACCGACGGCATGGGCAGCTGCAGCTTCACCAGCAGATAGATAAGCAGGGTGGGCAGGCCGACAACCGCAATGATAATCAGCCTGGATTTTTCCACCCCAAAGCGGTAAATCAGGGGCAGCAGGATACTAAGCAGCAGCACCGAAGCCCCCAGCAGGCCGCCGGCTATCGACAGCAGCTCCCCCACGGTCGGCAACGGCTGCCGGTAAATCAGCGCGATTGCCAGCCCTAAAAAGGCGGCCAGCAGCCCGCCCGCAACGGTGGAAAGCAGCGCCAGCAGGTATTTGGCCTGCACCATCTGCTTGCGGGTAACCGGCAGGCAGAGGGCGTAGCTATCCCAATGGGCGAGGTTGTCGTAAGAAAAGGTGCCGATGGAAAGGGTGGCGAGCATCATCACCGAAATGCCGCCCACCATGCCGGCATCCTGTGAAATCAGGCCAAAGATAACGCAATAAGCAACCAGAAACAGCAAGGTGTGGCGCCCGTTGCGCCGCAGAATGAGAAGGTCTTTGAGTAAAAGCGCTTTCATCAATGTTCCCCCCTGATATGAAACAGCATAATATCATCGAGGCCGGCCGGGTCGACCACCAAATTCTTATATCGCTGCTGAAAACCCGACCGGTCTGCCACCAGCGCCTCGTAGCCGAAGCGGTTTTTACGGCTGCCCAGCAATGCGCTGTGGTCGAGGGCGGCAAAATCGGCCTCGCCGCACCGCAGCACCCCGTACCGCTCCAGCAGCAAATCCTTGGCGCTGCTGAAAACCACCTGGCCCCGGTGCAGAAAGGTGATGTAGTCGGCCACCTGCTCCAAATCACCGGTGATGTGGGAGGAAAACAAAATCGAATGCTCCTCATCCTGTATGAAATCTAAGAACACATCCAGCACCTCGCTGCGCACCACCGGGTCGAGGCCGCTGGTGGCTTCGTCCAAAATCAGCAGCCGCGGGCTGTGGGCAAGGGCCGAGGAGAGGGCCAGCTTCATGCGCATGCCCCGTGAGAAATCCTTCACCGGCTTGCCGGTTGGCAGCGAAAAACGCTCGAGCCAGGCCCGGTACTGCTGGGGGCTAAAGCTTTTGTAGAAGTGGCGCAGCGCGCTGCCAATCTCGGCGGCGTTCAGATAGTCGCTGAAAAAGCTGCCGTCCAGCACCACCCCCAACTGCTCCTTTACCTCCCGGTCGTCCCCGGTCTGGCGCTTGTCAAACAGGGAAACCTCGCCCTCGTCGGCTGAAATTAGCCCCAGTATCAGCTTGAGGGTGGTGGTTTTGCCCGCCCCGTTTTCACCGATGAGCCCCATGATGCTGCCCCCCGGCAGCTCGAACCCCACCCGGGCGAGGGAAAAATCGTGATAATGCTTGGTTAAGTTCGATACCTTTAGTATATTTTCCATCTTTATTCCCCTTTGTATAACAGGCTTAACAGTTCGGTCAACTCCTCCAGCCCGATGGCGCTGGAGTGGGCGATATCCACCGCGCGCTGTAGCTGCTCCTGCACCAGACGAAGCTGTTCTTCCCGGATGAAGGCGGGGTTTTTGCCCGACACAAAGCTGCCCCGGCCGGTGACCGTTTCGATGAAGCCGTCCCGTTCCAGCTCCTCATAGGCCCGCTTGGTGGTGATGACGCTGATGCGCAGCTCGCGGGCCAACAGCCGCATCGACGGCAGGGCTTCCCCCTCCTGCAGCCGCCCCCCAATAATCATGTTTTTTATCTGGGAAGCAATCTGCTCATAAAGGGGCTTGTCGCTGGAGTTGCTGATAATGATATCCATGGCGCACCCTCTTTGCTCATAGTGTGTATATACTATATATACACTATAACAGCCTGTTTTGCTGCTGTCAAGTGGTTTTGCGCAAAGCATTGATCGGAAGTTTCGGGAAAGATACCGGGAGTATTGACGAGGGGTGGGTGAAATAAAAAAGATAGCACATTAGGGCGGCCCTTGGATGCTTGCGTTTTGAAAAGAGAGCAAACAACAACTGCTCGTTTTATATTTTGGAATTATGAACGTTCCATTAAATCTCCAAGTGAACGAAAGTAAACATATGGAAAGCTTCACTAAGAAATTGAGGAGGTTTACAATTTTTGGAAGTTCATCTTTTTACCTTATGAGAGGACGGTGAACGCAGTGGATCCCCCTAAATTGATTGATAGAATTGCTCAGGCACAAAAAAAGAAAGGAGCTGCCCTGCATGAACTGATAAGCGATTTCAGTCCACTCTTAAAAAAGCATGCATCCAGATTAAGGTATGAAGATGCTGAGGCGGATTTAAGACTTGATTTTATCAAGCTCATTTGCGATTTTAAAGTTGAAGCCTTTTCCAACAAGGAGAACTCCTATGTGTTGGCCTATATTGAAAAGTCTATGCGCAACTCTTTTATCCGGCATTCCAAAAGAAACCAGCAGTACCGCAGCCGCTGCGTTTTGTTTGGGGATTTGAATGATGACCAAAAGGATTTGGTAGAAAAGCTTGCCGTTACATACGACCATTACAATGAAATTGATACAAACCAGCTTAAAGGTCTGCTGACCGAACGCCAGTGTTCTGTAATTCATTTTTTATATTACCGCGACCGTTCGGTGGAAGAAACCGGACAAGCACTGGGCATTTCCAGACAAGCAGTGAATCAATCCAAGAATAAAGCGCTGGTCAGACTCAGAAAGAGCTGGCTCAGCTGATATAAAAAGCACGAGAGGAGGGAGCCCCATGGGGCTTGAGAATTTCATCGAATATTTTGCGCCCGAGGGTATCTGGGCGGTTTTAAGCCTGATGCTGATTTTTTACATTATCAAAGCACAGGAAAAGCGTGATTTGCGCCAAGATGAACGGGAGCAAAAATATCAGGGCATTATTTCAGATTTAGATAAGGTACAATAAATTGCGCAAATTGCAAAGGGTATAAAAAGAGACAGAGTTTGCAGTCTTTGATAGAATGAAGTTACGACACGACATTCTGAAAGGAGACAGCAAACTATGTCCGAAAAAATTGTACAGCTTAACGAGGAAGTAATCAAGGGGCAAATCAAAGAATTGGTGCGTGGCAGCGTGGAGGAAACCCTTAACGGG
>JAEWWW010000144.1 GCA_023396215.1 Bacillota bacterium | reverse complement strand
GAACAATAACACCCGGGCCGGCGCGGTTTAACCGGGCCCAGCCCCTCTTAAACGATTTTATCAGGTTTAGACATATAAATACTATTGGTGTTTATTTTAAGGATTAATACTAAACGTAAATGCTAAGCCTCTATCACCGCAGCCCCATAGCGAGCCGCTATTGCTGCCAGAGCAGGGTCTGCGGCAGTGGCGGCGGTAACCCCCGGGCGGCCGTTGTAGCGGCGCAGAGCGGCTTCCAGAGCCGCCGGGTTTTCGGCTTCAAAAATGAGGGGCAGGTTGGCGCAGGCCTGTACCGCGCTCACTAGCGAGGCGGCCTCGTCGGCTCCGGCGGGCAGCGCCAGCACCGCGGCCTCCGCGCCGTCGTACAGCAGCTCGGTAGCCGCGTCGATGGTCTCTTCCTCGCTGCACGGCCCCACCCGCCCAAGCTGGGTCTGGCTGCCGCACTCCACCAGCTTGGAGGGGGTAGCGATGCGGCGGTTGATATCCACCGGGGGGCGGGCAGGCGGGGTCTGCCCCTGCACCGCCTGAGCGGTCAGCGCGATATAGCCGGGATTGGTGCCGCAGCAGCCCCCCACCAGCGAAACCCCGGCGGCTACAAACTCGGCCATGGTTTGGGCAAACTGGCTGCTGTTGATGTCGTAGGAGGTAACGCCATCCTGCACCACCGGCAGCCCCGCGTTGGGCTTGGCCACCAGCGGCAGGTTGGTGTCTGCCACCAACTGCCGGGCCACCGGCAGCAGTTGTACCGGCCCCAGCGAGCAGTTGATGCCGATGGCGTCGGCCCCCAACGACTCGAGGGTAGCCGCCATCGACGAAACATGGCAGCCGGTATAGGTTCGCATATTGGCTTCAAAGGTCATGGTGCAGAGCACCGGCAGGGTGCTGTTTTCCTTGGCGGCCAGCAGGGCGGCCTTTACTTCATAGAGGTCGGCCATCGACTCAATCACAATCAACTGCGCCCCCGACCGCACCCCCTGCGTCACCTGCTGGGAAAACAACGCATAGGCCTCCTCAAAGGTAAGGGTGCCCATCGGCTCCAGCAGCTCGCCAATGGGGCCGATATCCAGCGCCACATAGGCGTTGCCGCCCGCTGCCTGCCGGGCAATGCGCACCGCCGCGTCTATGGCGCTTTCCACCGAAATGCCCGCGTGGGCCAGCTTCAGCCGGTTGGCCCCAAAGGTGTTGGTGTACACCACGTTGCTGCCCGCCTCGACATAGGCCCGCTGCACCTGCGTTACCACCTCGGGCGCCCTGAGGTTAAGCGCCTCGGGGCATTCGCCGGGGGCAAGCCCCTGCTCCAGCAGCATGGTGCCCATGCCGCCGTCCAGAAAGACCACCCGGTTTTTCATATATTCCCTGAAATCCATAAATAACGGCTCCTTTATCGGTTACTGGTTTTATTTTGCGGGCAGACCGCCATGCAGATGCCGCAGACCGAGCCGCGGCCAATCTGCTGAAAATGCTTTTTCATATAGCCGGAGCAGGCAGCCGGGTCAAAGAGCGCCTCGCGGCTGATGCCGGGGTAGAAGGTTTTTCCGGTGAGCGCGCCGGCGGGGCAGTGGGCCACACATGCGCCGCAGTTATCGCAGGGGGTTGCCGCGGGCAGGGCGGGGGAGGCATCAAAGGCGCAGTCGGTGAAGAGGGTGCCCAGCCGCACCCTTGCCCCGTAGCGGCGGTGCAGAAAGAGGTTGTTGGTGCCCACACAACCCAGCCCAGCCAGATAGGCGGGCTTTTTGTGGGAATACCGCCCACTGTAGTTCCACCCCTTGTCGTTGATACTCTGCGAAGCCGCCACCGGGATATAGCGGTAGCCCCGCCCCGCCAGCAGCAGGCCGGTGCGCAGCAGCATCTGGTCGATGAAGGCGTTGACCGTGCGGTAGTGGTGAAAGTAGGTGTGGGTGGGCGCGCCGTCAATCTCGTCCACAACGGCGTCGGAAAGGGCCACCACCAGCGAAACCGCCCAGCCAAGCCCGGCAGGGCCGTCCTCCACCGCGCAGAAGCCCACGTCTGAAACGCCGCTGCCCAGCAGCAGGTCGGTAATCTCTTTTTCCAGCATCTGGGGGCCCACCACCTTATAAAAACAATTTTGCGGCTGCAGGGGCAGCGGTTCGCGGTTCCCGAAACCCAGGACAGGCCCGCGTAAAAACAACTATTGGAATGATACACCATCGCGGCGGCAGTGTCAAAATTTTTAGGCGTTATCCGGGGAACCCGCCTGAAGAAACGGCCCTGCCGGAACGCCGCCTCGCTGCTGCCGTGCCATCCCCCAGGGAGGAGGATTTTCCCGGATAATTGCACAGCGGCACGGAAAAACTCCGTGCCGCCATATCGTTATTCACCTGTAAGCCCGATAAGCTTAGTTGGTGCGCAGCGCCTCGATGGGGCTGAGCTTTGCCGCCTTGTTGGCGGGGTAGATGCCGAAAAACAACCCGATAGCGGAGGAGAAAAGCACCACCCCCCCCACTGTGAAGGGGTCGATGACAACGGGGATATCCAGTATCAGGGCAAGGCCGTTGCCCCCCAGCACCCCCAGCATAACGCCGATGATGCCGCCCAGCATGGTCAGGGTGCCTGCCTCTATTAAAAACTGAAAGAGGATAGACCCGGTTTTGGCGCCCAGCGCCTTGCGCACGCCAATTTCGCGGGTGCGCTCGGTGACCGACACCAGCATGATGTTCATTACACCGATGCCGCCCACCAGCAGCGAAATGCCGGCGATGGCGGCGATGATGCTGGTGAACATGGTGGTCACGCTGCTGATTTCCTCCCGCAGCTGGGCCAGGTCAAAAGAGGAGTAAGCCTCCTGCCCCTTGTTGCCGTGGCGGGCCTCCAGCAGGTTGAGCACCTTGCGGGCGACCTGCTGCGAGGCGTTGGGGTCCTGCGCGGTAAAATCAATCGACCCAAAGTAGCTGCCGATGCTGTCGTTGTAGGCCTGCAGGGTGGAAAGAGGCATCTCGATGGCGGCGGTGATATCCCGGTTATAGGAGTAGGAGGTGGCGGATTCGGTGACGCCGATGATTTTCAGCGGGCGAACGCGCCCCTCGACGCTCACCTCAATCTCAAGGCCCACCACATCTTCGCTGCCAAAAATCTCGCGGGCAGAGGCCTGATCGATGGTGCAGACGTTGCGCACCTGATTGTAGTCGTCCTCTGTCCAGTAGCGGCCGTGAACAAGCTTCGGCTTGGTAATAAGCATCCGGTCGGGGGTGCCGCTGCTGATGCTGGCTGCAATGTCCTCGTCCCAGCCCACCAGCGAGCCGCCAAGGCTCACAGTGGGGCTGACGGCGGCCACCTCCGGCAGGTTTTCGCGGATAGCGTTGATGTCGTCAACGGTAATCATATCGCTGTCGCCGGCGTTGCGCCAGTTCATGTAGATGTTGACGCTGCCGTTGCTGATGCTGTCGAACTGCTCATCCATCTGGGCTTGGCCACCCTTGCCCACCACCAGAATAATGATGACCGCGGCGATGCCGATGACAATGCCCAGCATGGTCAGCAGCGATCGGCTTTTGTTGGCCCAGATGTTCATCAGGCCCATCTTTGCATATTCAATCAGTTGTCCCATGCTGTGTTAAACCCCCATCATGAGATAGTTTCCACCCAGGGTGCTGATATCTTCAAAGGTGGTGGTAACCGCCATGCCGGGCTTGATATGCTCGGGCGGGTTATAAAGCACCAGCGCGCCCTTTTCAAGGCCGGTAAGCACCTCGATGAGGGTATCCGAGCTTGCGCCGGTGGTGATGTATTTCTTCACCACGATGCCTTCCTCGGCCACATAGCAGAAGCGCCCTTCCTTGTCGGTGCTGACCGTTTCCACCGGGATGGTCAGCACTCCGCTCTTTTCGGCGGTGATGATGCTGACGTTGGCCTCAAGGCCCAGCTTGATATGGTCGTCGGGGTTTTGCAGCAGCAGCTCGGCATAGACCGAGGGGCTGCCCGAGGTGGAAGGAGCCGCGTAGTCGCTGATTTTTTCTACAACCGCGTCATACTGCCGGCCCAGATACTTAATGGTGGCCTTCTGCCCCAGCTCCACCCGCTCAAGGTCGTAGCGGCTGAGGGATACCGAAACCGAAACCGGGTCTTTGCCGCTGAGCACAAGCAGCTGCTGGCCCTGGGTCACATAGGTGTTTTCCACCGCGGTCAGCTGGGTTACAACCCCGTCGGCCTTGGCGGTGATGCCCGCCGTGGCGGCTCTGTAGTTCTGCCGGGCCACATCCAGCGCAATCTCATCCAGCTTCAGTTGGGCGTCCAACTGCTTTTGGCGGTTGTCGCTCAGCTGCTGCTTCTGGTAGCTGTCGCGGGTAGATTTTTTCTGCTCCAGCCGGGCCTCCTTGGTGGAGAGGCTTGAGGTCAGCTCCATCAGCGTCTGGTTCTGCTGCTTCAGCTTTTCGGTCATGGCGTCTATCTGGTTCTGGATGGCGGGCTTATCGTCGGGGTCGGCCTCCATAAGCTGCTGATTGAGCGTCTGCAGCTCAAGGTTGGTTTTATTCAGCTCGACCCGCATCCGGGCAATTTCGTCGTCGTAATCTTCAATATCGCTGTAAAGTTTTTTGATGTCCACCTTGGCTTCGTTGTAATCCTCGGTGACATCCTCATAGTTGGCGATGGTTTCAAGGTAATTGTAGTAGCTCACGTCATAGGCAAGCGCCGCCTGACGGTAGATGCGCTCCACCTCGGTGCTGTCGAAGGAAACCAGCAGGGTGCCTTCCTTGACAAAATCCCCCAGCTTGGCGTGCACCTTATCCACCTTGACGTTGCCCATGGGGGCTATGTATGTATCGGTCTGGCCCGCGGTCATGGTGCCGGTGGTGCTCAGCACCGAACGAAGGTCGGCGGCCGACGCCTCCTTGACCGAAACCAGCGGGGCAGGGGGCTCGCCCTTCAGCAGAGAACGTGCCAGCAAAGCCGCGGCCGAAAGCACCACCACTGTTATAATAATCTTCTTTTTGGTAAAGAATTTGTGTTTTGCCATGAACGTATCCTCACTTTTATAATTTAAGAATTTGGAGTGGAAACGGTGTCAGATTCGATACGCCCATCGGTAATGCGCACAATCCGGCCGGCCTGCTGGGCGATGGCGTTGTCGTGGGTAATCAGGATAATGGTTTTGCCCTCGCTATGTAGCTGGTGCAGAATTTTGATGACCTCCTGCCCCGAATGGGAGTCCAGCGCGCCGGTGGGTTCGTCGGCCAGAATGATGTTGGGTTTGGTGGCGATGGCGCGGGCGATGGCCACACGCTGCTGCTGCCCGCCCGACATCTGGTTGGGCCGATGGGTCATCCGGTCGCCAAGCCCCATCCGCTCCAGCGCCTCGGCCGACATCTCATGCCGCTGCCCCATGCCGATGCCCCGATAAATCAGCGGCAGCTCGACATTCTGCATGGCGGTCAGCGAGGTAATCAGGTTAAACTGCTGAAAGATAAACCCGATTTCCTTGTTGCGGATGGTGGAAAGCTGATTGTCGCTCAGACTGGAAACATCCTGCCCGTTCAGCAGGTATTCCCCCGACGTGGGAACATCCAAACACCCCAGCATATTCATAAAGGTGGATTTCCCCGAGCCGGACTGCCCCACAATGGCGACAAACTCCCCCTGGTCAATCTCGAGGTCGACGCCGTCCAGCGCCCGCACCTCGTTTTCGCCGGGGTTGTAGATTTTATACATGTTTTTGATAGAAACAACCCGATTTGACATAATGACTGCCTCACCTCATCTTTGCTCTTTTAGTAGCATAGCGGTTATTTATGAACTTAATGTTAATATAAAAACAATATGCCATAAAGAAAATTTAAAATTTATTAATCTATCCAACCGGCCGCCCGCCGCTCACGGCGGGAAAACCCGGCGCGGCGCCTGTGCATACAATGGCAGTAACAAGCCTGTGCAGGAGGGATAGCCGTTGCAGACGCCTTGGGAGGGTGGGGGAGCAAGCTGCTTCGCCCAGCTTGAAATGAACAGCGAGGTGCAGGCCCTCTGGGCCGGGCAGGCCGCGTGGCTGCGCAGCTACGCGGTCAGCGCGGTGGATAAGCTGGGCGACCTGCAAGCGGTTGGGAGCGGGCTTGCAAGGCCCTTCGACCTTTTTGAAGGGCGGATGGCACGACTGTATGGCCGCGCCGTCGCGGGGCAGCTGCGCATCTACTGGCAGCGGCAGCAGCAGTTGACAGCCCGCGTCATAGATGCCCTCAAAGCGGGCGGCCCCGCCCAGATAAAGCATTGGCGCCGCCAGTGGCAGCAGGGCGCAGAGGCGCTTTCGGCGCTGCTGGTCCGCCTGAACCCCATCTGGCGCAGCGGCCAGTGGCAGGCCATGCTGGACGACCAGCTGCAGACGCTGGAGGAGCTGACCGCCAAGCGTATCGCCGGGCAGTACGAGCAGAGCCTTTCGCTCTATGAGCTGATGGACCAGCAGGCGCGGCAGATGGCCGATTATATGTATCTGGGGTTCGGGCCTCCGCCGCCTGCCCGGTAGCCATCGGGTTGCCGCGCGCATATGATAAGGAAAAAGGAGGTGCAGGATATGCCGCCCTTTTCCCCCTATGGAGGACCGCCACGCTCGGGGATGCATCGCCCGGGGCAGCCCTATCGGCCGCCCGGACCAAGACCCCCCGGCTTCTGGATAGGCCCGCCCTGGTTCGGCCCGCCTTGGATAGGGCCCCCATGGATAGGCCCGCCCTGGTTTGGCCCGCCGGGCCACCGCCCGCCGCCAAGGCCGCCCCACCGGCCGCCGCACGGGCATCGTCCGCCGCCGCGCGCCTATTAGCGCCGCGAGCGTCCCCTTCGGCAATACGGCAAGGCGGCAACGGGCACTCAGCCAAAAGGCCCGCCTCAAAGCCTTATAACCGTATTATAACACATAGTACAAAAAGCGTAGCATTTTAGACAAAGATTGTCAATTGTTTTTTACAGAACAATCCGGCGCTTGAGGCAAGCGCCGGATTTTGGTATGTCAAAAACTACCCTCTGCACAAAGCAGGACAGGGGTGCAAGCCCCCGCATCACAAAATTCGGCGACATGTGCGGCGAATTTTGACATTGACCCGCGCCGACTGCGGCGCGAAACCGGGGGTATATAGGGGGTATGGATACCCCCTATAAAGCCTGTCCACCTTTTCGACAGGCTGGAGTCTGGCGCTTGAGGCAAGCGCCGGATTTTGGTATGTCAAAAACTACCGTCTGTACAAAGCGATGCGCGGGCGCTACATCGGCAGCAGCCTTGTGGCTACCGAAAAATAAATTATCAGCGAGAGCGCGTCCACGATGGTGGTAATGAGGGGGGCCGCCATAATGGCGGGGTCGGCCTTAAAAACCTTGGCGACAATGGGCAGCATGCTGCCCACCGTTTTGGCAATCAGCACGGTGGCAAAGAGGGTAATCGACACGGTCAGCGCCATTGCGGTGTTTCCGGGGTAAGTAATCATCAGACGAACAAGGTTGACGGTGCCCAAAGCGGCGCCGACAAGTATGCTGACCCGCAGCTCTTTCCACATAACGGCAAGCAGGTCTTTGCTACGTATCTCTGCAAGGGCGATGCCGCGGATGACCAGCGTGCTGCTCTGAGAGCCGGCATTGCCGCCGGTGTCGGTCAGCATGGGGATAAAGGTCACCAGCATGGGCATGGCCGCAAAGGCGGCTTCGTACCGGCCCAGAATAGCACCGGTAATCATACCCGAAACCATCAGCACCAGCAGCCAGACGATGCGGTTTTTGGCAAGGGAGAGGACGGAGGTTTTCAGGTAAGGCCGCTCGGAGGGTATCATGGCCGCCATCTTCTCAAAGTCCTCGGTGGCCTCCTCCTCCAGCACGTCCAGCACGTCGTCGACGGTGATGATACCCACCAGGCGGGTTTCATGGTCCACCACCGGCATCGAAAGCAGGCCGTACTTTTTAAAGCGGTTGGCTACCTCCTCCTGGTCCTCCAGCGTGGTGGCATAGATGACGTCGGTATCCATAACCTCGGCCACGGTGCGGCTGTCGTCGCTCAGCAGCAGGTCTTTGACCGTCACCACCCCGTCCAGCACCCGGCGGCTGTCGGTGACATAGCAGGTATACACCGTTTCGCGGTCCTCGCCGGTGCGGCGGATATGGCTGATGGCGTCGGCCACCGACATATCGCTGTGCAGGTCGGTGAACTCTGCCGTCATAATGCTGCCGGCGGAGTTTTCGGGGTACTGCAAAAACTGGTTGATCAGGCTGCGGGTTTCGGGGGTGGCGTTGCGCAGCACCCGCTTTACCACATTGGCGGGCAGCTCCTCCAGCATGTCCACCGCGTCGTCCACAAACAGCTCCTCGATGATAAAGGCAAGCTCCTGGTCGTTAATCGAGCTGATGATATACTCCTGCAGCTCGCTGGAAAAGTTGGCAAAGACCTCGGCCGCCTGCTCCTTGGGCAGGGCGCGAAAGGCCACCAGCGCCTTTTCGGTGGTCAGCTCCTCGATAAACTGGGCGATGTCCACCTCGTTCATCGCCATCAGCCGGCTGCGCAGCTGGCGGTAATCCCGGTTTTCCAGCAATTCTCTTAAAAGGTCAAAGCTCTCCATTTTTGAATTCCTCCTTTGTTGGAGCCTATCTTCCCAACCGGCCTAGGCGACGGCCGACACGGCGCTGCTTGCCGGTGGGAAGAGGACAGGCCCTGCAAGATTTTGATGCAAGGCAGGAAGTGCAAAAATGAACAAAACCGCACAGAAACAAAACGGGCGAGCTCCCGCTTTCTTTCTCCACGGTGTGCAATCCAATTACATACAGGGGCTACTCAGGCGCACGGCAAGAAAAACAAGCGGCTGCGCTGCCCGGCCTGTTATGTAATCGATACACACTGTCCATGTTGCTACTTCGGTCGCACAGTTCCACCTGTTTTCCTCCTTTGTTTTAAAGTGCCCTCCGGTTTTCAGAAAGGCGCCGCCAGCACCGCTCTGTGGGTGTGGCAACGACTCTATTATACCTTTATCCGTGCAAAAATGCAAAATACCTTTTGCTGCCGCCGATTGGCTGGCAGCCGCCTTTTACGCAGGCTGCGCGGGGGCGGGGGGCGTCCGCTTGTTTTTGCGGCGAAACAGAATGAAGGCGACGGTGGGTATCAAAATGAAGTTGACCAGGCTTATCCATGGCAGGTACTCCAGCGCCCTGAACAGCCGCAGTGAGGTGTAGGACAACAGGTAAGCTCCCACCAGCACCAGAGCGGTAATTACAAAGCAGGAGATATAGATGGCGCGGGGCTTCATCTTAAAGCTTTCCATCATCTGCAACAGGGCGTGGAAGGCAATCAGATATTTCAGCAGCCAGCCGCCCAGTATCTGCAGCATGACATACAGCTCGCCAAACTCCAGCATTGAGAAATAGCTGACCAGATGGGTTTGTACCAGCTTGGGGTAGTAATAGGACTGGGCCTC
>JAEWWW010000060.1 GCA_023396215.1 Bacillota bacterium | reverse complement strand
CACCTCCGGAACGCTGACCATACCCCACCGGGCAGGGCCCGCCGCGCTTTGCGCGGGCGCCGCCTCTTTCACGGCTGCGCCGTTTTCCTTTTTAACAGCAGCCGCTTCCTTTGCGGCCGCGCTGTTTTTGTCCTTTTTGGGCGGTCTGCCCCGTCTTGTCGCGGGCTTGCCGTCCTTATTGGTGCGCTGTGCAGCCGTCTTTTCTTCGGCAGCCGGTGCACCCTTTTTGTTGTTTTCCGACACGAAAAATACCTCCGTTATATAAATTGGGATTATTATTTTTGAAAACCTTGCATATCAGACGGACCCGCCTTTGGTAAAAAACGGGTCAATTTGTCAGCATGATGTACGCCGGTGGGCCAAAATGAAAGCAGCAGTCCTGCCCGGCCTCAAAAAAAGGCCGAGCAAAAAACCGCCCCGCGCTTAAGTCCGGGGCACACCGGCAGGTGTGACTGTATAACAGCCACACCCAAGCGGGCAGACAAACCCTTATAACGGAGCGGCAAAGCCGCAAAAAACCGCCGGCACCGGTTATGCAAGCCGGCCGACGCCGCACCGGGCGGTGGCGAAAAACACATCCAGTGAAAGAACACGGCCTGAACGCCGGCCCTTTTGTACCGGATAATCGAAAGCCACCTGCCTCCGGTTTTGGGATGTCTGCACTCGTGTTATTCTGTTGTTGTTCCGTACATATTCAAAAAAAATTTACAAAAGCCGAACACGTCGCTATTCACATTTTAACCGAGAACCCTTTTTTCTGTCAAGTAGAGCCGGGAGCGCCCAGCTTGCGCAGGATATCGGCGCAGAGCTCGGAGGCCGCCTCGCTGCTGGGGGCTTCGGCAAAAATGCGCAGCGCGCCGCCGTTTTTGCTGGAGCGCACAAAGACGGTGGAATCCCCCCGTTTGATGACTGCGCCCTCGCCCCCCGTCAGGGTGCCGCTGCTCAGCTTGGAGATAACCTTGCCGGGGTTGCCCTGTATCTGCGCGGTGCGCTCGGTGACAAAGAGGCCGGGGATGCCCTCCATCATGGCGTCCAGCCGCATCCCCTTGCGGCGGTAGATATCCAGCAGCCGCACCACCATCATCAGGGCGTCGCGGCTCCAGAACTGGATGGCGGCAAGGTCGCGGGCCTCCTGGTCGGAGTCATCCACCGGGCAGGAGTAGTAGCGCAGCACCCGTCTGCCATAACGCTGGGCCAGGGTATCGATGGCGCGGGGGGCGTCGTAGGGCAGGGCCACGTCGTTGCCCTGTTCAAACTCGTCGGCGCAGAGGATGGCCAGCAGCCGGTGGTGGTGCACAACCACTCTGCTGCTTTCAAAGAGGGTCACCCGGTCGCCCGCTGTGTCTATCCAAAGGGTGAAGCCGGTGAGCAGGTTGCAGCCCAGACCCGAAAGCACCTCTCGGGCCTGCCGTTCCAGCGCCGGGTTGCTGCATTTCAGGATGCAGCCCACCCCCTCCAGCCCCTGTGGGGCCTGCTTGGCCAGGTGGCTGCAATAAAGCGCCCACATGCCCGAGATATCGGCCCGTACCCCCAGCTTGCCCCGCTCGGCCAGATTGCTCTCCCCACGGGAGAGTATCGCCTCGAGGGTGCGCTCGACGCTGCGGCTCACCGGCAGCCCCGCCTGCCCGGTAATCTGCACACAGATGTTTTTGCCACCGGTGATATAGATGCCCAGCGCGGCCCCGGTCAGGTGCATGGCAAAGTTGTAGAGGGCGCGGGTGCCTTCGCCAAAATCCAGCACCTTTTGCCCCGCGCCCTGTATCCCTGCCGCGAGGGCGGTTTTATAGAGCTGTGCGGCCGGGTCGTCGCTGCCCGCCAGCCCCACCGGCCCCAGCGAGGCGGCTCCCACCGCGCCGCCGATGCGGGCGCAGACCTCGGGGCTCAACCGCGCGCAGCCGCCGTCGCCGATGCCGTCGTCGTCAAACCAGCCCCGGGTCGAGATGGTCTGCTTGATGGTGCCCGAAACCTGCGCGTAGGAGGCGATGTCGCGCCCCGGCCAGATTTTTACCCCCGGCGCAAGCTGAGCGCCCGCCCCTACCCTTGCGCCGAAGCCCAACGTGCTGCCCTCAAAAAGCATGGCCCGCTCGCCGATGACCCCGCCCGCGCAGACCACCGCGCCGGTGAGGCTGGCGCCGTAGCCCACCGAGCAGCCCTCCAGCAGCACCGAGCCGCTGACCCGTACGCTCTGCCCGATGCGGCAGCGGTCGTCGATGACCGACCCGGCCTCGATGACGGCGTTATCGCCGATATGCACCCCTTCGCCGATATACACCGGGGGGATGACGGTATACCGCCCTCTCGGGCGAAGCCCGCCGTAGACGTTTCCGTTTCTATCCTTGCGCCCCGGCAGCGCGCACCGCACCCGCCCCTCCAGAATATCCCGCTGGCAGGAATGGTAGCTGCCAAGGTCGCCGATGTCGCACCAGTAGCCCTCGTCCTCCACCGACATCAGCGACATGCCCCGGGCCATCATCAGCGGGAAGAGGTCCTTTGCAAAGTCAAATTTCTTGCCCTTGGGTATCAGCTCAACCGCCGCCGG
This sequence comes from Bacillota bacterium, assembly GCA_023396215.1. Lineage (GTDB taxonomy): Bacteria > Bacillota > Clostridia > Oscillospirales > Ruminococcaceae > Heteroruminococcus. The sequence continues at coordinate 15,257 of JAEWWW010000060.1, read as the reverse complement.
GGATAGTATATATATTCCGGTGTTGGCAAGCTCGCTGACCGCCTGATAGTAGGAGGGCTTTTCCACAAAGCCGGTGATGGCGCCGTTGCCGTCGGAGCAGACCAGGCCGTATTCACGGGGGTCCTCCACCGCTTTGACCACCAGCGTCGCGTCGGCCCCGCTTTCCCTGTGCCTGCGGATGGCGGCGCTCAGGTCGAAGTCGCAAAGGGCGTCTCCGCTGATAATCAGCAGATGGTCCTCCGGCGAGGGGCAGGCGTTTTTGACGCTGCCCGCCGTGCCCAGCGGCCTGTCCTCAAGGGCGTATTCCAATTGGATATCCCCCCGGTGGCCGTCTGAAAAATAATCGGTAATGACATGCGAAAGGTAGCCCAGCGTCACCGTCGCATTGGTAACGCCGTGCCGCACCAGCAGGTCGAGGATATATTCGATGGTGGGGCGGCCGCAGAGCCGCGCCATCGGCTTGGGCAGGTCGCAGGTCAGGGGCCGCAGGCGGCTGCCCTCGCCTCCGGCCATTATCACCGCTGTTATCATGGCATCTCCTCCTTGTTGCCGTCTGGGCTCCGCCGCTTTTCCGGCGGGCCTTTGCCCTTAGTATGCAGCAAAATTGCAGCCCTTAACGCCCGTCGGCCCAGTTGGGCCTCTTTTTTGCCTGGCAGCAGAGATTTTCGGCATTCTGCCCAAATTGCGCGTCGTTTACAGGTAAACCCGCCCATACCGGCCCGCGCAGGCTGAATGATGGTAAGCTGTATGCAGAACCACCCCGGCCTTCGGCCACCCCTCCAAGGAGGGGAATTGGCACCCGATTTCGCCTTTGATAGCCTGCCCACATCGACCCGCTCCCCTGCGGAATTTGCGCATATAAACAGGTCGATGGGCCGGGCTTTCCCGCTATTGTATAATCCCCTAAAAAGGTATATAATAATGCGGGCGTAAAAAGCCGGCCTCAAAGGCGGGCCAAAACCCCCATGCAGAACTGTAAAGAGGGTGTGACATGAAGGACGCGAAAAAAAACGTCGAGCTGTTTACCGACGGAGCCTGCTCGGGCAACCCCGGCCCGGGGGGATGGGGCGCTATCCTGCGGTTTAAGGGTGTCGAAAAAGAGCTTGCGGGGGGCGAAGCGGCCACCACCAACAACCGCATGGAGCTCACCGCAGCCATCGAAGGGCTGGCGGCCCTCAAGGAGCCCTGCAACGTGACCCTTTACAGCGACTCGAAATATCTGGTGGACGCAGTGGACAAGGGCTGGGTCTACGGCTGGCAGCAGAAGGGCTGGCAGCGTGGCAGCACCCCGGTGCCCAACGCCGACCTTTGGCAACGGCTGCTGCCGCTGCTTAAGCTGCATACCGTCAAGCTGGTTTGGGTGCGCGGCCATGCAGGCCACCCCGAAAATGAGCGCTGCGACCGGCTGGCCGTGGCACAGATTGAAGATTTTCGTTAATTTCCCTGATAAGGTATTGCGTTTTATACCAAAAAGGTATATTATTGGTTTGTAAGAATTACAACCATACTTTGGGTGATTTAAGGTGATAGGATGAGTAAATTTATTTATGTAGACAACGCCGCCACCACACCTGTGAGCCCACAGGTACTGGAGGCGATGCTTCCGTGGCTGACCGAAGGCTATGGCAACCCCTCCAGCATCTATGCCAAGGGGCGCGAGGCCAAGCGTGCGATTGAAACCGCCCGCGAGCAGGTGGCCGCGGCACTGGGAGCGTCGGCCAACGAGATTTATTTCACAGGCGGCGGCTCTGAATCGGACAACTGGGCCATCAAGGGCGCAGCCAGAAAGCTCGCCAAAAAAGGTAAAAAACATATTATTACCACCGTTTTTGAGCATCACGCAGTGCTGCACGCCTGCCAAAGCCTTGAAAAAGAGGGCTTTGAGGTGACCTATCTGCCGGTGGACGAGATGGGTCTTGTCAGCCCCCGTCAGGTGGAGGAAGCGCTGCGGGAGGATACCGCGTTGGTGACCATCATGCTGGCCAACAACGAGATTGGCACTATCCAGCCGATAGCCGAAATCGGGGCGATATGCAGACAGCGCAAGGTGCTGCTGCACACCGACGCGGTGCAGGCGGTGGGCAACATTGATGTGGACGTCAAGGCGCTGCAGGTAGATTTGCTTTCCCTTTCCGGCCATAAGCTGCATGCCCCCAAAGGGGTGGGCGCTCTCTATATCCGCAAGGGGGTTATCATCGAAAACCTCATTGACGGCGGCGGGCAGGAAAACAACCGCCGCGCAGGCACCGAAAACGTGGCCTCCATCGTGGGTCTGGGCAAGGCGATTTCCCTCGCGGTGGAAAGCTATCCCAAAGCGGCCCCGCGGCTTCTCGCCATGCGGGAGCGGCTGATTGACGGGCTGCTGAAGCTGCCCCACACCCGCCTCAACGGCGACCGCGCCCGGCGGCTGCCCGGCAACCTGAACATCTCCTTTGTGGGGGTCGAGGGCGAGGCGCTGCTGCTGATGCTGGATAACAAGGGCATCGCGGCCTCCTCCGGCTCGGCCTGCACCTCCGGCTCGCTCGACCCCAGCCATGTGCTGCTGGCCATCGGCCTGCCTCACGAGGTGGCCCACGGCTCACTGCGCATCTCGCTCAGCGAAAGCAACACCGAGGAGGATGTGGATGATATCCTCGAAGCGGTGCCGGTTGTTGTGGAACGGCTGCGCAGTATATCCCCCGTTTGGGAGGATATGATGCGCCGCGAGCAGCAATAATCCCCAACGTGTTAGCGGTACAAAAGGTTAGAAAACAACCCCGAGCATGAAAGGAATGTTGAACAATGCTTTATTCTGATAAAGTGCTGGACCATTTTTCAAACCCCCGCAATGTGGGCGAGCTTGAAAATGCCGACGGCATTGGCGAGGTCGGTAACGCCAAATGCGGCGATATTATGAAGATGTATATCAAGGTGGACGGCGGCGCCATCACCGACGTGCGCTTTAAGACCTTTGGCTGCGGCGCGGCCATTGCCACCAGCTCGATTGCCACCGAGATGATTAAGGGCCTGTCGCTGGAGGATGCGCTGAAGTTTACCAACAAGGCGGTTGTGGACGCACTGGACGGCCTGCCCCCCGCCAAGGTGCACTGCTCTCTGCTGGCCGAGCAGGCGGTTAAGGCCGCCATCGCCGACTATTACCGCAGGCAGGGCATCGACCCCGACCCCATCGTCGGCGCCATTGGGGACTGCGACGCCTGCCATCACCTGTAAGGGCAAAGGAGAGGCCGTATGAACGAAAACCTGAAAGCGGTGGTTTATCAGGCGCTGGAAACCCAGCCCGCCTCGCTGGGGCAGTTTATTCTGGAGTACTTTGCCCAGCGGGAGCATACCGTCGGCACGCTGGTGGCTGCCGGTGACCTGGAAAACGCCCTGACCCTCTGCCGCAGCACCCTGTTCAGCGCCAAAGAGATTTCCGCCATTGCCTTTGACGAAATCTCACAGCAGCTAAGCGGGATTGCCGCAGGCATCGAAGATAAGCTGAAAACCCTGAGCGAATAACCCGGCAACCCAAAAGGCCGGGCTTCCAATCCAGTTGGAAGCCCGGCCTTTTGGGTTTTATGCTGCCAAAATTATAATTGGTTTGAGGATAAGGTACCCTGCCCCGCTCTTTCATGCAGAGGCACCCTCCCGGTTTCTCGCTGTGGGCTTGCCGGGCGTTGCCCCTGCGCCAAGATGGGCGCGAAAAGGTATCTTACTGCTCCTCCCGCTTTTCCTTGTGCCGCTTCCAGAGCCAGACCGCCCATGCCACCGCCAAAAAGGACCAGCTCACCAGCATCAGCAGCTCGGAGCCGCCATCCGGGGCGGCGGGCATCTGCAGCCGCTTTCTTTGGTAACTGATGATGAGCGCTGTTCCAATGCTGATTACCGCCGTCATCATCGCCACACCCAGCTTGCCTGCCCCGCTTTGGCGCGGCCCCACAAAGGCGCCATGCCATGCGGCCCGTACCACAAACACCCCGCAGCATATTACCAGCAAAATAAAAACATTGGTGGGGTAAGGCACCCATTTGACGTCAAAAATATACAGTACCGCGTCAGCCATCAGCAGCAGCGCCAGCATGGTAAAGGCGTCGTTGCCCAGCCGGTGCCTTTTTTGAAGCTGCCTTTCATCGAATTCACGCTCATGCTTATTCATCTCTGGCTTCCTCCCAAAAAAGTTCGTCTAAAGTTTTGCCCAGGCTGCGGCAGATGGCGATGCAAAGATTGATGGTGGGGTTATAATCCCCGCTTTCGATGGCGTTGATGGTCTGCCTGGTGACCCCAACCCGGTGGGCCAGCTCCTGCTGCGATAGATCCAGCGCGGCGCGGGCCGACTTAAGCCTCAGGTTTTTTCCCATTTCGGTTGCCCCCTGTTTTGATGTCCTGCTAAAAGCATAGCACAGCCTCGTCTAAATGTCAAATATATATTACATTATATTTGCTATATATGATATCAAGAATAAATTATTATACAACATGTTATTTCCGGCAAGGTTGGGGGCAAAGGTTTTCTGTCGGAAAAAACAGGATGATTTTAAACGTCCGCGTCTGCTGTTTGCCCCAAAAATGGACGCCTTCGGTTTGGTGTTTTAAGCCATTTATGATATATTATTAATGTTAACCTATTATTAATGTCCTTCTCCGGCATATCAAATAGACAAAATAAAAGGAGGTCGAGCCTTTGCAGCTGCTGAAGAAAATATTAGAAGTTGTGCTCTCTGTCATACCAATCTACTGTATTGTACTTATTTTGCACTTCACCGTTGCGCCTTTATCGCCGCAAACCCTCGGAGCTTTCACTTTAGGCGCCGTTTTTGTGGTGCTGGGGTTGGCAGTGTTTAATTTTGGCGCCGATATCGGTGTAGTGCCCATGGGCGAGGTGATGGGTTCTTCACTCACCAAACGCCGTAAGCTGTGGCTGATTATCCTGTTCGGTTTTTTGACCGGCTTTATGGTCACCATGGCCGAGCCCGATTTGCAGGTGCTGGCCAATCAGGTGTTCCTTGCGTCGGACGGAACCATCGCCAAGATGCTGCTGATGGCGACCGTTTCGGTTGGGGTCGGCTTTTACGTGGCCTGCGCCCTGCTGCGCATTATCTTTCAGGTACCCCTTTCCACCATATTGCGCATCAGCTATCTGATTATTTTTGGCCTGGCGGCCATCGTTTCGACGGTGGCGCCCGATTATCTTTCGGTGGCCTTTGACTCGGGCGGCGTGACCACCGGGCCGATGACCGTCCCTTTCATTCTGGCGCTGGGGCTGGGCATCGCTTCGGTTCGCGGCGACAAAAGCTCTCAGGACGACAGCTTCGGGTTGGTGGCGCTGGCCTCTGCCGGGCCGATTATCGCGGTGCTGATGCTGGGGCTTCTGTTTGGCGACACGGCTACTGCCGGGGCTGCCACGGCTGCGGCCCAGCCTGCCGCCGCGCAGTCCACCGGGCTGATTGCCTCCTTTTTGCATGAGCTGCCGGCGGAGGCGTACAACGTGGCCCTCGCCCTCGCCCCAATGGTTGCCATCTTCTTTATTATGCAGGCAACCCTCTTGAAGCTTCCCCGCAGGCAGGCTTACAGAATTGTGCTGGGGCTGCTCTATACCTTCCTTGGGCTGGTGCTGTTTTTGACCGGTGTAAACGCCGGATTCAGCTCCGCCGCCGCCGAATTGGGGCAGACGCTGGCTGCCAATAAAAATAACTGGATTTTAATCCCCATTGGTGTTATACTGGGGCTCGCCGTTGTTTCGGCGGAGCCTGCGGTCTATGTGCTCAACCAGCAGGTTGAGGAGGTATCCCGCGGTCATATCAAACGGCGGGTGATGCTGCTTTCGCTGAGCCTGAGCGTCGGGCTCTCGGTGGGGTTTGCCATGATTCGCGTGCTGACCAGCATCAGCATCTGGTGGTTTATTGTGCCGGGGTATGCCATCGCATTCCTGCTGATGAAAAACTGCCCGCCGCTCTTTACCGCCATCGGCTTCGATTCCGGCGGTGTGGCCACCGGGCCGATGACCGCTACCTTTATCCTTTCGGTGGCAGTGGGCGCCACCAACCATCTGGGGGGCAACACCCTATCCGACGCCTTTGGCGTGGTGGCGCTGGTTGCCATGACCCCGCTTATCACTATACAAATTATTGGGCATATTTATAGGGCAAAAGAGAAAAAGGCCCAGCTGCTGGCAGCCGAAGCCGAGGCCGAGGGCGAGGTTCTTTAGCCAGGGTGAGGCACAGGCTTGCTTACCGAACCGCGTAATAAAGGGAGGCGAAAAGATGGAGTGTGTTTTTCCTTACTACAAACTGCTGATGTCGATTGTAAACCAGGGCATGGGGAGCAAAGCCGCAAACGCCGCAAGGTCGGAAGGCGCGCTTTACAACACTGTCCTGATGGCCCGGGGCACCGCAAAAAGCAAGGTGCTGCAGCTGCTGGGGCTGGATAACTGGGAGCGTGAAATTGTACTGTCCTTTGTGCCGCAGGAGCGGCTGACCGATATTTTGAAGGCCATCGACCAAAAGGTGCATCTGAGCAAACCCGGCAACGGCATCGCCTTTGTGCTGGGAGTGGAGAAGGTTGCCACCGCAGTGGCAAAGATGCTGAAAGACAGGCCGGAAGCAACCGGCAAAAAGGAGGAGGGACCCGCTATGGAGGCAAAAAAGCAATATGAACTGATTGTATCGATTGTCAACCGGGGGTTTGCCAATACGGTGGTAGCGGCGGCCCGTGAAGCCGGCGCCCGCGGCGGCACCGTGATGCACGGCTCGGGCAACGGCATCGAGCAGGCGGTGAAGTTTTTTGATATATCGATTGAGCAGGACACCGATGTGGTGCTGACCATTATCGAAAAAGAAAAGACCCAGGCGGTGCTGGACGCCATTGTGTGCGACCCCGAATGCTCTGCCGGTAAGGTGCTGGCCTTTGTTCTGGAGGTTGAGCAAACCGCCGGGCTTCATGTTTCAAACCACGACTAAAGCCTGTTAAACAACAATAGCAACAGGGCCATTCGGTGATACCGAATGGCCCTGTTTTCGTCTGCCTGACCGCTAAGGTCATGGCGGCAGGTTGGATTGTCGTGGAAAGGGCAAGCAGTACTCCATTCCCCTCCCTGGAGGGGTGGCCGAAGACCGGGGTGGTATCCCCTATTGGGGCTACGGGATAGTCTATTCGGGCCGATGCGGGCATCGGCCCCTACAGGCTGCACGTTGAGGCGCAGAACCCGCAAATACCCCCAAAACATCCTGGGGGCGGCTATCAGCCGCCCCGTATTTTTACATAAAACCCGTATGGGTACACCAAGGCAAGCCGTCGGGAACCAATCTCCCCCCACTTCAGCCGCCTATTTGAACATCCCTTTTTTAACCAGCACAAAGGCTGCGGCGCCCATGCTCAAAATCGAGAGAAACACCGGGAACCAAAAGGACGGCAGCGGCAGGTCGGGCACGTTCATGCCGTAAAGGCTGGTAATGATGGTGGGTATCGCCATGACGATGGTCAGCGAGGTAAGCACCTTCATGACGATGTTCAGGTTATTTGATATAATAGACGCAAAACAGTCCATGGTGCCGGTGAGAATCGAGGAGTAAATGTTACACATCTCGATGGCCTGCTTGACCTCGATGAGCACATCCTCGAGGATATCCTCGTCCTCCTCATACAGCTTGATGATGCGCCCCCGCATGATTTTCTCCAGCGTGACCTCGTTGGCCTTGAGGGAGGTGGAGAAGAACACCAGCGACTTTTGCAGCCCCAGCAGCTGAAACAGCTCCTTGTTCCTCATCGATTTATGCAGCATCTGCTCGGTGTAGGAGGAGATTTTATCAATCTGCTTAAGGTAGAGCAAAAAGCGCGAGGCGACGCGCAGCAGCAGCGTCAGCAAAAAGCGGGTGCGCAGATGGGTGGTGATGTTTTTTACCATGCCGTCGGTCACCTCGCTGATGACCTGATGGGGCCGCAGGCAGATGGTAATGACCCAATGGTCGGTAATGACAATCCCCATGGGCATGGTGGAGTAAGAAAGCGCCGAGGCGTTCTTATTATGCTCGGCTACCGGCACGTCCACAATAATCAGCGTCTGGTCGTCCTCCAGCTCGATGCGGGGCGACTCCTCGTCGTCCAGTGCCGCGCGGATAAACCCCGAGTCGATGTGCAGGTCGTTAATCAGATAGGCGACCTCATCCTCGGTGGGGCTGATGACCGATATCCAGCAACCGGGGGTCAGCTCGTTTTGTTCTTGAATTTTATTGTCGATGGTTTTATAAAAGTTGACCAAAATATTCCCCGCCTTCCAGGGTGCGGGGCCGCTAAAGCCGGTGGCCGGTCGCGGCCGCACCCGATGTGTTATTCAAATGGCAACTATCTCCGCCAGGGTCGCCGCTCACAACGCCACCTCCGTTTTTAAAAAATAAAATATACTTGTTCCGCCTCTCCTCTGAAAGCCGGAGGGAGCAGGACCGCGCACTCTGCGGCGCGCAGGGCAATATTGCCCAACCTATAAGATTATACCCCCATCTGTGCATCTTTTCAAGAGAAATCGGGCGATTTTTAGATAAATACAGATATTTCCCGGGTTATCGAGAGAAAGCGGGCCAATTTAGCCGAATATCGTCTAATTTGCTTAAATCGGCAGTAAATTTGTCAAAATGCATATCCCGTTGTTTTCACGAGATAATGAAGATATCTGCATAATTTGAAGGGGACGACTGCTATGCTCAAGGCCCGGCAAAACACCTGTTTGGCCCTTTTATTGGTTTGGGATTTTTTTTCGGCAGCCTTTGCGGTGGCGGTGGCGCTGCGGCTGCGTTTTGGATTTGTGCGCGAGATTCCGCCCTTTTACCTGCAAAACCGCAGCACTTTTATCCTTGCCTGCCTGCTCATCACCTTTGGCTTTAACGCCCTGTTCAACGTTTACACCCGCAGCCTGCGGCCGATGACCTCCTCCTTCGCGCTGCGCTCGGCGGCCGCCATCGGCTGCACCTCGGCGGCGCTGCTGGGGCTTGACCGCCAGATGCGCCTGGGCGTGCCGATAGAAATCATCCTGATTTTTGGGGCGGTACTCTACTTCTTGACGGTCACCAGCCGCCTGCTGCCCGCCTTTGGCATGCTGCTCTACATTCGTTTTAAGCAGCGCCACCTGCCCCAGCACTTTCGCCCCACCGCCATCTATGGCGCGGGCGAGCTGGGCCGCTATCTGGCCGAAAAGCTTACCCGCGACCCCTCTGAGCGGCTGGTGCCGGTGGCTTTCATCGACGACGACCCCGGCAAGGCCGACGCCCTGATTGGAGGCATCCGGGTGGCGGGGGGCATACAGGACCTGGAGCGCATTAAAAGCTGGTACCGGGTCGAGCAGGTGGTGGTGGCCATCAACAATCCCGAGCCGGAGCAGCTGCGCCGCCTCATGGCCGACTGCCGCAGGCTGGGGCTGGGGCTGCGCAAGTTTGGGCTTTCCTCCGGCCCGGATGACATCAGCCTTGCAAAGCTGGCCGATATCGCCCCCGAGGAGCTGCTGCACCGCCAGAGCATCCACCTTGACCTTGGGCGGGTGCGCAGCCTGCTGGCGGGGGCAGTGGTGCTGGTGACCGGCGGGGCGGGCTCGATCGGCTCCGAGATTTGCACCCAGGCCCTCAAGTTTGGCGCTGCCCTTGTGGTGGTATTCGATATCAGCGAAAACAGCCTCTTTGCGCTGGACGCGCGCCTTTCTGAGGACTTTGACCCTGCCCGCTACCTGACGGTGGTGGGGTCGGTGCGGGATAAGCAGAGGCTGGCCGAGGTCTTTGGCCGCTACCGGCCCAAGGTGGTGTTCCACGCCGCCGCCCACAAGCATGTGCCGATGATGGAGCTCAACCCGCAGGAGGCGGTGAAAAACAACGTCTTTGGCACCATCAACGCCGCTCAGGCCGCCATCGAGGCGGGGGCCGAGCGGTTTATCCTGATCTCTACCGACAAGGCGGTGAACCCTGCCAACGTGATGGGAGCCACCAAACGGGTGGCCGAGCTGGCGGTGCAGCAGTTGGAGGGCAAGGGCAAAACCGGCTTTTGCGCCGTGCGCTTCGGCAACGTGCTGGGCTCGCAGGGCAGCGTGGTACCCACCTTTAAGCGCCAGATTGCCGCGGGCGGCCCGGTGACGGTGACCCACCCCGAGATGGTGCGCTACTTTATGACCATCCCCGAGGCGGTGCAGCTTGTACTGGAGGCGGGGGCAATGGCGCAGGGGGGCGAAATCTTTGTGCTGGATATGGGGCAGCCTGTGAAGATTTACGACCTGGCCTGCGACCTTATCCGGCTCTCGGGGCTGACCCCCCATAAGGATATCGAGGTCAGCTTCTGCGGCACCCGCCCCGGCGAAAAGCTGTTTGAGGAAATCTCCCTTGCCGAGGAGGATACCACCAAGACCGGCAATGAAAAGATATTTATCAACCGCCCGGTGCAGACCGACGCCGCCCTTTTTGCCGACCGTCTGGAGGCCCTGCGCCGCACGCTGGAGCGGCCCGACCCCGGCCCGACGCTGGAGGCTCTGGGGCAGCTTGTGCCCACCTTTCGGCCCGCCCCATGACCGCAAACCCCGGCAGGCCCTTCATCTATGGTTATTGTTGCCATAATTTCGGGATTTATTGACAGCTCCCGGGCTTTTCTCTATACTCAAAGGCAGTGATAAAACGACAGCGGAGGGATGATGATGTCCATACTGGTGACCGGCGGAACCGGCTATATCGGCAGCCACACCGCCGCCTTGCTGCTGGAGCAGGGGCACTCGGTGGTGATGCTGGATAATTTCTGCAACTCGCAGCCGCAGGTGCTGGATCGCATCCGGCAGATAACCGGGCGGGATTTTGTGTTTTATGAGGCCGACCTCTTAAACCCCGGGCAGGTGGAGGAGGTCTTTGCCCAGAACAATATTACGGCGGTTATCCACTTTGCCGGGCTTAAGGCGGTTGGCGAGTCGGTGCGCAAGCCGCTGGAGTATTACCACAACAACATCACCGGCACCCTGAACCTTTGCCATCTGATGGGCCGGTATGGTTGCAAGCGGATGGTGTTTTCATCCTCGGCAACCGTTTACGGCATGCACAACCCTGTTCCCTTTGTGGAGGGCCAGCCCCTTTCGGCCACCAACCCCTACGGCGCCACCAAGCTGATGATAGAGCAGATTTTGCAGGACCTGCATCTGGCCGACCCCGGGTGGAGCATCGCCCTGTTGCGCTATTTTAACCCCATCGGCGCCCACCGGAGCGGCCTGATTGGCGAAAGCCCCAACGGCATCCCCAACAACCTGCTGCCCTATGTGGCGCAGGTGGCGGTGGGCAAGCTGCCCTTTGTCAGCGTCTACGGCGACGACTACGACACCCCCGACGGCACCGGCGTGCGGGATTATATCCACGTGGACGACCTTGCACAGGGCCATCTGGACGCCCTGCGGTACATCGAGGGGGCCACCGGGGTGGAGGCCATCAATCTGGGCACCGGCAGGGGTACCAGCGTGCTGGAGGTCATCGCCGCTTTTGAGGCGGCCAGCGGGGTGAAAATCCCCTACAAAATTGCCCCCCGGCGGCCGGGGGATATCGCCACCTCTTATGCGGCCTGCCAAAAGGCCAAAGAGCTGCTGGGGTGGGAGGCCAGGCTGGATATCGCCCGCATGTGTGAGGATAGCTGGCGGTTTATCTCGGGCGTTGGCAGCGAACAGTAGGATAGGCGCTTAAGCGATGAAAAGGCCCCCGCACCGTTGGTGCGGGGGCTATGTCTTTTCGGTAACACATTCGTTTACGGGCCAGTGGCAACGTAGGTCGCGGTGACGGTGACCGCATGAGCGGGCATGGTAAATTTTGCCGTAGCGGTATCCTTGCTGCCCTCTATGAAGGTAAGGCCCGCCACGCCGGTCCATTCTTTAAATTGCTGGCCTGCGGGGGCTGTGTTTGCCGTGATGATGACAGTCGCACCCTCGGCAAAAGAGCCGGCGCCTGCACCGCTGGTAACGGTCAGGGTATGCTTAGCGACAGCCGTATCTGTAACCGTAACGGTGGCGGTAGCGCTCTTGGTGCCATCGACACTGGATGTAGCCTTAACGGTCAGCGTAGTACCAGCTGTTTCGGCTGCACCGACGGTGAGTTCGCCGCCCGCACTGATAGAGGTGCCTGGTCCGCCGCCTGTGACCTCCCACGCCACGGCGCCGTTGAAAGCTCCTGTGCCGGTGACGATGGCGACGAAGGTTTGCTGAGTATTCTTTTGCACATTAGTAATGGAGGGCGAAACCGTTACGCCGGTGATGGTAGGTGCGGGGTTTACCGTCAGGGTAAAGGTGAACGTGGCGTTGGGCAAGGTGCCGTTGCTGGCTGTCAGCGTAATGGGATAGCTCCCCGCCGCGAGGCCGACATCAATATCCAGCTTCTTGGTGGTGTTATTCCATGTAATCTTAGCGTCACCAGCGGTTTTGGTCACCGTGGGCGCCGGGATGCCCGTGATGGTGTATATACTGGTGGAGGTCTCGGGATAACCTGCGGTCAGTGTCATGGTGGTTGGGCCGGTGATGGTCGGCGCGACCGGCTCCACCGTCAGTGTGAAGTTGAGGGTGGCGTTCGGCAAGGTGCCGTTGCTGGCTGTCAGTGTAACAGAATAGCTCCCCGCCACAAGGCCAGTTCCAATATTCAGCCTTTTGTTGCTGTCGTCCCACGCAATCGAAGCATGGCCAGCGGTTTTGGTCACCGTGATTGGGGCGGTGCCCGTGATGGTATATGTGTCGGTGTAAGTCGCTGGATAACCTGCAGTCAGCGTCATTGTCTCCGGGCCGGTGATGGTGGGCGCAGCCGGCACCACCGTCAGGGTAAAGGTGAGCGTGGCGTTCGGCGATGTGCCGTTGCTGGCTGTCAGCGTGACAGTATGGTCTCCCACCCCGAGTCCAGCAGCAATATCCAGCTTCTTGGTGGTGTTATTCCATGTAATTTCACTGGGACCGGCGGTTTTGGTCACTGCGGGCGCCGGGGCGCCCGTAATGGTGTAGGCGGTGGTGGAGGTCGCGGTATAACCATCGGCCAGCGTCATAGTGGTCGGGCCGGTGATGGTGGGCGCAACCGGCTCCACCGTCAGGGTAAAGGTGAGGGTGGCATCCGCCCCGATGCCGTTGCTGGCTGTCAGCGTGACGATATGGTCTCCCACCCCGAGCCCGGCGGCAATGTCCAGCTTCCTGGTGGTGTTATTCCATGTGATTTCGGTGGGACCAGCGGTTTTGGTCACCGTGGGCGCCGGGGCGCCTGTGGTGGTATATGTGCTGGTGGAGGTTGCGGAGTAGCCGGCGGCCAGTATCAGACTAGTCGGGCCGGTAATGGTGGGCGCGGCGGTGGTAACCACAATAGACAGAGCCTGGGTATCACTGCCCACGCTGTTGGCCGCTTTCACGGTGAAGTTAAAGGTGCCCCCGGCGGTCGGCGTGCCACTGATGGTATTGCCGCTCAGGCTTAAACCTGTGGGCAGTGTGCCGCTGTCGATGCTCCATGTAATGGGTGTGGTGCCGGTAGCGGAGAGCGTCCGGCTGTATGCTGTGCCGGCGGTGCCGCCGGGCAGGGTGGTTGTGGTGATGCGCGGCGCGACCGGCGTAGGCCTGTCATCGCTGTCACGGCTGCTGGTGTAAACCGGCTCGTTCACCCCCGAAACGGTGTTCACCTTGCCGGGTTTGATGGCAGTGGTTACACCGCTGACGGTAGCAGTCATGGTGCCGATGCTACCGCCGCCCTCAAAGCTGCTGCGGGCGTTGACGGTGGCACGGGTAATATCCGAGCTGCTGTCGACATCCACCCGCGAAACGGCGTTGGCTACCAGCAGGTCGAGGTCGGTGTTTTCCAACTGGGTGATGATGTATACATAGTCGCTGGACTCGGTGGTCAGCTTGGCAAAGCCCTTTGCGCCCGAATCAAGGCGGTATTCTTCCAGAATAATGCCGGATTTGGCAATGATGGTGGTCACGCTGGTGCTGCCGCTGGCGACAAAACGCACCGGCTCGCCCTCAACCTTATAAAGCTGTATCTCGGCGATGGTGCAGTCAAGCAGCTCAATGCTTTGGCTGCCGCCGCCCGCCACCTTCAGCTTGCCCTTGACAACCACATTTTCAAGGGTGATGTGGCCGTTGCCCACCCCTTTGGTGATGGTCAGGTCGCCGTTGATGGTCTTGTTGCGCAGCGTCACCTTATCGGCGGTGATGCTGGCGCTGCCCAGCGTCTGCTTCTCTTCATACAGCCCGCCCTTGCTGTAGGTCACGCCGGTGGTAACCGGCGCAGCCGACGACGAAGGCGCGGGGGCCGGTACCGACGAAGAGGAAGACGGCGGCGGTATCACCGATACCGAGCTGCTGCTTTCCGGCTCCGGCTCGGGTTCGGGTTCCGGCTCGGGTTCCGGCTCCGGCTCGGCGGTGGAGGAGGATGAGCTTTCAGGCTCGGGCGGGTTGCGGGTACAGGCCGTCATATAAATGGCGGTGGACGCAAGCAACAGCGCAAACACAAGTATCAGCGTGGTAATGGCTGCTGCGCCTCGTTTTTTTCTATGCATGGTTCATACCTCCTTGTCGGGGGAGAAAAGCTGCCATATGTTTTTCCGGGGGCTGCGCCTGCAGCTCCGCCGGTCTTGGCAGCCATTTTGTATACAATAGTAAATTGGCAGGCGCCGCCTGCCGGGCGTAAAAACCGAGGTTTGGGTACCTTTATTATACACCTCAGGTAAATACTGTCAAATACAGACAAGCGAAAATCCAGCCGAACGTGCTCCTTTGTTATATCTGCTTATTTTAATAGTGCAGCAAAAAGAGGAAAATATTGCATATTTTTTAGAATTATAGAAAATATATTGCCCCCGTCTGGAGAAGGCAGGCGAACAATGTGTTGCAATCACTGTGAGAACAACTGGGGTGCGAGATGGTTTTGCAGGCAGGCAATTCGCGGGCGACCACAGGTCGCCCCTACCGGGGTCTGTGCGTGTATGCGGGACGACGGCGATAACGAGCCCCCGGCAGGGGGCATCGATCTCTACGGAGGTGTAATGTGCTCGACTCGACAGCTCTCCATTCCCCCTTGGAGGGGTGGCGCCCGTGGGCGGCGGGGTGGTTTCGCAGGCGGGCGGCTGATAGCCACCCCTACGGGGCTTGTGCGTATGCGCGGGCTGATATGGGCGGCGGCTTGGGCATTGGGCGGCACACAATAAAAATCCCCCGGCAAAGCCGGGGGTATTTCACATGCGGGCAAAGCCCTCTGTTCTTCGCATACACGTCAAACGTGTAATACGGTCTGCCAGTTGCGTAAAGCTTGTTACTTGCCGCCCGT
>JAEWWW010000107.1 GCA_023396215.1 Bacillota bacterium | reverse complement strand
CCGAACCCGGGGGGCCCGCCGGGGGCAACTGGATACCCCCGTAGAGATTTAATACGCTTTGCCCCAAACCACCATCTTATCGGCGGGCTTGCCGCAGCAAACGCAGCTATCCCCAACCTTTTCCTGCTGGGTGGGCATACAGCGGGAGGAGACCCCCGCCTGCTCCTTGAGGGCCAGCTCGCATTCCAGGCTGCCGCACCACATGGCCTTGATAAAGCCGTTCTGGGCGTCGGCCAGCTCTTTGAGCTGGGGCAGGGTGGTTGCCGACCACGTTCTACTTTCGCGGTTTTTCAGCGCCCGCTCAAAGAGGGCTACCCGCAGCTCTTCCAGTACCTCGGGGATTTTGGCCTCCAGCTCATCCAGCGGCACAAAGTACTTTTGGCGGTTGTCGCGCCGCACCAGCACGCACTGGTTGTTCTCGATATCCTTGGGTCCCAGCTCAAGGCGCAGCGGCACGCCCTTCATCTCATACTCGGCAAACTTCCAGCCGGGGGTGTTGTCGCTGTCGTCCATCCTGGCGCGGCAGAAGCCCTTGATGCGCCCGGTGACCTCGGCGGCCTTCTCCAGCACGCCCGGCTTGTGCTGGGCAATGGGCACCACCACAACCTGAATAGGGGCAATGGCCGGGGGCAGCACCAGCCCGTCGTTGTCGCCGTGTGTCATGATGATGGCGCCAATCAGGCGGGTAGAGGCTCCCCATGAGGTTTGATGGGGGTAGGCCAGCTTGTTATCCCGCCCGGCAAACTGAATGTCAAAGGCGCGGGCAAAGCCGTCGCCGAAGTAGTGAGAGGTGCCCGATTGCAGCGCCTTGCCGTCGTGCATCATCGCCTCGATGGTGTAGGTGGCCACCGCACCGGCAAACTTCTCCTTGTCGGTCTTGCGGCCCTTGAGCACCGGGATGGCCAGCGCCTCTTCACAAACCGATGCGTAAACGTCCAGCATCCGCTCGGTTTCTTCTATCGCCTCCTGGGCGGTCTCGTGCATGGTGTGGCCCTCCTGCCAGAGGAACTCCAGCGAGCGCAGGAAGGGGCGGGTAGTTTTTTCCCACCGCACCACCGAGCACCATTGGTTATACAGCTTGGGCAGGTCGCGGTAAGACTTTATGATATGGGAGTAGTGCTCGCAGAACAGCGTTTCAGAGGTGGGGCGCACGCAGAGCCGCTCGGCCAGCTTTTCGCTGCCGCCGTGGGTGACCCAGGCCACCTCGGGGGCAAAGCCCTCCACGTGGTCCTTCTCCTTTTGCAGCAGGCTTTCGGGGATAAAGAGCGGCATATAGACATTCTCATGCCCGGTTTCCTTAAACCGCTTATCCATAATAGACTGAATGTTTTCCCAGATGGCATAACCATAGGGCCGGATAATCATACAGCCCCTCACCGAGGAATAATCAATCAGGTCGGCATTTTTCACCACGTCGGTATACCAGCGTGAAAAATCCTCCTCCATCGAGGTGATGGCCTCCACCATTTTTTTCTGTTCAGCCATTGCGTTCCCGCCTTTCAGTATCTTAAAAGTACCTTCTTATTTTCAGACCTATTTATTATAGTATCCCCGCGGCTTTTTTTCAACACATAATCCGGCGGACGGCTAAAAAACCGCGGCCCGCCCCTCTGCTGCGGGGGCGGCAAAAATCCCCGGCAGTTGCCTGCCGGGGATTTTTCATTTTACAGAAGCCCTCTATAAGAGTGAATTACTCCTGTTCTTCTTGGCTGCCCTTCCCTTTTTGTGTTTTGCGAAAGCGCAGACCCTTGAGGGCGGTGCCCGAAAGCAGCAGCACTGCGCCCAGACCGCTCATCCTTTTGCTGTCACCGCCGGTTTTCGGCAGCTTGCCCAGAGGCAGCTCTGCAACCACTGTGCCGTCCCAGCCCATGCTGTAGGGCTCGTCGTCGTCATCGTCGCTGCTGGTGGAGGTGGTGCGGGTATAGGTGATGGTTACCACATAGCTGTTGGCAATGTCATATTCCAGGCTGTCGGTTATTTGGTATCTGCCTTCAGAGGCCGCGCCCACCCCTTCAAACTCGGCACCCTCTTCTGCACCGGCAGGCGGGGTTTGGTTCTCGCCGGGCTGTTCGGCGGGCGGGACCTCATCGTCCTTGGGTTGCTCGGCAGGCGGAGCCTCATCATCCTTAGGCTGCTCGGCAGGTGGGGCCTCATCGTCCTTGGGCTGCTCGGCAGGCGGGGGCTCATCGTCCTTGGGTTGCTCGGCAGGCGGGGTCTCATCGTCCTTGGGCTGCTTGCCGGGCGTGGGCTCGCCCTCTGTCGGGGTCTGCGGCGCCGGGTCCTTCGGCAGCTTGGTCAGGCTGTCAAGCAGCTTGGTGGTCAACTCGACGCCCAGAGGCAACTGTGCAAATTGAGGCCCGCCCAGATCATAATACAGCCTTACCACATTTTCACCGTCAACTTTACCGATGACCATCGAGGTGGGCTCACCGTTGTTGTCAACAACCGGCATATATCCGTTAAAGCTTTTGTATTCGCCATCTACGGTGCTGCCCAGCCGGGCACGGCCGTTGACGGTGGTGGCCAAAGCAGGCGCCTCTTCGCCCAGCAGGTAATGCTCGACCGTGTAGGGGTAAAGCAGCGCCGTGATATCCACCTGCACCTCGCTTTGGGGGGTGTAGCCGGTTTTGGGCCGCAGCAGGCTGTTCAGCGGGATTTCGGTATTCTCCTCAAACAAACGGTACTCCGGCCATGTTTCAACCAGACTGCCGTTGAGATAGTATTTGTGAATGACCTTAAAGTTGGTCTCCTCCTGCTC
>JAEWWW010000042.1 GCA_023396215.1 Bacillota bacterium | reverse complement strand
CCTCAGGATAAGCTGAAGCTGGATTTGATGTATATCGAAAACTATTCTTTGATATTGGATATGAAGTTGCTGCTGTTGACGGCTAAGGTGCTGTTTATGCCCAAAAGCACACAGGGTATTCGGAAGGGGGCCGCCTTGCCGGGAAATGTGGTGTTTAAAAAGCATAAACAGGATGAGGCACAGCCATTGAAGCAACCGGCCGAGCGGTAAAGCCTGCCCCAGCCCGCAGGTGACATTTCCTAAAACGATAACGCCTTATTGTGGGCGGCAGTCAAGAAATTTGGCTGCCGCTTTTTCATTCCTTGCGTATTGCTGGTTTTATAAAAAACGTGCTATGATGATGGCGAACCGGGGCTAAAGCAGGCAAGACACAAGAAGCAGTCAATGTCATCCGGCGCAACCGATAGGGTACAGGCACCGCCCGATAGTGGCGATTGATATTTTTGTGGCGGCTTAGTATGATATACACATCAAAACAGCAGCCGGTTAACAGCAGGTTTTCTCGCGGTAAAACAGCGGCGGCAGAGGGGGAAGAGCCATGTCCGGCAAAAAGCAGGGGCGTTTTAAAGACGACATCCGGCGCGCGTTCATCGTACATTCGGTGGTGCCGGTTTCGATGGTGACCTTTGCCTGCCTGTTTGTCGTCTTCTTTTTTTGGTACCAAACGGTGGTTTCCACCAACAAAAAAGCCAACGAGTGGCTGGGCAACAACATCAACGACAAGCTTTTGGTCTGCATCAGGCTGATGAACAGCATTACAGAGGAGTATGACATCCCCCGGCTGCAGTCGGAGGCCGAGGCCCGCTCCGGCGTCTACCAAACCTTTTATAGCTCCGCCCAAAAGCTGAATCTGCCGCTGGATTTTTACATTCTGGACAACCAGAAGAGGACGATTGTTTCCAGCAACAAACGGCGGCAGGACTTCCCAGTGGGCAGCACAGATGTATCATGGGGCATCGTCAACCTGCTGGAGCAGCACCCAGACCGGCAGGCGGTATACTTTGACACCCATATTGAGGATAACTCCATTGTCGGTATGAGCCTGACCTTGGGCAAGGCCTTTGCGCCGCAGGGGACGGCGGAGGGCAACCTGCTCTTTCGGATGGATTGCGACGCGCTGCTGGGCACCGCCGCCAACAGCTCGATGGTCACCATCATCACCGACTGCTACGACCATGTTCTGGCCGGCAGCAGCAACCTTTTTCACAACGCCAACCGCCGGCTGGCCGACGACATCATCGGCCGGAACGGCTATATTTCCTACGGCGGCGAGGCCTATTACTGCACCCACAGCACCGTTTTGGACGGAAATCTTTCTATCTACACCCTCACCGAGGTGAGCGTCATTCTGAGCGTAGCCTCGATTGTGGCGGCGGTGCTGGTGGTGGTGCTATGCTCGGTGGCATTGCTCATTTACATCAACTCCAGGCGCATATCGGTGGAGAAAACCGCCATTATCGACGAGCTGCTGCTGGCCTTTGAGGAAGCGGGCTACGGCAATCTGGATTACCGCCTAAACATAACCACCAACGATGAGTTTGAAAGCATCGGGGAATCCTACAACCAGATGCTGGACCGCATGAAGGAGCTCATCCTGCGCAACCAGCAGCAGGCCCGCGAAACCATTATCTCAGAAATCAGGCAGTTGGAATCCCAGTTCCACCCCCATTTTTTATACAACACGCTGGAAACCATCCGCTGCATGGCCGATATTGACGCGCAAAAAACCGGGCAGATGATTCTTTGGCTGGCCGATTTGCTGCGATACAGCATCCGGGGAGAGAAGCACGCCGTAACGCTGCGGGAGGATGTGACCTACACCCTCAACTACCTGCGCATTCAAAAGGGACGGTTTGGCCGCGACTTTAACTATGAAATTGAGCTGCGGCCCGAAACCGACCATTGCGTTGTGCCAAAGCTTATCATACAACCGCTGATTGAAAATTCAATCAAGCACGGCTTCGACCGCAAGGGAGAGCTGTTGGTGACCGTACTGGCCGAGATGAGGGACGGCCAACTGGTCATCACCATCACCGACAACGGCGCCGGTATCTCCCCCGAAAAGCTGGAGCAGATCCGCAGCAGCCTTGCACAGAAGCAGGACTATAACAACAACATCGGCCTCTATAATGTCAACCGCCGCATCCGGCTGACCTATGGGGCCCCTTATGGGCTGTCGCTGGAGAGCACCGAGGGCTGCGGCACAACCGTTCGTATTACCTTGCCCGCTCTGTACCGGTCCGGGCAGCAGAACGACTTACAAGGGGGGAGTGCAGATGCTTAGGGTACTGATTGTGGAGGATGAAGAGATTATCCGCAAATGGCTTACATACGGCAACAACTGGCTTGAGATGGGCTGCGTGGTGGTGGATACCGCCACCGACGGCATAGACGGTCTGGAAAAGCTGGAAACCACCGGCTGTGATGTGGTCATCACCGACATCAAGATGCCCCGTATGAGCGGCATCGAGATGCTGGAGGCTGCCGCCGCTTTGGGCATCACCGGTTTTCTCAGCATCGTGCTAACCAGCTATGCCGACTTTGAATATGCGCAGCGGGCCATCAAGCTGCATGCCTTCGATTACCTTCTAAAACCCATCGACAGCGAAAAGCTCAAGGATGTGATGCGGCGCATCGCGCTGAGGTTGGGGGTGGAAACCGCAGCCCCCCCGGCTTTTGAGCCCATCATCAATCTGGGGCCGGATAACCTCGACTTGGAAAGCAACAGCTATGTGGCCTATGCTGTTGGCCGCATCCGCGAAAACTACTGCGACAAGCTTAGCATCGACCTTATCGCGGAGGAGCTGAATGTGAGCTCCAGCTACCTCACCCGCAAGTTTAAGACGGTAACCTCCATGACCTTTTTGGATATGCTCAACCAGTACCGCGTGCAAAAGGCGCTGGAGTTCCTGCTTCAGGGCGGGTACCGGGTCTATGAGGTGTCGGATATGACCGGTTTCAGCGACTACAAGCATTTCTGCCATGTGTTCCGCAAGTATGTGGGCAAGGCGCCCACCGAGTTTTTGCGGGAGGTGGGCGGCAAAAAGGCCGAGCTGGCTCAGCAGGGCTGAAGCGGTACAGGGCGGGGGATTTTCATATGGGCTACAACAAAAGGCAATGCTGGCGGGATAAGCCGGCATTGCCTTTTGCCCATTCAGCAGGGGTGCGGCAGGGCGGTCCACCCCGCTGCCGATGCCCGAGTGACCACAGAAAGGGACAACCCCTAAAAGGGATAAACAAAGCAAGGAGTTTCGTGATTTAAACAACAAAATGGCATTATACACATGGGTTTTACACATATTGTTCGTTTTTTGCGATACTTTTGCTTATTTTCGGATGGTGCAAATAAAGAGGAATTTCTAAAATAGATTACAGGGGGGAGCACACCATGAAAAGACTTCGATGGTTGAGTTGCTTGTTGCTTTTACCGGCATTGATTGGTTGTACGCAGAAGCCCGCACAATCGCCCGGGCGTGGGCAGGAAACGATGGTGTTGTATTGTCCCCATTCCATCGATTTTTACACTCCCATCGTCAACGAGTTTGAGCAGCGGTACAACGTCAAGGTCAAGGTGGTCAACGCAGGCACGGTGGAGTTCCTCAAGCGCATTGCGCAGGAGCAGGACGACCCGCAGGGCGACGTGCTGTGGGGCGGCACCATCTCCACAGTATCCACCCGAGGCGAGCTGTTTGAACCGTACACCAGCCCCAACGACCGGTATCTGCCCGAGCAGTACCGCAACGCCGAAGGAAACCTGACCCGCTTTACCAACATTCTCAGCGTCCTTATGGTGAACACCGACCTCACCGGCGATATCGAGATTACAGGCTACGAAAGCCTGCTGGACCCGCGGCTGAAAGGCAGGATTGCGGCGGCCGACCTAACCCGGGCCTCCTCCGGCAAGGAGCAGCTGGTAAATATGCTGTACGCCATGGGGCAGGGCGACCCCGCGGCGGGGTGGGACTACGTAAGGGCACTCTGTGCCCAACTGGACGGCCATCTGCTGGACAGCTCACCGGCGGTCTACACAGGCGTAGCCACCGGCCAGTATGCGGTGGGGCTCACCTTCGAGGAGGGAGCCGCCAACCATATCAGCGAAACCTCGCCCATCCGGATTGTGTATATGAAGGAAGGAGTCATCGGCAAGCCCGACGGGGTTTACATCATCAAAAACGCCAGGAACCTAAAGGTGGCCCAGCAGTTTGTGGATTTCCTCCTCGGCAAAGAGGTGCAGTCGATTGTGGCCACCCAGCTCAACCGGCGGCCGCTGCGCACCGACGTGCAGCCCCCCGAGGCCTTTCCTCCGCTGGAGGAAATCAACATCATCGACGAGGACCCGCGTCAGGTGGAGGAGCATATCGCCGAGTGGACCGAACGCTTTCTCTCGGTGTTCCATGCGGTGAACGATGCGGTATAAAAAAGGCGGGGCAATCGGCATCGCCCAAGGCCGCAGGCCCACCATACCCGATCAATAGATAAAAAATGATGAGGTGAAGATAGAATGAAGACACAGATAACCATTAAAGAGGCCCAAAAGCGGTACGGCGACAACGTCATCATTCCCCATCTGAGCGTAGAGATTAAGCCCGGTGAGCTGTTTACCCTGCTGGGGCCCTCAGGCTGCGGCAAGACCACCCTGCTGCGGATGATAGCGGGCTTCAACAGCATCGAGGGGGGCGAGTTCTATTTCAACGACACCCTCATCAACAATCTGGAGCCGGGTAAGCGCAACATCGGCATGGTGTTCCAAAACTACGCCATCTTTCCCCATCTGAACGTGCGCAAAAATGTGGAGTTCGGCCTTCGCCACCGCAAGGTGCCAAAAGAAGAGATAGGCCCCAAGGTGGACAAAGCAATACAGGCGGTTCAGATTGAGCAGTACGCCGCCCGTATGCCGGAGCGGCTCTCGGGCGGCCAGCAGCAGCGTGTGGCATTGGCCCGCGCATTGGTGGTGGAGCCGGATGTGCTGCTGATGGATGAGCCCCTCTCCAATCTGGACGCCAAGCTGCGGGTAGAGATGCGCTCGGTCATCAAGCAGATACAGCACTCGGTGGGCATCACCACCGTCTATGTCACCCACGACCAGGAAGAGGCCATGGCCATTTCCGACCGCATCGCCGTCATGAAGGATGGCGAGATTCAGCATCTTGGCACCCCCAAGGATATCTACCAGCGGCCGGCCAACCAGTTTGTAGCCACCTTCATCGGCCGCTCCAATATCCTCAGGGGCGAGCTGAAGGTGAAGGGGGGCCATTGCCATCTGGAGCTCGGCGGCGGCTACAGTGTGGAGCTGGATAATGTGCAGGAAAAGTACCGCGAAGACCAGCAGGTGGTTGTCTCGGCCCGGCCCGAGGAGCTGCTGGTGCAGAGCGACAGTGCCGCACAGGGGATGAGCGCCGTGGTGGAGGACAGCGTATTTCTGGGGCTGAACACCCACTACTTTGTCAAGCTGGACAGCGGCGAGCAGGCAGAGATTATTCAGGAATCCACCATAGACTCGATTATCCAACCGGGTACAAGGATTAAGCTGGCAGTCAACACCAAAAAGATAAACGTCTTTGTAGAAACCGGCGCTGCCAACATTTTGACCGGCGTCCGTAACGAAATTTAGGAGGTGGGCAAACGGTGGAAAAAACAAAAAAGCTGGATATGTGGTCCTTTGCGACCCTGTTCCTCGTAGCGCTGTTCGGCCTCTTTCTAATCTACCCCTTCTTCAACATCCTCAAAGAGGCGGTGTTTATCCAGAATGAGGGGTTCACCCTGCGCAACTTCAGCAAGTTCTTCTCAGACCCTTACTACTCCAACACCATCTGGAACAGCACCAAGGTAACCCTTGCGGTGACCTTCGCCAGTGTCCTGCTGGTGCTGCCCCTGTCCTACTTCTACTCCTTTTACCGCATCAAGGGCAGCAAGTTCATCTTTATCGCCAGCCTGCTCTGCTGCATGTCCGCCCCCTTCATCGGGGCCTACTCGTGGATTATGCTGCTGGGGCGTTCCGGCATCATCACCGTCGCCCTCAAGCATATCGGCATTCAGATAGGCAGCATCTACGGCTTTGGGGGCATCATCTGGGTGCAGACCCTCAAGTTCTTCCCGCTGGTCTTTATCTATATGAACGGCGCCTTCCGCAATATTGATAACTCCCTGATGGAAGCCTCCGAAAACATGGGCTGCACCGGCGTTTCCCGCTTCTTCAAGGTGTTGCTCAGCCTTTCGATGCCCACCCTGCTGGCCGCCGCGCTGATGGTCTTTATGCGGGCGTTTGCAGACTTTGGCACCCCGCTGCTCATCGGCGAGGGCTACCGCACCTTTACGGTGGAGATTTACAACCAGTACATGGGCGAGGTGGGCACCGACCACAGCTTTGCCGCTACCATCTCGATTATCGCGGTGCTGGTGACCGCGGTGATTTTTATGGTGCAGAAGTATGCCACCAGCCGATTCAAATTTACCATGAGCGCCCTGCACCCGGTGGAGAAAAAGACCCCCAAGGGCATTCGGTCGCTTCTGATGCACCTTTACTGCTACCTGCTGGTGGGGGTTGCTCTTCTGCCTCAGGTGTATGTGGTCTATCTTTCCTTCCGCAACGCCAGCGGCAGCGTCTTTAAAGAGGGCTACTCGCTCAACAACTACACCGTGGCCATGAGCAAGCTGCTGGGCCGTTCGGTGAAAAATACCGTCTACTTCGGCGCTATCTCGCTGGTCATCATCATCGTGCTTTCCATCATGATTTCCTATCTGGTCGTGCGCCGCTCCAACGCCATCAACAACGCCATCGATACCGTGTCTATGGTGCCCTATGTCATCCCCGGGGCGGTTGCCGGTATCGCGCTGGTCATCTCCTTCAATAGAGAGCCCATCAGCATAGTGGGCACCATGTGGATTATGGTTTTGGCGCTGGTGCTGCGCCGCCTGCCCTACACCATTCGTTCGGCCACCGCAACCCTGATGCAGATACCCATGAGCATGGAGGAAGCCTCCCTCAGTCTGGGCGCCTCCAAGTTCAAAACCCTCACCGAGGTCACCGTGCCCTTGATGGCCAGCGGCATCACCTCGGGGGCGATTCTCAGCTGGGTCGCCATCATTACCGAGCTTTCCAGCGGCGTAATCCTTTACAACAACAAAAACATCACCCTGACGGTGGGCACCTATGTGCAGATTGTGCGGGGCAACTACGGCACCGCCTGTGCCTACGCCAGCGTCCTGACCCTTTTCACCATCATTTCTATGATGATTTATCTGGCGGTCAGCAAATCGGAGGACGTCAACCTCTGACCTTGGAATGGTTTTACAGGCCCGGCCTGTTATCCATAGTGATTGAAGATAGGAGAGAAGAAATGAAAAAGGCAACCACAGGTCAAAGACTTTTTTCCCTTGCACTGGCTCTGCTTCTGGTGTTCACGGCAGCCGCCTGCGGCGGTAACAGCGCCCCAGCCCCCGCGCCGCAGCCAAACCCCGGCACCGACGCTCCCGAGAGCGCCCCCGAGAAGGTGGATATCGGCAAAAGCCTGGTTATCTACACCGCCGAGCCCGACGCCAGCATGGAGATTTTGCTGGAAGGCTTCGCCAAGCTCTACCCCGACTGTGAGGTAGAGGTGGTCTACGGCTCGGCCGGTGAGCTGGCCTCCCGTATCAAGGCCGAAGCCGGATCTCCCCAGGCGGACGTCATGTTTAGCGGCCTCAACGCCGGCGACGGCGATTCCCATGCGGCCATTTTTGAGAACTACATGTCCAGCCACGACAGCGAGATGATCGATGGCACCCGTAACCACAACGGTTACTACAACTATGTTATCGTTTCGCCAAGCTGCTTCTATGTCAACCACAGCCTGCTCAAAGAGAAGGGCGTAACAGTCAAGAACTATGAGGATCTGCTCCAGCCCGAGCTCAAGGGCCTCATCGTAACCTCCGACCCCAACTCGGCCTCGGCGGCGTGGAACAACCTTTCCAACATCCTCACCGTCTTTGGTCAGGATACCGACAAGCCCTGGGAGTACGTGGATAAGCTGCTGGCCAACGGTCTGGTCATCACCTCCAGCTCCTCCACCGTCTTTACCTCGGTCACCAACGGCGAATACGCGGTCGGCCTGACCTACGAGGGCGGCGCGGCCAACCAGCTTCGTGACGGCGCCGCCGACTGCGAAATCATCTTCCCGCCCGAAGGCAACGGTTACATTGTAACGGCAACCGCCATTGTAAAAGGCTGCCGTCACCATGACGCCGCCGTCGCTTGGGTAGAATATATCACCAGCGCCGAAGCGCAGGCCGCTTGGGCCGGAGAGCTGGGCACCACCCGCGTGTCCAACTCCAACGCCAAGTTTGACTCCGCCTACCTGCAGCCCTACGACAGCATCACATGGAAGACCCGCGACATCGACTGGCTGGTGGCAAACAAGGCCAACATCCTCGAAAAATGGAACGCCCTTTACAACAAGTACAACTAAAATTCCTTCTATATCCTTCAAAGCAAACCGGCTGCGGTATTTACCACAGCCGGTTTGCCTATAGCATTGGGAGAAAGGGGAGAGGGCAATCACAGGATAGCCGGCTGTTATAAACGGGGGCGGTAGAGCGCATATCCGCTGCTCCTACACCGTCCACGCCTCCAGCAGATATTTTTCCGCCTCGACACACCACAGCCCACGGTTGGCGTTGGTGATTTCGGCCAGCTTCGCAAAGCGGGGGTCGTCCTTGCCCAGCTTCTCAAAGTCGGCGATATCCACCAGCGGCATATCAATGTCAGCATAAATCAGCTTTTTGCCGCCGGGGATGTTGGGCAGGTTGAGGGTGGCCTCCGCGGCGCTATCCAGCCCGCCAATGTGGGTCACCATCACCGCCGGGTTAATTTTGCCCTGCTCGGTCATGCGCAGCGATTGCAGCATATCGTCGGTGTTGCCGCCGGTGGTGCCCACAATGTGGGTGGCGTTGTAATGCACGTTGTAAAAGTTGCACTTTGCCGAGAAGCTGGTGTCGGTGGGGCCCGCAAAGAAGTTCAGGCAGCCGTCCCGCCCTAAAATCTCGTCGCCTTGCTCCACCGCCTGTGCCACAGGGGCAAAGACAAAAACATCGTCATAGCCGGTGCCGCCGCTCAGCTCTCTCAGGTAGGCCGAGGAGTCTGCATGCTGGCGGGTGTTGACAAAATGCAGCTCCACTCCGGCTGCGGCCGCCACCTCAGAGTTGAAAATCTCGGCGGCTCTGTCCAGACGGGCCTGGTCGATGTCGGTCACCACCACCATCGAGGGCTTGCGGTCGCCGTGCAGGGCAAGGTCGATGGCGCCAAGGCCCATGGGGCCCGCCCCGGCAAGGATAGCCAGCTTGCCGTCGGGGTGAATGCCCATGCGGTGCTCATAGCTGCCCATAGAGGTGTGGTAGCTGGCGTTGAACGCCCCGATGATGCAGGACATCGGCTCGGCCAGCGAAGCATCATAGTAAGCTTCTCCGTTGTAGGCCAGCAGGCAGCCAAGCTCCATTACCTCCTGAGGCATGATGGCATAGGTGGCCGCGCCGCCGCAGTAGCGGTAAGAGTAGCCGGGGGAATCCATGCTGCCCTTGTAGTTCAGCGCGGGCTGCATCGAAAACTTCTGCCCGGGCTTAAACTGGTGCTGCCATTTGGGCCCCACCTGCACAATGTCACCGGCCATCTCGTGCCCGATGATAATGGGGTGAACGTCGATGTCGTTGGGTACCCGCTTATGGTCGCTGCCTAAGATAGCGGCCTTGTAGCTGGACATACAGATGCTGTCCGAAACGATATGTACCAGTATCTCATCATCGGCAATCTCCGGCAGATCAAATTCCTCCAGCCGCAAATCCTTCTTGCCATAAAGTCTGACTGCTCTTGTTTTCATATTACCATCAACCCCCTGTTTTATAATGATAGCGGCTCGAGAGCCACCTGTTTTTCAAGCATCAGAATGGTGGTCTGGTCGGGCGCCTGAGTGCCCGACATCATGACGCTGGCGCTGCCGGCGGCAATGGCCAAACGGGCCATATCCTCAAAGGGCAGGCCGCTGTCCAGCCCATAGGCAAGGGCCGCCACCACAGCGTCGCCGCTGCCCACCGTGCTGCGCACCGGTACGGTCAGAGCGGGCGCTCTCCAGCAGTCCTCCCTCCGGACAAAAATCGCACCCTCCGCCCCCAGAGACACCACCACCACCTCGATACCATATTGGTCTATCAGGCTTCTGGCCAGCCGGGCGGCCTCCTGCGCGTCGGTCACTTTGCGGTCAAAGAGCCTTTCCAGCTCATGGATGTTGGGCTTCACCAGATACGGCCCCTCCGTGACCCCTTCGGCCAGCAGCGCGTGGTCGGCGTCCAGCAGCGTCTTGATGCCCAGCTCCCGGGCCTTGGCAATCCACCTGCCGTAGATGTTGACGCTGACCCCGTTGGGTACGCTGCCCGAAAGCACCAGCAAATCGCCGCTGCCCAGCGCGTCAAAGATGGTATGCTCCAGTTCGTCCAGCTGACGGGAGGAAATAAACAGACCCGGCTCATTGATATCGGTATTGGTATGGGTCACCGGGTCGATGACCTTCAGGTTGGTACGGGTTTCACCGGGAATTTTGATAAACCGGTGTTCGATGCCCACGGCCTCCAGTGTAAGTAAAATCATCTGCCCGGTTTGTCCGCCCACCGCCCCTACGGCGATGCTGTTGCCCCCCAGGCTGGCGATGACCTTAGAAACATTGATACCTTTGCCGCCGGCGTCCAGCCGCAGGCTGGATACGCGGTTGACCCTGTCAATGGAAAACTCGGGAATTTCAATGGTTTTATCCACCGCCGGGTTTAAGGTTGCTGTGACAATCATATTTTACCCCTTTTTGCAGAGCGGCTGTAGCGCCCCTATGCAGTTAGATATTTTTCATGTTTCTGGCGATAGAACTCTTCAAGAATGTGGCATAGTCCGTCAAGGGCGTCCTCCTGCGTTTTGCTGATGAGCAGCAGGTCGGGTTCCTGTACCAGCACCCCGTTGACATAGCTGATGGCCTCCAGCAGGTACTTGGAGCAGCTTTCAGGCGCAAAAATGACAATGGCCGGCCCTACCTCCTGATACTCTGTCTGTCGGTTCAGCCCCTTCAGCGGCTTATCCACCTGCACCACCCCAAAGTACATGCGGTCCACCGCGCGGGTGCGGCAGTGCAGCAGCAGCAGGCGGTACTCCTCAATATAGGTGCCGCCCAGCGACTCACGGGCCATGAGCGCCTCGGCCAGCCGCTCATGGTAGATGGGGCCGCCCTCTATGAGCCCGCTGACCTGCCAGATAAGCCCCTCAACCGTGTCGGCCTCGCAGCGGCCCATAAAGAAAAAGTTATCCAGTATCTCGGTAATGGCCAGGCTGTAGTTGTTAAGGTCGAGCATCTTGACCTTAAAATCCCTGTTTTTCTTACTGGGCAGATGCTGCAGATTGGTATGCCGCTTCAGGCTGCCAATCAGCGCCGAGATGCGTTGGCGGTCCTCCTCCAGCAGCAGAGGACTGACCACCACCACCGGCAGCGGGCAATCGGGAATCTCAACGGTGGAGATGATGAGGTCGACGTCCTTTTTCTGTAGCTGCTCCAGATCAAGGGTCAGCGCCCCGGTCACTTCGGTCACGTCAATGTTGTCATAGGTTCGCTCAACCCGGGTTGCCAGCAGGCGGGAGGTTGCCACCCCCGATGCGCAGGCCACCACCGCCCTGTAAATGCGGCGGGGCGATACCTGCCCTTTGCCGATGGCGGCGCCCAGATGCATCGCCACGTATGCAACCTCGGCTTCGGGGAACTTCAGCCCCACAAAGCGTTCGGCCACCCGGCAGCAGCTATAGGCCATCTCCATCAGTTGAGGGAAGTTGGCCTTAATCTCCTCCAGCAGCGGGTTGCGTATCTCCAGATTGGTGCGCAGGCGGCTGACCACCGGCGCCAGATGGTTCATCAGGCCCCGGCGCAGTTCGCCGTCCAGCGAGAGCACATGGCCGGATTCCCGTTCGGCGATGCGAATCATCTCGTCCGCGAGGCGGCCCAGCTCTGGGTCTTCGGGCAATTCGGGCAGGTCGTCCTCCTGCGGATGCCCCCGGCGTGAGCCGCGGATATGCAGGGTGATATAGCCAACCTCCTGCGGAGGCAGGCGGATGTCCAACCGGGCGGCAATCCCCTGTGCGATATCCTGCGCAATCTCATACTGCTTGTAGCCTTGCAGCTCGAGCAGCATTTGGGGTTCAAGGCTGATGGGATGCCCCTTGCGCACCCGTTCCACCGAGAACGCCAGATGCACAATCAGCCCCACAACGGCGCTGTCGGTCAACTGGTAATCGATGCGTTCAAGAGCCTGAAAAATCAAATCCTTCAGCTCTGCAATCAGGCTATGGTCGATAAGCACCATAAGGCCGCTTTGCAGCAGCAATTCTTCGGTTCCGGTGGGCTGGTGCTCCGCCGAGCGGTGCTCCCGCAGCAGGTCGTAAAGCCGCTGTTCGCTGATGTTTGCATACACCAGATGCACCAGGCATTTGCGGATATCCACCTCGCTGCCGTTGCAGTAAACCCCCACCCCCTGACGGCGCACCAGCGCAATGCCAAACTGTGCCAACGTCTGCTCCACCTTGTCAAGGTCGGCGCTGACGGTGGATTCGGTCACATGCAGAATGGTTGTCAGGGCATAAAGCTTTACAGGCTCGCGGCTGTGCAGCAGATGCAAGGTCAGCAAAAGCTGCCGTTCGCGCGGGGTGTAGATTTTATCCTCCCGCTCGGCCGAAAGCTCGGCCAGCAGGGCGTGGCGTTCCTCGGGGCCAAGGCTGATGCGCAGCCCGGCGCCGGTCTTGCGGTCGAGTTTGACCCCCCGCAGGCTCAGCCATCGTTCGGCCTCAGGCAGTTCACGCAGAATGGTTCTCCCGCTAAGGTCCAGACTACCGGCGATATCGGCAATGGTGATATAGTCAACGGCGCTGAGAAGCCTCTGCAAAATATTTTTTGCACGCAGATTAATCCGTATATCCTGCATAATACCTCCTTTCCCGTTGAATGCCAATGATGCTTAAAATCAATGCGAAACATCATCAGCCCGGCAAGCGGCGGGTTGAAATTGGCATACGCAACAGCAGAAGCCTGCTGTTGCGTATGCAGAGGGAGAATGGAATGAATGGGCTTATTTAAGACGCTGTACCAGTTGGTCATAAGCGGGGCTGTTCACAAAGTTGCTCACGGTGATGAGCTCGGCTCTGGGAGCGGCTTTCTTGGCGCGGTCGGCCAGGCTTTCATGCACCAGTACAATGTCGGCGTCATCGGGGATATCCTCGATGGCATGGTTGACCACTTCGATGTTCAGGCCAGCGGCCTTCAGCTTGTTGCGCAGGGTGCTGGCGCCCATGGCGCTGGAGCCCATGCCCGCGTCGCAAGCAAAAACGATTTTGCTAACCTTGGCAGCCTTTACGCCCTTGAGCTCTTTCACGGCGTCTTTGGCGCTGCTCAGGTCTTCTTCGCTGACCTCATCGGGAGAACGCTTGATGATAACCGCGGCAACCAGGAAGGAAACCGCAGCAGCCACTGCAACACCCAGGATGGTCTTAATGAAGCCGCCTCTGGGGGTCATAAGCAGCAGTGCAAAGATACTGCCGGGGGAGGGAGCGGCAACCAGACCAGCATTCAGGATGCTGAAGGTAAAGACGCCGCTGATGCCGCCTGCGATAACAGCCAGAAGCAGTGCGGGTTTCATAAGTACGTAGGGGAAATAGATTTCATGAATACCGCCGAGGAAGTGAATGATAACGGCGCCGGGGGCTGTCTGACGGGCAGTGCCCTTGCTGAATGCCCAGTAGGCACAAAGCACGCCAAGGCCGGGGCCGGGGTTGGTTTCAAGCAGGAAGAAGATGGACTGACCGGTAACCTGTGCGTCCTGCAGAGCCAGAGGGCCAAGCACGCCGTGGTTCATGGCGTTGTTGAGGAACAAAATCTTACCCGGCTCGATGAACAGGGAAGCCAGAGGCAGCAGGCCGGCGTTCACGATGGCGTTTACGCCTGTACGGATGACCACGTTGAGAGCCTCAACAGCGGGGCCGATGGCGCCAAAGGCCAGCAGGGTCAGAGCGCCGCCGAGGATACCGGCGGAGAAATTGTCGACCAGCATCTCAAAGCCGGCGGGAATTTTGCCCTTAACAGCGTTGTCAAACTTCTTGATGACCCAGCCGCCCAGAGGGCCCATAATCATAGCGCCGAGGAACATCGGGATGTCCGCACCGACGATAACACCGATGGTGGCCAGTGCGCCCACCACGCCGCCGCGCTGCCCGCCGACAGTACGACCGCCGGTATAACCGATCAGCAGGGGCAACAGGAAGGAAATCATCGGGCCAACCAGCGTGGCCAGCGTCTCATTGGGGGTCCAGCCTGTGGGGATGAACAGGGCGGTGATAAGGCCCCAGGCGATAAATGCGCCGATATTAGGCATAACCATGCCGCTCAGGAATCTGCCGAACTGTTGAATCTTTTGCTTGCCGGAAGCTTTCTCCGGTGCCTTAGTGGCGGTAACAGCACTCATTGTGACTCCTCCTCAAAATATATAATGTTTAACTGTTAAAAGCAACCGCCCTGTCTAGAATGAGCGTTGCTGTCTAACCAAAAGAAACAAAGGGGGGAGAGAACCTTACAGAGATTTCAGCTCCTCTTCAAAGAAGAGGCCGATGCGCTCGAGAGCGGCTTCCTCGTCCTGCCCGTCGGCAGTGACGGCAACAGCCGAGCCCTGAGAAATGCCAAGGGAAAGCAGGCCGATAGGGTTTTTCAAAGGGGCAGAGTTTTCGCCGCAGGAGATGGTGAGCTGTGACTTGAAGCCCTTTGCGAGGCTTACAAGCACTGCGGCCGGCCGGGCGTGAAGCCCTCCTTCGTTGGTCACCTGAAAGGTTTTGGTTTGCATTTCATCTGCCTCCTTATTACCCGCTGTTTTATTTTTTAGGCAATACCGCATAATGCTAAGTGCTCTGGCGCACCGACGGATTTTTGTAAAGGATTACGGAAAATCCGCAAGCGACAGGGTGCTTAAGGCGGTAGCCGTGCACTGTGCGGTGTTGCCTTAAGGGCCGTTTACATTTTGCTGGTCAACTGGTGCAAAATCTGTTCGGGATTTTCAGTGCTGAACAGCGCCCTGAAGGCATCCGCATCCTGCATCGCCTTTGCCAGGTTGCTGATGATGCTCAGGTGCTCGCCGTTGGCCCCGGCAATGCCGATGACCAAATGGGCCACATCCTCTTCGCCGCCAAAGCATACCCCCTGGGGGAACTGCACCACCGAAACGCCGCTTTTTAAAATCATGTCCTTGGCCGAGCCCACACCGTGGGGGATGGCTACACCCTCGCCCAGATAGGTGGTCACCACCTGCTCACGCTCCAGCATGGCGTCTATGTAGCCTTCCATCACGCAGCCTCTATCCACCAGTATCTGGCCCGCTATGCGGATGGCGTTCTCCTTGCTTACGCTGGGTTGGCCGATTTTAATGCTTTCAAGGGTCAGTATCTGGTGTGCGGTTTGCTCTGGTTCATTTATTGCTACAGGCTGCGCCGGTTGGGCAGACTGAACATCCTTTTTCTTGCCGAAGTTAAACCACATGGCATCCATTCCTTTCTATAAAATCGAGCCGCCAAAAACTGCTTTGGAAAACCGGGAGGGCGCTCGTCTTGGTTTTATTATAGGGTAGGGTTATGCAGGAATACAATCTTTTCTTAAGGAACATTTGACACCCCGGTTGGTGACAAAATTGAATAGTTGACAAAATCCTATAATTGCGAGAAACCATTTTTTGTTATTTTAACTAACTAAGCTTGTCGAATTTAATCGATATAGGACGAAAAAAATTTCACGCAGGATAAATAGATTAGGGCTTTATGGTTAAAGTGCTGAAAAACATTGCACCATATTGAGAATTTAATATTAATCATGTATAATTTTTAACGATGGCTCCCTGAGCTATTAAATTTTTTTGAGAGAAAAGGAAGAAACCAATGAAGAAAATTCTATCGCTGGCATTGGCTCTCTTGCTGACCCTTAGCCTCGCAGCCTGCGGCGGCCAAACTCCTCCCCCGGCTCCTCCGGCAGGCGGCAACTCCGGCTCTGCCCCTCAGGAAGAGGGATTCACCCCCACCGGCAAGCTTGTAATCTACACCTCTATGTATGAAGACATCATTGAGCAGATCAGCGAAACCCTTGAGGATGTTTTCCCCGAATGCGACATAGAATTCTTCTACGGCGGCACCGGCACCCTGCAAGCCAAAATTGCCGCCGAAATCGAAACAGGAAAGCTTGGCTGCGATATGCTGATGGTAGCGGAGCCTTCCTATTCTCTGGAGCTGCTTGAAAAAGGCCTGCTGCACCCCTACCTTTCTCCCGAGATGTCCAAACTGGCTTTTAACCATGACGCCGAAGGCTACTGGTCCCCTGTGCGCATCAGTAACATGGTGCTGGCCTACAACCCCGAGAAGAAAAACAAGAGCGATATCCCCAACTCCTTCTACGATTTTGCCTATGACAGCAGAGTGAAGGGCAAGGTTTCGATGTCCAATCCGCTGACCTCGGGCACCGCGCTGGCCGCTGTTTCCGCGCTGAGCGATAAATACGGCTACGAATACTTCGACGCCCTTGCAAAGCAGAACGTCATGGTGGAATCCGGCTCGGCCGCCCTTGCCAAGCTGGAAACCGGCGAGTGCGACGTCATCATGATTCTGGAAGAATCCGTGCTGAAAAAGAGAGAGGAAGAGGGCTCCAAGCTGGAAGTCATCTACCCCACCGACGGCACCATCAACGTTCCTTCCACCATCATGACCATCAACGATGAATGGAACGCCAACAAGAACCTCCAATCGGCTCAGGCCCTCACCGACTGGTTCCTGTCCACCGAAGGTCAGGACGCCATCGTGTCTGCGTGGATGCACTCTGTCCGGGCGGATTATCCCAATCCTCCCTACGATGCTATCCCCACCAAGGACATCGTCGCCAACATCATCCCGGTTGACTGGGTCAGAAGCTTCCGCGAAAGAGATGAAATCAGAACCAAGTTCCAAGAGGCTGTCACCGTCAGCTAAGTGAGGCTTCGCAAGGGGGTGGGAAGCGCACCGGTGTTTCCCACCCACCTTTTTTGTAAAGACCGTCAGCCATTTTCTTTGTCGGAAAACAGCAGGCGTCAAATGATGGGCCGCGGCGCAGCGGCGCCCGCCCATGCTGTCAGGCAGCCTGACGATATAGCCCTTAATTTTCTTTATAAGTAGGAGTGGTACAAGCAAATGAAAGTTACTGCTGTAGAGCCGAACATAAAGGGAAAGAGATTTTACTTTGATATTAAGTGGGTGCTGATACTCGGAATCGTGGCTTTTTTGCTGGTTTTCGAGGTGTTTCCCCTTATTTATCTGGTCATACGCGCGTTCTTTGCTTCGGGCACCTTCTCGCTTGAAGCCTTCGCACGCGTCTACTCTTATCCCTTAAACTGGACAGCCCTGAAAAACACCGTCATTACCGCGTCGCTGTCGATGCTGTTTGGCGTTGGCATTGCCTTTCCGCTGGCATGGCTGGTGGGGCGCACCAACCTCATCGGCAAAAAGTTTTTCCGCAGTCTGTTTGTAATGACCTATATGGTGCCCCCCTACGTTGGAGCGATGGCGTGGCTGCGCCTGCTCAACCCCACGGTGGGCAACCTCAACGTGTTCCTCAAAAACCTTTTTGGACTTGCCGAAATGCCCTTTAACATCTACTCCATCGGCGGGCTGGTTTGGGTGCTTACCACCTTTTACTACCCCTATGCCTTTATCACCATCTCCCGCGCTATGGAGAAAATGGACCCCTCGCTGGAGGAAGCCTCCAAAATTTCGGGCGCTACCCCTTTGCAGACACTCTTTACCATCACCATCCCCATGATGATGCCCAGCATCGTAGCGGGCGCTTTGCTGGTATTCGTATCCGCGGCCTCCTGCTACGGCATACCCGCCATCATCGGCGCGCCCGGGCAGGTACATACCGTCACCACCCGCATCATCGACTTTGTGTACATCGGCTCGCCCGAAGGCTTGACCGACGCCACCACCCTTGCGGTGTTCCTCATGCTCATCGCCAATGTGGTGCTCTATCTTTCCACCTTCGTGGTGGGGCGCAAGCAGTACATCACCGTTTCGGGTAAATCCACCCGGCCAAACATTGTGGATTTGGGCCGGTGGCGCATCCCCATCACCCTGCTGGTGGTGGCCTTCGCGCTGATTGTGGTGGTGCTGCCCTTCGCCACCGTGGCCCTCACCTCGGTGACCACCAATATGGGCAAGTCCATCCTCGAGGCGGGCAACTTCACCCTCAAGTTCTGGGAGCGCGTCTTTACCCGTAAAGCCATTATCGCTTCGGCTAAAAACAGCCTGGTTGCCGGTACAATAGCCGCCACCGCCGGTATCCTTGTTTCCTGCATCATGGCCTACCTGCTGCAGAGAACCAACATCAAGGGCAAGCGCATCCCCGATTTTCTTATCACCGTGGGCTCCGGCACACCCAGCGTGGTTATCGCTCTGGCGCTGATTATGACCATGTCGGGCAAGTTTGGCATCAACATCTACAACACCATCACAATCATGGTTATTGCCTACATGATTAAATATATGCTGATGGGCATGCGTACCGTGGTTTCGGCCATGTCGCAGATAAGCCCAACACTGGAGGAAGCCTCGCAGGTTTCGGGAGCAGGCTGGCTGCGCACCTTCAGAAGCATCACCATCCCCCTCATTGCCCCGTCGGTTGTGGCCGGCTGGTTCCTCATCTTTATGCCCTGTTTCTATGAGCTGACCATGTCTACGCTGCTTTATTCCACCAACACCAAGACGCTGGGCTACGAGCTGTATACATACCAAACCTATCACAGCCAGCAGACCGCTTCAGCGCTGGCCACCGCCATTTTGCTAATGGTCATCTTCATCAACTGGCTGCTAAACAAGCTCACCAAGGGCGAATTTTCGATATAGCGGGGGTAAAAAGATATGTCAAGTGTAACGATAACCAATGTAACTAAGGCCTTTGGAGAGGTTGTTGTCTTACAGCAGTTTAACGAGGTTTTTGCGGATAAGGAATTTATCACCCTGCTGGGGCCTTCGGGCTGCGGCAAAACCACCATGCTGCGGATGATAGCGGGCTTTGAAAAGCCCACCTCGGGCGAAATCTACATCGGCGACCAGCTGGTCAGCTCAGAAAAGGTCTTTATCCCCCCCGAGCGGCGGGATATCGGCATGGTGTTTCAGTCCTACGCCGTTTGGCCCCATATGACCGTGTTTGATAACGTGGCCTACCCGCTGCGCATCGCCCGGGTGCCCAAAGCCGAAGTCAAAGGGCGGGTCGAAAAGGTGCTGGAGATTGTCCACCTGACCCAATATGCCAAGCGCATCCCTTCGCAGCTCTCGGGCGGGCAGCAGCAGCGTGTGGCGCTGGGCCGCGCGCTGGTAGCCGAACCCAAGCTGCTGCTGCTGGATGAGCCCCTTTCCAATCTGGACGCCAAGCTGCGCGAAAGCATGCGGTTTGAAATCAAAGAGATACAGAGAAAGCTGGGCATCACGGTGGTCTATGTCACCCACGACCAGGTGGAGGCCATGACCATGTCCGACCGCATCATCGTAATCAACCGCGGCGTGATACAGCAGGTGGGCACCCCGCAGGAGATTTACCGCCGCCCCTCCAACCAGTTTGTTACCGACTTTGTGGGCAAGGTGGATTTCCTCAAGGGTCAGGCCGGGGACGGCCTCATCAAGCTGGATTCCAGCGGGCAGTCCCTCGCTTACAGCGGCCCTCATACCGGCGAGGTGGTGGTTGCCATCCGCCCCGAGAATGTGAAGATTGCCGACGGCAGCGCCTCCAATGTACTGACCGCCAAGCTGATCGGCAAATACTATCTGGGCGATACCACCGACTTCCGCGTAGAGCTCAACGGCAACACCCTGCGGGTGGTCACCGCCGCCAACGTCTACGACACCCTCAATGTGGGCGATACCGTCCATCTGGCAATCGAAGACTTTATTGTCTTCGCCGACGACGGCAAGGACGACCACACCAAAATTATTACCTGACCAGATTTATCCCGGCCCCTCCGCAGGCAATGCGGAGGGGCCTTTTCATTCAAAGGGCAAATAAGACAGCCCCCCGGCCTTCGGCAAAATGCCGGAGAACCGGGGGGCTGCGCGGTATAAGAGAAAGGGGGGTTAGCCCAAAATCTTTTTCAGGTCGGCCTCGGGGGTCGAGATGGGGGTCAAACCAAACTGCTCCACCAGAATGTTCAGCACATTGGGCGAGATAAAGGCAGGCAGTGTCGGCCCGATGTAGATGTTCTTGATGCCCAGAGCCAGCAGGGTCAGCAGGATGCAGACCGCCTTCTGCTCATACCAGGAAAGCACCAGCGTCAGGGGCAGGTCGTTTACGCCGCAGTCAAAGGCTTCGGCCAGAGCCACCGCCACGCGGATGGCGCTGTAAGCGTCGTTGCACTGGCCCATATCCATGATGCGGGGCAGGCCGCCGATGTCGCCCAGGTCAAGGTCGTTGAAGCGGTACTTGCCGCAGGCGACCGTCAGGATGATGCTGTCCTTGGGGGATTTCTCAACAAACTCGGTGTAGTAGTTGCGCCCGGGCCGTGCGCCGTCGCAGCCGCCCACCAGGAAGAAGTGGCTAATGGCTCCCGCCTTTACAGCGTCGATAACCTTGTCGGCCACCGACAGCACGGTGCCCCAGCCAAAGCCCGGGGTCAGCACGTTGCCGCCGTTGATGCCGGTCATCTCGCGCCCGTTGGGGTAGCCGCCCAGCTCCAGCGCTTTTTCAATCACAGGGGTAAAGTCTTTGTCCTCGCCGATGTGTACCAGCTCGGGGTAGGATACCACCTCGGTGGTGAATACACGGTCCTTGTAGCTTTCCTTCACCGGCATCAGGCAGTTGGTGGTAAAGAGCACCGCGCCCTGTAAATCCACAAACTCCTTCTGCTGGTTCTGCCATGCGGTGCCAAAGTTGCCCTTCAGATGGCTGAAAGCCTTCAGCTTGGGGTAGGCATGGGCGGGCAGCATCTCGCCATGGGTGTAAATGTTAATGCCTTTACCCTCGGTCTGGCGCAGCAGTGTTTCAAGGTCCTTCAGGTCGTGGCCCGAAACAACGATAAAGGGGCCCGGCTCCAGATTGGTAGAAACCTTGGTGGGCACGGGAGTGCCGTAGCTTTCGGTGTTGGCTTTATCCAGCAGCTCCATGCATTTCAGGTTCACATGGCCAAGCTGCATCACCAGCCCAAGAAGCTGGTCGGTGGGCAGCTCGTCGCCAATGGCGCGCAGCCCGGTGAGGAAAAACTCGTTGACCTCGTCGCTGGTGTAGTCCAGCATCCATGCGTGGTAGGCGTAGGCAGCCATGCCCCGCATGCCCAGCAGAATCAGCGATTTCAGCGAGCGGTTGTCGTCGGGGGCGTTCCACAGGCCGGTCATATCCAGCGGCTCATATCTGCCGCTGCCGATGGCTTCCGCCTCTTTCGCGGTTTTCTCAATCTGCAGCTTAATAGCTTCATCGTCAAAGGCCACGTTGGTAATGGTGACAAACAGCCCTTCAATCAGCAGCTTGTAAGTAGAGGGTGCAGCCTTCTGGCCTGCTACTCTGGCAAGACCGACCATAGCGCCGGTCAACTCATCCTGCAGGTTCGAGGTGGAGGGCTGCTTGCCGCAAACCCCCATGGTGGTGCAAGCGGTGCCCTTGGCGGTCTGCTCACACTGAAAGCAAAACATTTTCGACATTGATTGTCCTCCTAAAATAAAGGTTATCCTTTTTATATGGCCGGTTATTTTGAGGGGCAGCCTAAAACATATACAGAACCCGCTTTGCGGCTTCAGGCCCCTCGCGGTGCAGCCGCCGGCTGCTCTTATCTCCAGGCAAGCCCCGGTTTAAGCGATGCTAGTCCTCGATAATCTCCCCGTCAACCGAAACGGTAACCACCTGCCAGGGTATCATCTTGCCGCTCCGCTGCAGCGCTGTGACGGCAGCATGGGCAATACCGGCGCAGCAGGGAACCTCCATACGCACGATGGTAACGCTCTTGATGTCGTTGTGTGCAAGGATAGCGGTCAGCTTTTCGCTGTAATCGCCTTCGTCCAGCTTGGGGCAGCCGATGAGGGTAATCTTATCCTTGATAAACCGCTCGTGGAAGCCCGCGTAGGCATAGGCGGTGCAATCGGCGGCAATCAGAAGCTTTGCGCCGTCAAAATAAGGCGCGTTCACCGGCACCAGCTTGATCTGTACCGGCCACTGCCGCAGCTGGGAGGGCTGCCCGCCGGCAGCCTCCTGACGGGCAGAAGCGGCAGGGGAGGGCTGAGGCGGTGTGAACTGGCGCATTCTGCTGCCGGGGCAACCGCCGCCGCCGTGCCCATGCCCGCCGTGATGATGGTGGCCATGGTGCTGGTGTTGGGCTGCGGTCGCAGCGGCCTTCTCCATATTTTCCTTCACTGCCTCTTCATCAAAAGCGGCAGCCTCGCGCTCCTCAAAGGTGATGGCCCCGGTGGGGCAGACAGGCAGGCAGTTGCCAAGGCCGTCGCAGTAGTCGTCCCGCAGCAGTTTGGCTTTGCCGTTTTCCATCCCGATGGCGCCTTCGTGGCAGGCGGTCACACACAGGCCGCAGCCGTTGCATTTTTCTTCATCTATCTTAATAATGGTTCTTATCATTTATTTATCCCCCTTGTTTTTATGTTCTCAGTATAGTAGAATTAAGTCGAATAATCGGTTGTATTTACAACGAAAGTTGGATTTTATGAAAAAACATCTTGAAGTTTTAAAAGCAGCCCCGTTGTTTGCCCAGATTGAGCCCGACGAGCTCACCGCGCTGCTGGGCTGCCTTGGGGCGATGGTCAAAAGCTATCAAAAGGATGAAACGGTGATGCTGGCCGGCGACCCGGTTTCTCATATAGGTCTGGTGCTGCAGGGCAGCGTGCAGGTTTTTAAAGAGGATTTCAGCGGCAACCGCAACATGCTGGCGCGGATAGGCCGGGGTGAGCTGTTTGCCGAGGCTTTTGTCTGCATAGGGGTGCCCCGGCTGCCGGTCACGGTGGTCGCCGACGCCGACACCGAGGTGCTGTTTATCGACTTTCGGCGCATCATCACCAGATGCAGCGCCGCCTGCGACTATCACTCACAACTGGTGGAAAACATGCTGCGGCTGATGGCCCAAAAGAATATGGCCATGAATGAAAAGGTGAGCTGCATCGGCCACCGCACCTCCCGCGAATAGGTGGAGGCTTTTCTGACCCTGCAGGGCGAGCGCATAGGGCAAAACCCCTTTGAGATTGCTTTTTCCCGCGCTGAGATGGCCGACTACCTCTGTGTGGACCGCAGCGCCCTTTCGGCGGTGCTGGCCAGAATGCAGAAGGAGGGGGTTCTGCGCTACCGCAAAAACCGCTTCGAGCTGCTGGGCCGCGCATGGAAGCAGGCCTGACCCCCCACCGGCAGCTCTATATCTGTACAAAAAACCACCGGCGGTAGCCGGTGGTTTTTAACATCTAATGCTTGGTACCTGTATTCCTTATACCCCCAGCAGCGACAGATACCACCCAATCAGCGCATCCCCCGCCAGCAGCGCGAGGATGACCCCCGCCGCGATAAACGGCCCAAAGGGGATGGGGGTCTTGCGGTCGGCTTTGCCGCCGGCCAGCAGCAGGCCGCCTATCGCCGCCGCCAATACCGAGGCCAGCAGCAGCGAAAGCAGGGTAAGCTGCCAACCGGCCAGCAGGCCGCAGGCGGCAAAGAGCTTGATATCTCCCTCGCCCATGCCGCCGGTGAGCATCGCTATCACCAGCAGCGGCAGGCTGACCGCCACCAGCCCTATGGCACGCTGCTGCCAGGTGGGGTGGGGCGCAAAAAACGCCAGCAGCAGCCCCAGTCCCCCAATGCACAGGTTAAAGCGGTCGGGGATGATGCCATGGTCAAGGTCGATGCCCGCCGCCGCCAGCAGGCAGGAGCAGGCCAGCCCGTAGCACAGGCCGGTCAGCGTGGGGCCATGCACCAGATAAGCCCCCAGCCAGCACAGGGCGTTGAGCAACTCCACCGCTGAGTAGCGCCAGCCAATGGGCTCTTTGCAGTAGCGGCAGCGCCCGCCTAGCAGCAGATGGCTGACCACCGGTACAAGGTCGACGGGGTAAAGCCGGTGGCTGCACCGGGGGCAGAAGGAAAACCCCTTTGCGGGGGAAAGCCCCAGCGGGATGCGGTAAATCAGCACGTTTAAAAAGCTGCCCACCGCCAGCCCCACCACCAGAATATAAGCGATTACCAGCCCCTGCATGGGCATCTCCTCCTTATTTTAGGCGTGAGATGAGAGCCGATGCCCGCACCGGCCCGTGTGAACGCCCTCGTCCCTTGTGTATCCTGACCGATATAATGCCATCACCACAGGCAGGTATCAAAATTAATGCAAAATAGTTGTCTTGAAGTTATTATAGCGTAAAACCCGCCCCGGAGGCAAAAGCCGGACAAATTTTTATTGAGAACCCGGACAAGCTATGGTAGAATGAAGGCATTCGTACGGGAATTTTATCCATCCTGCGAGGTTGGATGCAAAGATAAAAACAGAGAAGAAGGATGGGGGCAAGGTTGCTGAGAGATAACATGAGCCTGGGGCAGATACTCATTGCCACCGGGGCGATTACCGAAGAGAAGCTGACCGAGGCGCTGCAAACACAGGCGGCCGCCCCGGGCCGGCCCCTTGGAGCCATTCTGGTGGGGATGGGCGCCATCACCGAAAAACAACTGATGCAGGCGCTGGAGCGCCGTTTTAAGATACCCTTTTACGACCTTTCGCTCATCGATCTGGACCCTGATTTGGCCCAGATTATCAACCACCAGACCGCCAAGAAGTACACGCTGGTGCCCGTCAAGCTGGAGGACAACCAACTGACGGTCGCCACCGCCGACCCGCTGAACTACAAGGCGCTGGACGATATCCGCCTGCAAAGCCGCAAGAGCATAAAGCAGGTGCTGGCCACCAGCAGCGACATCAAAAGCGCCATCCTGCGGCTGTATGAGCAGACCCAAACCACCGAAGCTGTGGAGAGCTTAAATCAGGAATGGGTCATCGAGGATATGGACAGGCTCAGCGACGAAATCAGCGAGGACATCGACAGCGCCCCGGTGGTGCGGATGGTCAACCTGATTTTGAATCAGGCCATCAACTCGCGTGCCAGCGACCTGCACATCGAGCCGGCGGAAAGCACCGTGAGGGTGCGCTTTCGCATCGACGGGCAGCTCTATGAGCAGCTCACCCTGCAAAAAACCGCCCACGCGGCGCTCATTACCCGTCTGAAAATCATGGGCAATATGGATATTGCCGAAAAGCGCATCCCGCAGGATGGGCGGGCCCAGACGATTTTTAACGGCCAGCACATCGAGCTGCGCCTTTCCTCGATGCCCACCGTCTACGGCGAAAAGATGGTGATACGCATCCTTGGCGGGCGCGGGGGAGCAAGCAACCGTCAGGGGCTGGGCCTCAGCGCCGCCAACGAGCGTCTGTTTGACCAAATCATGAAAAATACCAACGGGATGATACTGGTTTCCGGCCCCACCGGCAGCGGTAAAACCACCACCCTTTACACCCTGCTGGAGGAGCTCAACCGCCCCGCAATCAACATTATCACCATCGAGGACCCGGTGGAATACCGTCTGGACGGCGTCAATCAGGTGCAGATTAACCCCAGAGCGGGGCTGACCTTTGCCACCGGCCTGCGCTCTATCCTGCGGCAAGACCCCGACGTCATCATGGTGGGCGAAATAAGAGATACCGAAACCGCCGAAATCGCGGTGCGTGCATCCATTACCGGGCATCTGGTGCTATCCACCATCCATACCAACGATGCGGCCTCCACCGTTACGCGGCTCATCGATATGGGGGTGCAGCGCTATCTGGTGGCCAGTTCGCTGGTGGGTGTGGTGGCGCAGCGGCTGGTGCGCCGCATCTGCCCGGTCTGCCGGGTCAGCCGCGAGGCAGAGCCCCACGAGCTCAAGCTGCTGGGGCGGCAGGCAGCCACCCTCTTTTCGGCCAAGGGTTGCCCCCATTGCAGCCATACCGGCTATCGGGGGCGTGCCGCTGTACACGAAATTTTGGTGATGAACAAAGAGCTGCGGGCGCTGGTGGACGCCGGGGCCAGCGCCGATGAACTGCGTCAGGCGGCGGCTCGGGGCGGTACCCAAAGCCTGCAGGCCAATTGCACCGAGCTGGTGTTGGAGGGGGTTACCACCCTGCAGGAGCTGCTGCGGGTGGCCTATACCGACCACGCTTAAAAAATT
The DNA here is from genome assembly GCA_023396215.1 of Bacillota bacterium. Lineage (GTDB taxonomy): Bacteria > Bacillota > Clostridia > Oscillospirales > Ruminococcaceae > Heteroruminococcus. Next base: position 13,744 of record JAEWWW010000042.1, on the reverse strand, counting down.
GCCGCACCCCGCGGTTTAAAAGAGGGCCGTGTTTTAAAATCCGCAAGGGTATGATAGCGGCAAGGATTAGGGCTATACTATCCATTAGAAGGGCTTTGCCCTTCTAAGGCTGACGAAAAAAATCGCCGGGCCGTAAAATGACCTACAGGCATTTTATTTACTTTGTTGGCAGCGCTTGCAAATTTTGGTCACATAGACCCCATATGCGTACGTCTTTGCTGCGTTGGCGCATGACTGTTTTGTGGCACACGCAGAAGGAATTTTCTCTTCTCAGGCTGACGAAAAGTTGCATGGCTGCAGCCGCCGACAGATTAAGGACATTGGAGAAGATATCATGCCGGACAGAATTAAAGCAATTTTGAGCAAAGCGGTGGAGCTAGGCTGCTCAGACATCCACCTTACCGTAGGTATGCCCCCCATGGTGCGCAGCGACGGGCAGATGCAGCCTCTGGAGGGCTATTCGCCGCTGAACGGGCAGGATACCCGCACCCTTTGCTACTCGCTTCTCAGCGGCGAGCAGGCCGATAAGCTGGCCTGTGCCGGCGAGGCGGATTTTTCCTACTCGATGCCGGGGGCGGGGCGGTTCCGCATCAATGTGTTCCGGCAGCGGGGCAGCATCGCGGCTGCCATACGCTCTATCCCCACCGAGATACCCACCATCGACCAACTGGGGCTGCCCCCGGTTTTAAAGGAGCTTGCCCTTCGGCAGTCGGGCATCATACTGGTCACCGGCCCCACCGGCAGCGGTAAATCCACCACGCTGGCGGCTATGATTAACCATATCAACAACAACCGCAAGGGGCATATCCTGACACTGGAGGACCCCATTGAGTATCTGCACAAGCACAACAAATGCATTGTGAACCAGCGCGAAATCGGTGAAGACAGCCGGGATTTCCCCTCGGCGCTGCGGGCGGCCCTGCGCGAAGACCCCGATATCCTGCTGGTGGGCGAGATGCGCGACCTCGAAACGATGACCACCGCCATCGCCGCCGCCGAAACAGGGCATCTGGTGCTTTCCACCCTGCACACCGTCAGCGCGGCCCAGAGCATCGACCGCATTATCAGCATGTTCCCCCCCTATCAGGAAAACCAGATTAAAATGCAGCTCTCAGGGGTGCTGCAGGGCATCGTTTCGCAACAGTTGTTGCCGCTCATGGGCACCCGGGGGCGGGTGGCGGCGGTTGAGCTGCTGCTTTTCACCGACGCGGTGCGCAATCTGGTGCGCGAGGGCAAGACCCATCAAATCAGTTCGATGATGCAAACCGGCGTCACACAGGGGATGCTTACCATGGATTACTCCCTCGCCCAACTGGTGAAGGATAAAAAGATAACCCTGCAGGAGGCCACCATGCGCAGCGTCGACCGCGAGATGCTCAAGCGATATGTGTACTAATGGCCAAAACCCGGTCGAAAATATTAGATTATTGGAAATGAAAGGAATATATTGACAACCGGCACGAATGTCCATATACTTGTATCAAGTTGCTAGGCACTATATGTTAGTATAAATTATTGATAAAGTCGATATTTAAGCACTGCTTATAAAAGATAGGAGAGTTGAAACATGTTGAAGATGCTAAGACGCATGAAACACAGCCGGAAGGGCTTCACCCTCATCGAGCTTATTATCGTTATCGCCATCCTCGGTATCCTCGCTACCATTCTGGTGCCCACCATGCTGAACATTGTCAATGATGCACAGGAATCTGTGGATATGGCAAACGCCCGCTCGGTCTACTCGGTAGCACAGGCCATCGCGGTTCAGTGGCAGGTTACGGATAAAGGTGATAATATTACAGTTAGTACAACAGACCTCAATCCCTCGACTGATTTCAAGGCGGAAATAGTAAAGAACATGGGCGACGACTTTGACATTACAAAGTATACGATTACGCTTAAAGAACAAGACGGTCAAATTGTTGTTGAGAAAGTAGAACACGGCAAAGCGACTTACCCTAAATCCTAAACTAATGTAAAAAAGCCTGCAACCGAAAGGTTGCAGGCTTTTTTTGTGCTTCCCAGCACCTACCGAATTAGAATCTCAATGGTGCGCTCCAGACGGCTGCCGTCACGGGTGGAGGCGGTCACCATCACCGAAACACCGCGCACACCCCGCGCAGTCAGCAGCCCGTCATCCGAAACGGTGGCGTAACTGCTGTTATCCACCCGCCAGCTAAGCTGCTGGTTAAAGGCGTCCTCCGGCTCGATGGTGGGGATAATCCGCAGGCTTTCGCCGGGGGCCATGGCATACAGCCCGGTTTCGGTATCCAGCGTCAGGGCGGTTATCTTGGGCTCCTGCCCGTCGATGAAAACGGTAAGCTGCCCCTGCACCCCCGAGCCGTCGGCCGCCGTCGCGGTCACCGTAACGGTGCCGTTTTGCAGCGGTATCAAAAGCCCCTCGGCGGTTACGGCAGCCAGCGCCGGGTCATCCACCGACCAAACCAGCCGCCGGTTGGTGGCCCCCAGCGGGTAGATGTCGGCCCGCAGCGCAAGGGTCTGCTCGTTTTCCACAATGGCGCTGGTTTCGGCAGAAACGGCAATCGAAGCCACCGCCACCGCTTCGCGCACCGGGGGCAGATAGGCCACCACCGCCCCGCTGTTCAGGCCGCCGACGCTGCCGGAGGTCAGGTTATGCACATAAACCGGCTCGGTGAAATCATAGATGGCCGCAGCGCCATCCAAAACGGCGATGCGGGCCTCCACCACCCCCGCCGCGCTGCTCTGGGCAAAATCCACCCGGTAGCGGTAGGCATAGCCCCGGTCAATAGAAACCAGCGCTTCGGTGCCCCCCCGGCGCTCATAAATCTGCCCGTCCCTTGTGTAGATGAAACCCCGCTCATCCTCTGAGGTATCGGCGGGCAGCGCATCCAGAATAGAAACCGAGCGGGCATAGCGCAGCTTGGCCTCCAGCTGGGTGGCGACGGTCTGCGCCATAAGCTGTGCCTGCGTAATGTTGGTGGCGGAGTGGTTGATGCGGTAAATCATCGATACAACGGGGGTCAGCGCGCCAAAGGCGACAGCCGCAATCCCGATTGCCAAAACCACCTCTATCAGGGTAAAGCCCCTGTTTTTCTTCTTTAACTGCAACATATTCTAATCGGCCTCAAAGTAGTAAAACACCTCGCCGCCATCGGCGCCGCGGCTCTTCACAAAAACGCCGTCAGGCTGCACCGGCCCGGCGGGGAAATCCACCTCAAGCTGCCCGGGGGTTTGCTGCACCACCGCGCGGCCGGGCTCCGGCTCCTGCCCGGCAAAATGGCTCTCCAGCCCGTCGGCGGCGTTTTTGCCGCTGCGCTTGAGCCGGGCCTGGTCGCCCACGATAGAGATAGCGGTGGGGAAGACGGTCACGATAAACAGAAACAGCAGCGAAAGGATAGCAATGCCCGCCACCACCTCCACAAGGGTCATCCCCCGTTTGCTTTTCAGCAGATAAAGCTTTTTCATCGGTTATCCCACCCTTCCAGCAACCAGCTGCCGCCGGTACCGCCTTCGCCACCCTCGCCGCCTCCGGGGCTGCCGCCCGAGCCAATCAGGTCGGCCAGGGGGGTGCCGGTCAGGTCTGCCGAGCTGTACTGCATCTTAACATTGCTGCCCACATCCACATAATTAGCCATCATAACCCCGGCGAATTTATACTGCCCAAGGTCTGAGCCGCTGGCAAAAAAATTGCCCCGGGGCAGGTAGACGCAGGCGTTGAGCGCCGAGTTTGAAAAGACGTTCACCGTTTGGTCGCCGTCGCCGATGATGAACAGCCGGGGGTTGGAGCTGCGTACCTGCATGCCCATATACTGGTTCGCCCCCAGCCGCAGCGACGAAGCGCCGGTGAGGTAGATATACACGCGGCCCGGGCCGGTCACCTCATACTTGAAGCCCTTATCCACAAAAAAGTCGGTATCCTTCACCAGCAGGCTGATGTCGCCGCCGCCGGTGTCGAGGGTGATGGTGGCGCCGTAACTGTTGTTGCCAATCTGGTTCAGCTTGCTCAGGACAGCCGAATTGACAGAGCCGCTGCTTGAAATCCGGTTGCCGCTAATCTCCACCGGCTGGTAAAGCTGCGGGTTTTGCGCCGGGGTAGGGGGCGCAACCACCGGCAGCGTCGCAGGCCCCTCATACCCGCTTAAATCCAAAGGCTGATAGTCTGAAAGCTGGGTGCTGCCTCCACGCACAAAGGTAGAGATGCTGCCGTAGCCCAGGTGGACGCCGCCGCCGTGGGCCAGCGAGCCCCGCACCCGGTCGCCGCCGCCGCCAAAAAACGCATCGCCGCCGATGGTGGCGTTGCCCCCCACATAGTCTGAGCCGTTTTGCATATACAGCGACCCGTCGGCAAACAAATTGCCGGCAATCGAGCTTCCGCCCTGGTTCATATAAACATTGCCCTTGGTCAGCACATCGCCGCCGATGCGGGCGCTGCCGCTCAGCGTAAAGTCGCCAAAGCCAATCAGATGGGTCAGGTTGGCATGGGCGCCCCCATCCACCAGCGTGTCGCCGGTGACAATCGCCTTGCCGTTTACGGTGCTGCCATGGCCGAAGGTAAAGTCGCCGTTGATATAAACATCGCCGTTATAAACCCCCTGCCCAAAGACCGCGGAACCGCCCTCGCCCAGAAAGACGAGGTTTTCGTTGGGCACAACCCCCGAAGAGCCCCCCGGAAGGCGGGCAAGGGTCGCGGTGACGGTGCTCCGCTCGCCCCGGTAGACAGCGGTGGCGGTTACCTTGATGCGGGTGCTGCTGATGCCGTAAACCTCAACGGTATAATCCCCCAGCAGGTCGCTGCTGCCGCTGCCGGAGCTGTTCAGTACCTTAGCGAGGGCGTCGTCGTCATGGCCGTTTTTCAGGATGTAATCCACCACCACGACGGCGGCCGACCGGGCTGAGTAATAGGCCTGCCGGGTGCTGTGGTTGGTCTGGGTGCTGCGCACCGAAATAGCCGAAGCCGAAACAATCACGGTGGAAAGCAGCGACACCAGCAAAAATAATATGATGACCCAGGGCATGATATAGCCCCTGCGTCCTTTTATCAGACGAATTTTTTTCAAATGGATCTCCTCATTTCAAAAGGCGCCGCCGCGGCTTATGCCAAAGGCCCGCGCGTCAGAAGGGGTTCTGCTGCCCCTCGGGATGGGGCAGGGTACCGACGCTGAGGCTGTCGGCGCCGGCAAATTTCGCCACGCCGTAGCACTGGGCAGTGATGTGAATGTTAACCGTGCCGTCCGCCTGCGATGCAAGATAAACCGAAGCCACCCGCAGGGTGCGGTTGGTGCCGCTGACCTGCCCCAGCAGGGCAAGGGCCTGTGCGTAGCTGCCCCGCAGCTGCACCGAAACCTCCATCAGCTCAACAAGGCCATCCTGCGGGCCTGTTTGCCGGGATGGTGTGGCGGCGGGGGCTTCCTGCTGCGCAAGCCGAAGGGCGGCGTCACCGGCGGGGTAAGAAACCCGGGGGCCGGGTGCGGCAGGGTTGGCGACCTGCGCCGCCGTTACGGGCGACATCGAAAAACTGCTGATTGTCACCCCGGCGGCCCGCGCCAGATTATCAAAATAAACCTGTACCATGTCGTTGGTCAGCGTGGGGAAAAACCGGGCGGAATCCTGCACAATCTTTGACTCCAGCGCGCGGGTTTCCTGATCGATGGTCCGGGCGCGCAGCAGATCAAGCTCGGCCTGCTGCAGCAGGAACTGCGCCTCGGAGCGGCGCTCCGCAAGCTCAGAAAGCTTTTCCAACTGGGGCGATATCAGCAGCTTGCTGCCGCCCACAAGGATGATGACCGCCGAAAGTAAAATCAGCAGCATGCGTTCTCTCGGGGATATGGTCATGGCAGGGTCACCTCCTCAAAGCTGCAGGCGAGGGTGAAGTAGTACAGCTTGTTCTCCTGATCAAAGGTCACCGCGTCATACTGGGCGGTTGACACAGCGTCCAGACGCTCCAGCGCCTGCGCGATTGCCGCGGGGGCCAAAAAGCTGGTGCTCCGGCACACAAGGCTTGCCCCCTGCAAAGAAACGTTCAGGTCAATCAGGGTGGTATCGGCGGTCAGGCAGCCGGTAAGCTGCCCCATCAGGTCGGGGCTGAGCAGCCGGGTGTGGTCAAAGGCTTCCCCGGCGCTGGCCAACACCGAATGGTACTGGGACATCAGGTTGTACTTTTCCAGCTGTACCTTCAGCCGCTGCTGGGCCTCTACCAACTGTGGGTCGGCCAACTGCTGCTCTATCCGGGCAACCTCCTGCTCGACGCCGCTTTGCAGATGGAGCAGCCAGCCATAGCAGCCGCCCACCACCAGCGCAAAAAAGAGGGAAAGCAGCAGTACCGAGCCGCCCCCCTTGCGGCGGACGTTCTTTACCGGGCTGACCTCAAACAGGTTAATATCCTTCTCAATCATCTATCCTTCACCTCACGCCAACCTTCCGCACAGGGCGTTTTCAGAATGCCCCCAGGCAGAAAGTGGAAGCTTCGTATTATAGCCGAATCAGCGCCCCGGCGGCGTTGCAGACCTTGGCAAGGCTGCATCCGGCGGGCAGCTTTAAACCGGCCACGCTCTGCAGCGGCTGCACCTCGATGCCCAGAGCAAGCGAGAGGGCGGCATCCAGCCCTTTGAGCTGTGATGCCCCGCCCGCCATATAAACCTTGGCAATCTTCTTGGAAGAGGAGTTCAGCAGCAGGTACTGGGCGTAACGCTGAATCTCATCCGCCAGCCGGGTGGTAAAGCGGTCGATTGCCTCCACCAGCGCGGGGTCCTCCAGCGTCAGGCCCGGCGTAAGGTCCAGCAGCTCCATGGTTTGGGTGTTCACATCGGTGCGAAAAACGCTGCCCAGCTCCTCGATGAAATCCCGCAGGGGCGAAGCCTCGGTGCGGATAAACTGGCAGGAGCCTTTGCAGAAGCCGTAAAAGCAGATATGGGCATACCCCACGTCGGCCAGAATGATGTTGTCCTCCCCCGGCGGGTTGTCGTTGATGGCCCCCTCAGAGCAGAGCTTAGAGATGGCGTTGGCGTGCAAATCCAGCGCGTGGGGCTTCAGGCGCAGCTGCTCCAACAGCCTGCGGTAATCCTCCACCAGCTCGCCGGGCACCGCAAAGGCCAGCACCGTCAGCAGGCCCTCGTCGGTCTGGCCGGTGACGGTAAAATCCACCACATACCCGTTGTTGCTGCCCAGCACCAGCTGCATCTCGTTCTGCACCAGCAGGTGCAGCCGGGGCAGCTTTACGTTGGGCAGTTGAAACTCCCGCGCCACCACGGCGGTGCTGTTAACCGTCACCACCGCCTTGCGGGATTTCATCCCCTGCTTGGTGATAATCTCGTTAATCAAAAAACCGAGGGTAGCGGCGTCCTCAATTTTGCCGTCCGATACCAGCGGGGCCGCGTATTCAATCTCGCCGCAGGCGGTCACCGTCACGGTATCCTTGCGGGAGCGGCCCTCGGCCACACAAACCTTTTTGCTTCCTATATCAATTGCAAGCACAGGCCTTCTCTCCTTACACCGGGCCTTACCGGGGATGCCCCCTGCCCGTCATTTTGCCGCAGCGCGCGCTGCCGCCAACCATAAAACCAACCCGGCGGTCAGTGGATATTCTGCATCATACCATAAAGCGGCAGCATGATGGCCACCACGATAAAGCCCACCACAATTGCCATCACCACAATGAGCATCGGCTCCAGCAGGCCAATCATCCGGGCGACGGCGCTGTCGGCCTCTTCGTCATACAGGGCGGCGGTTTTCTCCAGCGCCTGGTCCAGAGTACCCGATTCTTCGCCGATGGAAATCATCGAAAGCAGCATGGGGGGGAACACCCCGGCCCGGCCCATGGCGGAGGAAAGCGCCATACCCTGCCGAACCTCTTCGCGCACCTGTTCAATCTTTTGCTCGATATACCGGTTGCCCAGCACCTTGCCCACCACCTCGAGGGAGCGCAGCATGGGAATACCGCTCTGCATCAGGATGGAAAGTGTGCGGGCAAAGCGGGCGCTGACCACCGTCAGGTTCAGCTTGCCGAAAACCGGCAGGGTCATTTTAAGCTTGTCCCAGTTGTAACGCCCGGTTTTGCTTTTCAGGTAGTTCAGCACCGCCAGCCAGAGGGCGGCTATCCCCGAAAGGTAGAGGTACCAGTAGCCGGTAATCGAGTTGCTGATGGCAATCAGCATCCGGGTGGGCAGCGGCAGCTCGGCCCCGGCGGCGGCAAAAAGCCCGATGAAGGTGGGCAGCACAAAGACCATCAGCAGCAGTACCACCGCCACCGTCATCCCCGCCAATACAGCAGGGTAAACCAGCGCGCCCCGCACCTTGTTGGCGGTCTTTACATCCTTTTCAAGATTGTCGGCCACCCGCCGCATCACCACATCCAGCGTACCGCTAACCTCGCCTGCCTCGGCCATGTTGATTAACAGGGAAGGGAAGGCGTCCTCCTGCATCCGCAGCGCGGATGAAAAGGCCTGCCCCCGCTGCACCCCTTCGTAGACATTGCGCACCACCGTCTTAACCGCCGGCCGCTGGCTCTGGCTGTGCAGGATATCCAGCCCCTTCACAACGCCTACCCCTGCCGAAAGCATGGTGGCCAACTGGCGCGAAAAAACGCTGACCTCTTTGGGCTTCAGGCGGGGCCGCCCCTCAAAGCTGATAGAGCGGCTGCCCAGCGAGGCGGGGTCGAGGCTCAGGCAGTAGAGCCCCCGCTGCGAGATGATGCGGCGGCAGACGTCCTCGTTTTCAGCGTCGATGTTGCCGCTGAGCACCTTGCCGCCGGCGTCTACCACGGTATAACGGTATTCAGGCAAGCTTTTCACCTCATTGTTCATCAGTTTTGCAATGCTCCCGCTGCCGGCCGCGGTCACGCGGCGACAGCGCCAAAAAGGCTTTTGTCAGCCCTGTTCTGTTAATTGAAAGGATTCTTAATTAGAAGAAACCTTTTATTAATTATATGATAAAACACCAATAATGCAATAAAAATTTGTAATTTAGTGAAATTTTGTAGCCCTGCACAGAGGCTTTTGGCCTATGGTGCGAAAAAGGCCGGAAAATGGATGAAACTGTACGAATATGCTTGAAATAACCATCGGATTATGTCAATATAAAATTGATACTTTATTTATACCTACCTGTCTTTGACCGTGTAACTTCAATCATCTTTGTTTGTACAGGCCTTAAAAGCCGCCCCAAAGAGGGGCTTTAAGCCGTCTGTCCTCCGTCGTAAACACATAGCAATGCGTCCAGCCATCGCATGTTACCGCTCATCTAACCGGTCGGAAGAGTAGACCCAGCGTTACTCTTGCGTGTATGGAGGCTTCTCATGAACAGTGAATCAGGCTATGAACCCAACCAGGGCCCGCCCGCCGGAGGCAGCCGTCTGTTGGATATCAATGAGGAATATGTCCCGTGGCGGCTCGCTATGCGCATCACCCTGTTTTATGTTGCGCTGAGCGGGGCGTGGATACTGCTTTCGGACGAGCTTGTTTCCGAGCTGGTGCGGGATAAGCAGGCGGTTATCTATATCAGCATGCTCAAGGGCTGGTTTTTTATCTTTGTATCGGGGGCATGGATTTTCACTCTGCTCCGCTCCACCCTCAAGGTCATCAAGGGCATCGAGGTAAGACTGAAGGAGAGCAACATCCGCCTGCTGAGCGAGCAGCAGCTCAGCGTCGCGGTCATCGAGCAGATGTCGGACGCCTTTGCCCTGTACGAGGTGGAGTACGACCCGCAGGGCAAGTCCCGGGCCTTTATATGCCGGATGGTCAACAGCAGCTACGAGGTCTTTTGCCGGCTGAACAGAAAGGATATCCTCGGCCGGGAGCTGGGGGGGATATGCTGCCGCCCCGTTTCAGAAGAGGTGGATTGGTTCGGGCTGTTTGCCAAAACCGCCGTCACCCGGGCGCCCCAGATGTTTAACCATTATAACATCAGCCAAAACCTGTGGCATACGGTCAACATCTACTCGCCCAAGCCGGGGGTTGTTATCTCGGTTTTCCACGACATCACCGACATGAAAAACCAGCAAAACAGCCTGATGAAGAAGCGGCAGCAGCTGGAGGAAACGGTGATGCTGCTGGAGGAATCGCAGGAAGAGCTGGAGCAAAGCAATGCGTCGCTGCGTTCCTATCAGGAAAAGCTGCGGCAGGTGGCCTACTACGACCCCCTCACCGGCCTTGCCAACCGCACCCTGCTGTATGAAAACCTTAGAGACTGCCTCTACGAGCAGCGTTACGAAAAGGTGGCGGTGCTGTTCATCGATGCCGATAACATCAAGCTGATTAACGATACGCTGGGCCACCCCTACGGCGACCAGCTCATTATCGGGGTGGGCAACCGGCTGGTTTCGGTGCTGGGCAGCTCCCGCTGCGTCTACCGGCTGGGTGGAGACGAGTTCATCATCTGGCAAGGGTACCGCCATTACAGTGAAATCGAAAACATTACCACCCGGCTGCTGCAGTGCTTTCAGGCGCCCCTGTCCATCGGCAACACGCTGGTGCATACCACCGTCAGCATCGGTATCTCGCTTTACCCCAGCGACGGTGAAAGCGCGGACGAGCTGCTGCAATGCGCCGATATCGCCCTCTACGGGGCCAAGGCAGCGGGCAAAAACTGCTATATGCGCTACGACAACAGCATGCGCGAGCGGGTCAACCGCCGTATGGATATCGAAAAGCACCTGCGCTCGGCGCTGGAAAACGGGGAGCTGGAGATTTACTACCAGCCCCAAATCAATATCCTCGCCGGCAAGCTGGCGGGCTTCGAGGCGCTGCTGCGCTGGCACAGCCCCACACTGGGCCGGGTGGATACCGAGCAGTTCATACGGGTTGCAGAGGATACACACCTCATTATGCCCATCGGCGAGTGGGTATTGCGACAATCCTGCCTTTTTATTAAATCTCTCCACGAGCAGGGCTGCACCGGTCTGAACATATCGGTCAATATCTCGATGCTGCAATTGCTGCAAAACGACTTCACCCAGACCGTCACCTCGGCGCTGGCCGGGGCCAACCTGGAGCCCCAATATCTGGGGCTGGAGATCACCGAATCCATCCTGATGGAAACCTACGAAACCATCCGCCAAAAGCTGGAGTGGCTGGAGGAGTGCGGCGTCAGTCTGGCGCTGGACGACTTCGGCAAGGGCTACTCCTCGCTGGCTTACCTTGACCAACTGCCCATCAGTACCCTGAAAATTGATAAAACCTTTACCGACAGCATCAGCGAGCACTGGCAGGATAGCTCAATTATGGACGGCATTGTGATGATAGGCCGCAGAATGGGCATGACGGTGGTGGCCGAAGGGGTGGAAACCCAGTCCCAGTTGGATTATCTGGTGCGCAGCAAGTGCCAAATTGCGCAGGGCTACCTCTTCAGCAAGCCCCTGCCTGGGGAGCAGGCCCGGCAATATGCCTGCGAGCATGTCGCCGCCACCCAGTTCGACCTCTTCGAGCCTGTCCGGTAGGCCGGGGGCGGGGGATAGCTTATCTGCGGCAGCCCCCCATGCGTGCAAGGGAGTCTGATAGGGGCCGCTTTCCACACCGGCCCGCATCTTAAAGTAAAGAAACAGCCTGCCCGGTATCTGCCGGTCAGGCTGTTTTTTAGCCCATGGGGGCTCGTTCACTTTTTAGAGAACCGGCTGCTTGGGGGCGGGGTTCTTTTCAAGGGTGATGGTCGAAGGCATCTCCTCGCCGGGGCGCACCAGACGGGCCATAATGACATACCGCTGCGAGCTGTTCTCCTTGCCGTAAACATAGGTGCAGGTGGAAAGGGTCAGAATATTATCGGTAGCGTTCACGTCCACATCGTAGTTGAACTGTGAAGCTTTTCTCGCCTCGTTGATGATGTTGAGAAAATTGGTGTTGTTGGGGTCGGCGGCCACATAGTTAAACTTGGTGCTGGTGTACATGACCGAGAAAATCTTCCACACCATATCCTTTTCCGGGGTGGAGAAGTAGAGATAGGGGTTCTGCTGGGCGAAGTCGATGTTCAGCCATTTTTTAAGCTGTGAAAACTTCAGGCCGTCGGGGTTATCGTCCATGCTGTGCCCATAGATAATGGTGTTGCGCGAAATTTTGCCGCCGGTCAAAATCGACTCATAGTCGGCAAAATAGCAGCCGTACCAGTCATAGGTTTTTTGCAGGTTTCTGCGCAGGTAGTAGTCGTTATCGGGGGCCTGCACCACCGATTCGTCGATGTCGGTGTTGGGAACATAAAGCCAACCCACAGTATCGTCATTCTTGGCATAAGCGCTAACAATCTTCTGCATAAAGCTTTCGGTGGGCGCGTTTTCCGGCAGCTCCTGTTCCGGCGCGCTTTCGGATTCCGACTCAGAGGAAGGTTCCGATTGGCTGGAGGGTTCCTCCGAACTGCTGGAGCTTTCCTCTACCGGCTTTCCGCCGCAGGCCGAAACAGCGGCCACAACAGCGATAACCAGCAGCAGAGATATGATTACCTTCAGGTTTCTGTTCAAAAACTTCATCGCAATACACCTTTTCTGTACTGAAATTTGTCAGACCCCCTGCGGAACACCCTCGCGGCGGCAATTCGCCTGTTCGGAATTCCGTGAGCGGTCTTATTTAATTGACGAATTACAAACGATGCCTCTTGCCGTATCCAGCTTGGCGGTTGTGCCCGACCGGAGCATAGAGGTAGCGTTTTTAGCGCCAACAATAACAGGAATGTCAAGGGTGAGGCCCACCACTGCGGCGTGGGAATTCAAGCCGTCCTCCTCGGTGATGATACCGGCGGCCTGCTTGAGCAGATGCAAAATATTGTTGCTGGTCTGCTTGATGACCAGAATTTCGCCGGGGTTAAAGGTATCGATGGCCTCCTGCTCGTTTTGGGCCACCCGCAGCGTGCCTACGCGGCAGAGGCTGTTCACGCCGTGGCCCGAAACCAGAACATTGCCCACGATGTGCACCTTCATCAGGTTGGTGGTGCCCGAAACGCCCAGCGGCACACCGGCAGAGATGACCACAAGGTCGCCGCTTTGTACCAGGTTTTCGGCCGATGCAGCCGCCACCGCCGCTTCAAAAAGCTTGTCGGTGTTGTTCATCTGGGGCAGCATCAGAGGGGTAACGCCCCAGGAAAGGTTGAGCTGCCGCCAGGTAAATTCGCTGGTGGTGCAGGCCAAAATGGGAATCCCCGGACGGTATTTGCTCACCATGCGGGCGGTCTGGCCCGAGATGGTAATCGGCACAATGGCCGCCGCGTCCAGATCGAAGGCGGTGGTGCAGGTGGCGTGCGAGATGGCGTTGGTCACATCGATATGCCCGGGATTATCCCGCTTGAAGAAGCGGTTACGGTAGTCGATGTCGCCCTCGGTGCGCTCGGCAATGGTGGCCATGGTCTTGACCGTCTCCACAGGGTAGGCCCCTGCGGCGGTTTCGCCCGAAAGCATGATGGCGCTGGTGCCGTCATAGATAGCGTTGGCCACGTCGTTGGTTTCGGCGCGGGTGGGCCGGGGGTTTTTAATCATGCTCTCCAGCATCTGGGTAGCGGTAATCACCTGCTTGCCCGCGTTGTAAGCCTTTTTAATCAGCAGCTTCTGCAGCACCGGCACATCCTGCAGGGGAATCTCAACCCCCATGTCGCCCCGGGCTACCATAATGCCGTCGGCGACACGCAATATCTCATCGATATTCTCCACACCGTCGGCGTTTTCAATCTTTGCAATAATCTTAATATGATGGCAGTTCTCGCCGGTCATGATTTTGCGAATGGCCAGCACGTCGTCGGCACAGCGCACAAAGGAGGCCGCGATAAAATCAAAGCCGGTCTTTACGCCAAAGAGGAT
>JAEWWW010000010.1 GCA_023396215.1 Bacillota bacterium | reverse complement strand
GCCGCCCCCCCCCCCCCCCCCCCCCCCCCCCCCCCCCCCCCCCCCCCCCCGCCTTATAACCCCCTCCCATTACAACTACCCTAGGGTCTTCTCATTTTTTGTGAATGGGAGGGGGTTTGGGGGTGGGCTTCACCTGCTGCCCCTTTTCCCTCATCCTTTTCCCAAAAGATAGCGCGATTGCCCCGTTTACCTGCCCGCTGCCTGTTGACACCGGGCGGTTTTTGCTGTAATTTTAAGGGTAGGCTTTTTGCCTTGTGGCAAAGCATATTTCACCGGCCGATACCGATTTTCACCGCCGCCCGCCGGGTGGCAGGTTGCGGGGTGGGCTGCAAAGCAGAGCAAAGGGGGACAAGCCCCTTTTAAAGCTGCCGACAGCCCCCGGCGATACAGATAGATGGAGGTAACCAACCGATGGCACTACTCACCAAAGCCCCCCGGGGCACACAGGACGTTCTCCCCGCCCGCAGCCACGGGTGGCAGTATCTGGAGTCGTCGTTGCTGCGCACCGGCGAGCTTTTTGGCTTTCAGGAGATACGCACCCCTACCTTTGAGCATACCGAGCTGTTTACCCGCTCGGTGGGCGATACCACCGACGTGGTGCAAAAAGAAATGTACACCTTCGAGGACAAGGGCCAGCGTTCCATCACCCTGCGGCCCGAGGGCACGGCCGGGGCGGTGCGCGCCGTTATGGAGCACGGTCTACTGGGCGACGCTCTGCCTTTGAAGGTCAGCTATATCACCTCCTGCTTCCGCTACGAAAAGCCGCAGGCCGGGCGGCTGCGGGAATTCCACCAGTTTGGGGCTGAGGTCTTTGGCCCGGCGGGGCCGGCTGCCGACGCCGAGCTGATAGCCCTTGCCGACGAGGCGCTGGCGGCGGTGGGCATTACCGGCCTTTCGCTGGAGATTAACTCCATCGGCTGCCCCAAGTGCCGCCCGGGCTACCATCAGGCCCTCAAGGGGTACTTTCAGGGCAACCTTGAGAAGCTCTGCCCCACCTGCCTGGAGCGGATGGAGAAAAACCCCCTGCGGATTCTCGACTGTAAAAACCCCGATTGCCAAGCGGTGTCAAAGGACGCCCCCATGGGCCTCGACCACCTTTGCGGCGAGTGCGAGGAGCATTTCACGGGGCTGAAGGCCCGCCTGGATACCCTTGACCTTGGCTACACCGTAAACCCCCGCATTGTGCGCGGGCTGGATTACTACACCAAGACGGTCTTTGAGTTTGTTTCGGACAAAATCGGCGCGCAGGGCACCGTCTGCGGCGGCGGCCGGTACGACGGCCTTATCGAGCAGTTGGGCGGTGCGCCCACCCCGGCGTTGGGCTTTGCCATGGGGCTGGAGCGGCTGCTGCTGGTGATGGAGGCGCTGGGCGCGCCCATTCCCCAGCCGGAAAGCTGCGACCTTTATATTGCCGCCATGGGCGAAGCGGCGGCGCTGCGGGCCTTTGCGCTTACCGGCAGGCTGCGGGGCGAGGGCTTCTTTGCGGAGTGCGACCTCATGGGCCGTTCGCTTAAGGCCCAGATGAAATATGCCAATAAAATCGGCGCCAAATACAGCATGGTGCTGGGCGATAACGAGCTGGCCCAAGGCAAGGCGGAGCTGAAAAACATGGCCACCGGCGAGGTTACAACCCTGTCGTTGGACGAGGGCTTTGTGGAGGCGGTTCATGAACGGCTGCTGCAAACCGCCTATCTTTCGCAGGACAGGCAGGATTAAAAGCCGCCCGGCCGGACATTTTGAAATACGGATAGCCCCATACACTGAGGAGGAGCAAAACATATGGCAGATACCATGAACGGCCTGAAACGCACCCACTACTGCGGCGACTTGGCGCAGGCCCCCATTGGGCAGCAGGTGGTGGTGGCCGGCTTTGTGCAGAAGATTCGGGATTTAGGCAACCTGATTTTCATCGACCTGCGCGACCGCACCGGCATTGTGCAGTTGGCCTTTGACGACGCAACCCCCCGTGAGGTTTTTGAGAAAGCGGCTACGGTGCGCAGCGAATATGTGCTGATGGCAAAGGGCGTGCTAAAGGCCCGCGAGTCGGTGAACAAGGAGATTAAAACCGGCGCCGTTGAGCTGGTGGTGGAGGAGCTGCGGCTGCTGGCCAGGGCCGAAACGCCCCCCTTTGAAATTACAGATAAAACCAACGTAAAAGAAGAGCTGCGGCTGAAATACCGCTACCTGGACCTGCGCCGCGGCGAGATGCAGGACATCCTCTCGATGCGCCACCGCATTGTGAAGATTGCCCGCGACTACTACGACCAAAACCACTTTTTAGAGATAGAAACCCCTATCCTGATTAAATCCACCCCCGAAGGGGCGCGGGATTATCTGGTGCCCTCGCGGGTGCATCCCGGCAAGTTTTACGCGCTGCCTCAGTCGCCCCAGCAGTACAAGCAGCTATTGATGCTGGCGGGCTGCGACCGCTACATGCAGATTGCCCGCTGCTTCCGCGACGAGGACCTGCGGGCCGACCGCCAGCCCGAGTTTACCCAGATTGATATCGAGATGTCCTTCGTAGACGAAGAGGATGTAATGACCGTTAACGAGGGCTTTGTGGTGACCGCATTTGAAAAGGCGCTGGGCGTTAAGGTGCAGGCCCCCTTTAAGCGGATGCCCTACAGCGAGGCGATGGACCGCTTTGGCAGCGACAAGCCCGACACCCGCTTTGGGCTGGAGCTCTGCGACCTTTCCGACCTGCTGGCAAGCTGCGAGTTCAAGGTTTTTTCCGGGGCCATCGACGCGGGCGGCTCGGTGAGGGCGATACTGGCCAAGGGCGCGGCCGACACCCTGACCCGCAAAGAGATTGACAAGCTTACCGACCTTGCAAAAACCTATAAGGCCAAGGGCCTTGCTTATACCCGCCTCACCGGCGAAAGCGAAACCTCCTCTTATGAGAAGTTCCTTTCCGAAGCCGAGCGTGAGGCCATTCGCAAGCGGCTGGGGGCCGAAACCGGCGACGTTATCCTCATTGTGGGCGATGCCGACGACGCCGTGGTCTACGACGCGCTGGGCAGCCTGCGGCTGGAGCTTGGCAGGCGGCTGGGGCTGATAAAAGAGGGAACCTTCGACCTGCTGTGGGTTACCGACTTTCCCCTCTTTGAGTATGACCCCGACGAAAACCGCTATGTGGCCAAGCACCACCCCTTCACCTCCCCCAAGCCGGAGGATATCGCAAAGCTGGAAACCGACCCCGCAAACTGCCGCGCCCGGGCCTACGACCTTGTGCTCAACGGCTGCGAGCTGGGGGGCGGGTCTATCCGCATCAACGACCCCGAGCTGCAATGGAAGATGTTTGCGGCGCTGGGTTTTGACCGCGAAACAGCCTATGAACGGTTCGGCTTCCTGCTGGACGCCTTCAAATACGGCGCGCCGCCCCACGGCGGCATGGCCTTCGGGCTGGATAGGCTGGTGATGCTGCTGCTGGGCAGAGAGTCTATCCGCGATGTTATCGCCTTCCCCAAAGTGCAGAACGCCAGCGAGCTGATGACCATGTGCCCTGCGGGGGTAGAAGAAAAAAGCCTGAAGGAGCTGCACATCGCCTTACGGGCGCAGGACAATTGAACGAGGGATTGAACAACACAGACGCACCTTCAGTGGTGGTCTGTGTTTTCGATGCCCAAAAGCCCCGGGTACCAATTAAGGCGAGGAGCGGTGCGGCGAAAACCGGCCCTGCCATATCCGCTTGCCTTGCCTGAATGACATAAACCAAACAACAGAAGGAGCAACAACAGTATGAGTAAACAATTTATGGCCCGTTACAACAAAGCAGCGGCGGCGCTGCTGCTGGCGCTGGTGCTGGTGAGCGCCGGCTGCGGAAAATCTGACCCGGCGCCCGCCCCGGCACCCAGCAGCGCACCTGCTCAGGAGAGCACCTCCGCCACCGGAGAGCAGAGCCAGCAGCCCGAGGAGGTTAAGCCTCTGGGTAGCCTGCGAGTGAATTTCAGCTTTAGCAGCCTTGACCAGAAATCCAGCAATCAGGTGGCAATCTGGATAGAGGACGCAAACGGCAACTATATCGATACCGTCTATGCCACCCGCTTTACCGCTGCGGGCGGGCATATCAAGCGCCCCAACTCGCTGCCCGGCTGGACAGCAAAATCCAAGTGGGATTCCTCCAACATCGAGCTGGTGCATGCCGTGAGCCAGGCTACCCCCGAGGAGGCAGGCCCCAATGCGGTGCTTTGGGATTGCACCGATGAAAAAGGCCAGCCGGTGCCCGCGGGCAGCTACGCTTATCTGGTAGAAACCAACATCGACGGCGATAACCGGGTCATCTGGCGCGGCGAGTTCACCGTGGGCGGCGCAGAGAGCACCACAGCCGCCACCGCCGAGTATCTGCCCGAGGCAGCCTCCACCATGGAAGCACCGGTCAGCGGGGTAGAGGCCACCTTTATCCCGGCGGCCTAGACAGCCGGGCAAGTCTACCGATAACCCTGTACAGCAAAACCCCCAAGGCAACACAGTGCCTTGGGGGTTTTTAAGTTGTGGGCCGGGGCTTATCTTCTCCCACCCGGGTATCTGGCAAACACCTCATCCAGCAGCTCCTTGTAGGTTTCCCAGCCTCCCGCGGAGAGGAAGCCTGCCGCCGCAACCATATTCCGGTCGTAGCCGAGGGCGACAAGGTTATCCACCAGCTCGGTGTTAGGGAGGATGAAATCCATCTGCTGGGGGGTCAGTGCAACCACTCCGTTATAGTCATAGCCGAGGCTCTGCAGGACATATACATCGTTTTCCGGTATCCCGGAATTCACCAGCCGGTAAAATTCCTCCTCGGTCATCCGGTCGCCCATGAAGCCCGCCCCCGGCGCGAGTATGCGGGCGATTTCTTCATCGGGCAGGGTAAGCATGTCTTGGAATGTCAGGCCGGTGTTGGTAAGCGAATGAATCTGCCATTCCTGCAGTCCGCGCTCCTGTGTCAGCCTCTGGTAGAGCTGCTCGTCTTGTATGGACAGGTTTTCAAAGTATACCCTTTTCTCAGGAGTGTCGGCAAATATCTGCTCGCCGCCGCCGGTGCCGATGCTCACAATCTCAAAATAGCGGCCTCCGTCCGGGTGCAGCTTGACGCAAAGCTCCCGGAACAGCCCCTCGAAGGTTCCCTTGCCGGAAACGCCATCCCCCGGGGCGATGTACCCCTCGGCCGCCGTTGTAATGTTGTAGTTAACCCTGACGACATATTGGTACTGCATATCCTCCCAGCGCTCCCCGGCCTTGGGAGTGCCCGAGATGACATTGACGCCGGTGACCTCGTAGGCGGCGAGGCGGCTTTCTGCCGGAACGCTGCTCCCCATGTAGGATTTCAGCCATACCTCGGCGGCGGTGCGGCCGATGACCTCGGGGGGTTCATCCGGCTTTACCCAGAAGGTGAGCCGCGCGGCGGCGGGGCGCGGCACAATCTGTACCGTTTTGGCAAGCAGCTCCAGCTCCTCCTTGGTGACCTTTTCGCTGTCCAGCTCGATGCCGACATACACCTGCAGGCCCTTGTGGTAGCAAAGCACGCCCCGGTTCACAAGCTCCTCCGACCCAAGGCCAAGGCCCCGTGCAATCTGTGCGGAGGTGTAAACCCCGGTGGTTGCGGTGACCCCGCTTTCGCCGGTCACAACGGGGGTGTACGCGCCGCCCCGTTCCTTGGGCTGGGCGTCGAACCGGTAGCCGTTGCCCAGCGCAATCTGGTTGTAGATGGCCTGGGGCACATCCTCCGCGCCCTGCTGCGGCTCGTATATATTGTAGCCCACCGCGCCCACCAGCTCGCTTTGGGCATTGTAGACGCCCAGAGGCGTCCAGAGGCCGTTGAGGGGATAGGCCGTGTCGGCGGCGCTTTTTCCCCTCACCCGCCAGCCCTGCGGGAGCTGAAGCTGCAGGGTAAAGGCGACGCCGAATACTTTTTCGTTGTGCCCGTTGCTTTGGTTATAGGCGGGGAAGGTAATGGCAAGGGCATTGGCGGCTGCCGTAGGCCCAAAAAGCGCCGCGAGCGCGTCATAAAGCGTGGGTGAGAGGGAGGCGTACATTCCATTGTTGCCGGCCTGCAAAACCGGCGCGCCGTCCTTCAGGTAGGCGTAGTAATCCTGCGTTTCATTTGTTTCTGCAAGCCTCTGGCGGATGCGGTAGCTTTCATCCAGCGTGGCGATGTCCACCCCCTGCCAGATGGAGGATTTTATCAGATAATCGAAGATAACCTCCTTTGCAAGCTGCCCGCTCATGGGGGAGTAGCTGAAAACCGGTTGGCCGTTTCTCCCCAGCTTTGCGATGCTGTAAGATTCATCGCCTGTTGGGGCCATGGGGAAACCTATCAGCTCCTGCAGCGTTTCGGGGCTTTGGGCATAGCCCCGCAGGTCGCCGCCGACCAACTCTTCGCCCCACTGGCGGTTGGTGAGAAAGACGGCCCGGCGGCTGCCGTCGGTCAGCGTGGCGCGCACCCCATCAGCGTTGTCAACCAAGGCAAGCAGAAGCAGGGCGTTCTTTTGCAGGAGAGCCGCCTTATTTTGGTCGGCCTCATACTGGGAGATGGTTTCGGCAGAGGCGGAGTAGACAATTTCGATTTCATAGGGCACCCCCGATGTGTAAAGCGCAAAGTGGTCATAGGCCAGCCCCTCGGGGAGGGGCAGCAGGCCAATCAACCTGCTTACGGCGGAGTTATCCCCCACATATTGGGTGCGGGCGTTCCAAAGCTCGGTGGCGCTGCCGCCCTCTGTGCCGCCTTGCGGGCGCTGCACCGGGTTGGATACCAGACCGATAACCAGCCCGGCCACCGCCACCACCAGAAGAACAACCGCCCAAAAGGCGGGCCGCCGGTAGTTCAGCACGTTTTTCACCCTGCTTTTGGTATCGCCCTCGCCAAAGGCAAGGGGGGTGCCGCCGACAATCCGCCGCCCGGTGGCAAGGGTCAGCAGCGAAGCGGAGTATTCCTTTTTCACATCGCCGCCCAGCCGCTTGACAATCGCCTCGTCGCAGGACATCTCCATATCCTGCGCGCTCAGGAAAAACGCCAGCCACACAAGGGGGTTAAACCAGTGCAGGCAGAGGGCCAAAAAGCTGACCAGCTTGACGATATGGTCAAATCGGCGGATGTGGGTCTGCTCGTGCAGCAGGATGTATTCCTTCTCTGTTTCAGAAAGGCCGGCGGGCAGATAGATTTTGGGGTGCAGCGCCCCCATGACAAATGCGGTGGGGATATGCTGCGAGCAGTAGACGTTACCCCCGCAGTGCCGGGCGTCCCGCAGCCGCTTTTGCAGCCGCAGCAGGGCGGCGATGCTGTAAGCCAGCAGCAGCACCATACCGGCGCACCAAATCAGTCTGCCGAGAAACACCCATATCTGTATCGGGTTGACGCTGGCGTAGGGCGTCGCGGGCGGCAGCGAGGGGTTCACGAAGTTATCAATTGGAACAATGCCGGTGTCAATCTCCGGCAGCGGCATATACACAATCTCCTGCGCGATGGGGGCCGCCTTAGTGGGCAGCAGGCTGACCGCGCTTTCAAAGGAGAAGGGGCAGAGCAGCCGGAACAGCACCACGCTCCACAGGGCGTAGGAGTAGATTTTGGGGGCCTTTTTCAGCAGCAGCCGGGCGGCCAGCACACAGAGGATGACCACCCCGGCGGCGAAGCTCATGTTCAGAACCTGTAAAAACAGCTTATCAAGCATCGCTATCCCTCCTGATGCCGGTCGATGAGCAGCCGGATTTCGTCAATCTCTTTGGGGCTCAGCCTGTTTCTGCGGGTGAAGGCCGCCAAAAACTTCGGCAGAGAGCCGTCGAAGGTTTGGTTGAGAAACTGCTCGCCCTGCACCGCGCCCAGCTCGTTTTTGCTCATCAGCGAGCGGACTGTGCCGCCGTCGTTTTGAAAGATGCCGCGGTCGCACAGCCGCTTGAGCATGGTATAGGTGGTGGTGCGCTTCCAGCCAAAGGCTTCGGCGCAAAGCTCGGTCAGCGTCCGGGAGCTCACCGGCTCGTGCGCCCAGATGATATCGGCAAATTTCTGCTCCATCTCGCCCAGCTTATAGGGTTCCATAGATATTTCCTCCTGTCGTATGCGATTAGACTAACTTTAGTCTAACAGGGATAGACAGCGGTGTCAATAGGGGATGTTCGTTTTTGTATCCACAGCTATATGTCAAAAACTACCTGCGATACAGCGCAGCGTCTCAAGGACTGGAGCACTAACCCCCTCCAGGGCGCTTGCATACTCTGCGGAGCATGCGGGCGTCTTTTCAGACGCAAAGCGCCTCACGGGCGGGACTAAGTCCCCATGTGCCCCCCAAGCCTCCGGGGGGGTTGGACCGGGCTAATCGTCTTGCTCGCAAAACCACCCCGGCATCCGAGGATGCCACCCCTCCAAGGAGGGGAATGGGGAGTTGCCTGCGGCAGGTTGCCAAGCAAGCTACCGTCTGTGCAGAAAGTGCAGGGGTGCGGGGACGGAACGGGATAATCGCCCTATTTTCTCCCCGCCCCCCCCCGCTTTCTATACCCACACCCATCTCCCTCTTTCGCGCCCGATAAACTGTCGTTTTTATTAACCCTTAAGCGCGAGAGGGGAAAAGGGGGAGAGCAGAAGTAGCTGGACGTTTCCACGACAGCAGACAAGCGCCCCTACTTCTCATGCCTGCCGCAGTGTGCCAAAAACTACCGTCTGCCCAGCACACCTCCATGGGCGCAGAGCGGCTAAAAGGGGGCCAAAACCCCGGTGCAACCGCTGGTTGCTAAATTTACAAGCCGGCTTGGTCGACTTTTTTCGGGATGCGGGGTACAATAGGGCTATCACAAGCAGGAGGTGCAGGGATGAATTTAGGGGAAAGAATATACCACCTGAGAACCCGGCAGCATATGTCCCAGAGCGATTTTGCCGACGCGCTGGAGGTGTCGCGCCAATCGGTTTCTAAATGGGAAACCAACGGATCGGTGCCTGAGCTGGAAAAGCTGGTGCGTATGAGCGAGCTGTTTGGGATTACCCTTGACGAGCTTATCCGGGGCGCAAAGCCGGAGGCCCCCGCCAGCGAGCCGCCGTCCCCGTTGCCTGCCGCAAGACCGGGCCTGCCCGTGAGGGTAATCACCGGGTTCATCTTTTTAGGGGTGGGGCTGGTCGAGCTGATACTGCTGTCGGTGCTGGTGGAGCCGCTGTCCGCACTGCTGCTGAGCCTGCCGCTGCTGGCCTGTGCCGCCATTTGTCTGATTTTCCGCCGTTACCCCGCCCTGTGGTGCGGCTGGGTACTGTATATCCTGCTTTACGCCTACCTGCGCTGGGCCACCGGCATCAGGTTTTGGTGGATATTTAACGGCTGGCTCTACCGCGACGGACTGGAACTCCACGCGCTGATTGCGTGGGCAATGTCGCTGGTGCCGGTGGCGCTGGCGGCCATTACCGTCCGGCTATGGGCCAAAGCCCGCAAACAACCCAAAGAGTAGGGCAAGCCCCTGCCTAAGCCAAAACAATCGCCCGCTTCATCCCGGTTTGGGGAGAAGCGGGCGATTGCCATGTGATACAAAAAGAGTTTAAGCCAACGAGCGCTTATACTCCAGATATTCATCGTAGGTAGAAAGGCGGTTAATCAGCCCGTCGGGGGTCAGCTCGATGATGCGGTTGGCCACCGTCTGGATAAACTCATGGTCGTGGGAGGCGAACAGCACGATGCCCTTAAAATTCACAATGCCGTTGTTCACGGCGGTGATGCTTTCGAGGTCGAGGTGGTTGGTGGGCTGGTCCAGCACCAGCACATTGCCGCCGAACATCATCATGCGCGAGAGCATGCACCGCACCTTTTCGCCGCCCGAAAGCACCTTCACCGGCTTGTAAACGTCGTCGCCGGCAAAGAGCATCCGGCCCAAAAAGCCCCGCAGGTAGGTTTCGGTGGTGTCCTTGCTGTACTGGCGCATCCAGTCGATGATGCTCAGGTCGCAATCGTTGAAAAATGCCGAGTTATCCTTGGGAAAGTAGGACTGCGAGGTGCTGATGCCCCATTTGAAGCTGCCCTCGTCCGGCTCCAGCTCACCCATCAGTATCTGGAACAGGGTGGTGGTGGCAATCTCGTTTTCGCCCACAAAGGCCACCTTATCCTCCTTGCTCAGGGTGAAGCTGACGTTGTTGAGCACCTTTACGCCGTCCACCGTCTTGCTGATGCCCTCCACCTGCAAAATCTCTTTGCCCGGCTCCCGGTCCATCTGGAAGCCCACAAAGGGATATTTGCGGGAGGATGCGGGCAGCTCCTCCACCGTCAGCTTATCCAGCAGCTTTTTGCGGGAGGTCGCCTGCCGCGACTTGGATTTGTTGGCCGAAAAGCGGGCGATGAAGCTTTGCAGCTCCTTGATTTTGTCCTCGTTTTTTTTGTTTTGGTCCCTCAGCAGCCGCTGCATCAACTGGCTGGATTCATACCAAAAGTCGTAGTTGCCCACATACAGCTTAATTTTGGTGAAGTCGATATCCACGATATGGGTACAGACGGTGTTGAGAAAGTGGCGGTCGTGGGAAACCACAATCAGGGTGCCGGAGTATTCCAGCAGAAAATCCTCCAGCCAGTCCTTGGCCTGAATGTCCAGATGGTTGGTCGGCTCGTCCAGCAGCATGATATCCGGCTTGCCGAACAGCGCCTGCGCCAGCAGCACCTTCACCTTCTCGTTGCCGGTGAGGGCGGTCATCGGCTGCTCCAGCAGCCCCACCTCAAGGCCAAGGCCCTGCAGCAGCTTGGCGGCGTCGCTTTCGGCCTCCCAGCCGTCCATCTCGGCAAACTCGGCCTCCAGGTCTGAAACCCGCATGCCATCTTCATCCGAAAAATCCGGCTTGGCATAAAGGACGTCTTTTTCTTTCATAATGTCATAAAGGCGCTGGTTGCCCATGATGACGGTTTCCAGCACGGTGAACCGGTCGTAGGCGAAGTGGTCCTGCTTAAGCACCGACATGCGGGTGTTTTCAGAGATAGACACCTCGCCGCCCGAGGGCTCCAGCTCCCCCGAAAGGATGCGCAAAAAGGTGGATTTGCCCGCCCCGTTGGCGCCGATGATGCCATAGCAGTTGCCGGGCGTGAACTTCAGGTTGACCCCCGAGAACAGGTTGGAGCCCCCAAAGCTCAGGCTAAGATCAGAAACAGTAATCATTTTTCCCCCAGAAATAACAGTATTTATGCCCGCCACAGGCGGCAGGACATAGAAAGAAGGCACTACAGCCCATTCGGCCTGTAATACCGCAATCGTCCTATTTAGTATAACACAAAAGAGGCAGGCATTGATTTACCAACTTTAGGGCGGCGGGCCTGCCGCTTTTGGTCAAAATGGGCAGAAAACCGCCCAAAAGCTTGTCCGCTAAGGATGATCCCCTGACCGCGGCACCCTCCAGCGCCGGCAGTTGGGCCTCCTGCACCGGCCTGCCGGTATGGTGGGCCAGATGCTCCGCCAGCCTGTCGGCATAGGGTTCGGCAAAGCCAAGGCCCACCAGATGTTCCCCCATGGTGCAGACAAAGCAATCCCCCAGCGGGGTGGGAAGCATCGATTTGTACAGGGGGCTCCCATGCATCATTAGCGCCTCCTTGGGCAAAGATAAAGTTGCAGGGAAATACTTCCCATCCGCTCCAATTTTATGCTATAATATTTTCCAGACATTTGCAATCAAATCTCTGACCTTATATAGGAGGTTAAGATGTTTCTGAAAAAATTTCTTTATACTAAAACACGCATGGCCGCGGCGGTGGTGGCAGGCTATTTTGCCATACTGGCGGCTCTTTACGGCATCGATGCGGCGGCCGCGCCGATGTATCAGGCGATGACCGCCTCCGCTCAGGCGCAGGTGGCGCAGGCCCCCGCCCCCAGCCAGTTGGATGCGGTGCAGCAGGAGGCCCCGGCCGCTGCCCCTATGGTGCTTGAAGCAGCCAAGGAGCCCGCGCCCGAACCGGAGGCTGAGCCGGAGCCCGACCTTACCTCGGCTGCCACCGCCGAGCAGCCGGCGGCAGAGGCAACCCCGCCCGCCGCACAGACCCCGGCGCCACCCGCTGTGACAGAGCCGCAGGAGGCCCAGCAGCCGGCAGCGGAGCAGGCTCCCGCCGAGCCTGCAGAGCAGGCCCCGGCTGAGTTTGTGCCCTCCTCAGGGGGGGGCTACAGCAGCCAGGTGCGGTCGTGGGCCAACAAAAACAGCGACATAAAGGGCTGGATACGGGTGCCCGGCACCAACATCAACTACCCGGTGGCCCACCACCCCGATATAGACTACTATCTTGAGCGGGGCTACAGCAAGGAGTACAGCCGCAACGGCGTTATCTGGACAAACGGCGGCACCAGCTTTGGCAGCTCCAGCGACATTTCAAACAACACGGTGCTGTATGGCCACAACTGGACAAACGTTTCAAGCAACCCGCGTGTGAATAGCGGGGGCGACGTCATGTTTGCCCAGCTCACCGGCTACCATCACCTTTCCACCGCCCAGCGCAACCCCTATATTTATTATTCCACCGCCGACGAGGACATGACCTTCAAAATCTTCGCGGTATTTTATACCGAACTTGCATTTAACTATATTGAGCCCTCGGGCGGACAGGATATCATCGACGAAGCCCTCCGCCGCAGCCGCTTTAATTTTGATGTGGATGTAAGCTCGAGCGATAAAATCCTGACCCTTTCCACCTGCACCCGCGCCTATGGCAAGACCAGCAACCAGCGTTTTGTCGTGATGGCCCGCCTGCTGCGTTCCGGAGAAGGCACCGGTGCTTACTCGATTACCAGCAACCCCAACCACAAACAGCCCAATGTTTGGTCGTAACCTTTAAGGGCAATACCCTGTATCTCCCGCACTGTTTATTGTTTGAAAAATCCCACCGGCATTGCCGGTGGGATTTTTGCGTCAAAGCTTATCGCTATTCAGCGCCCATACAAACGCCGGTGCAGGCAGTTTTTCTCCAGCGCGGCCACCAGCGGCAGACCCAGCAGAAAGCAGGCGGCAATTTGGCCGAGGGCGACCTCCCCCGCAAAGATGAGGAAGGGCAGGGGGGCAAGGCTGCCTGTGAGGGCAAAAGAAAGCTCTGCGCCGATGATCAGCGCATTGACCAGCACCGGGGGCAGCGCCGCCAGCCATGGAATGCCCCTGAAACGCACCCCGCCCAGACGGCGGGTCAGCAGGGCGGCAATCAGGGTCGCCGCGGTGCCGAACAGAACATCCAGCGGGCCGAGGATATTGGCCCCCAATACGGCGCCAATGGCGTTGGTCAGGCCGCAGCCCAGCGTTACCCCCAGTATGGCTTCGGGGAAGAGCACCGGCAGCAGGGTGAGGGCCTCGGCGGCACGTAACTGGATATTGCCAAAGCTGAGGGGGGTAAGGGCCAATGAGGCGGCAGTGTAGAGCGCTGCAATTACGCCGCAAAGGGCGATGCGCAGCAAGAGCGGGTTTCGGTTCATGTTCAGTTTTCCTTTCGTAGGGCGTGGTTGAAGAGAAGCGGGTGCTTCCGGCCTTCAAACAGCCCCTAGTTTGGTTTATAGTCAGGAACTCACGACTGACTTGCCCGTTTAAGGGCGGGCGCCCTTTGTGCTGCCAAGCGCCGCGCAGGCTGCCAAAGCTGGCAGCGCTTGCAGGTTTCGGTCGCATATATCAATATGCATACGTCTTTGCTGCGCTTGCCGCTTCGTCCCCGGCGGGCTTCGCCGTCTGCACATTTTTTGATATGAAGGCGGCTCTTGGCGTTGCTTATTATACATTGTTTAAAGCTGGGCTGCAACCACCCGGTGGGTGGGTTGACAAAAAAACAGTATTGTTATATACTAAGTATAACAAATAGAACAATAGCAAACATTCCATAGAGAAAGGGGGCAAAGGGGATGATGATTATTCTTGACTTTGCCAGCGAGGTGCCCATCTACCAGCAGATATACACCCAGGTAGAGCAGGCCATCGCTTCGGGCAGGTTACAGCCGGGGCAGCAGCTGCCCACCGTGCGCCAGCTGGCGGTGGATATCGGCATCAACATGCACACGGTGCATAAGGCCTACAGCCTGCTGAAAAACGACGGCTATATCATGCTGACCCGCCGCCGGGGCGCGGTGGTGGCGGGGGAACAGCAGGCCAAAGAGGAGGATATCGTCTATATTGAAACGGCCATTGGCTCGGCGGCGGCCCGCGCCCTCGCAAAAAACATGCCCCGGGAGGATTTTATCCTGCTTTGCGGGCGAATCTATAACCAGATAGAGGAGGGAACCCAGGATGAATGAAATGATTTATGAGGTAGCCACCATGCTGTTCTGCATCCTTTTGGTGGCGGTGGTTTTCGCGTTTACCCCTTACTACATCCGCAAAACCGACGCCTTTGGGGTTAGCATACCCGAAGAGCAATATGACCACCCCCGGCTGGCTGCCATGCGCAGGGCGTTTCGCAACAGCGTGCTGGCGGTGGGGCTGCTGTCGGTAGTTATCTGCGGGGCGGTGGCGCTGCTTTGGCCCCGGTGGATGATAGGGGCCAGCATGGCGGTGCTTTTTGTGCAGTTGGGGCTGGTGTTCGGCATCTTTTACCGCTTTCACCGGCAGGCAAGGGCGCTGAAGGCCGCCCAGAACTGGCAGAAGAACGTCGTCACTCAGGTGGCGGTGGAGCTGGGCCGGGTGGTGCGGATTTCCCCCCTGTGGACGCTGCTCTACCTGCTGCCCGTCGGCATCACCACCGCCATCAGCGTCAACGCTTACCCCGGCCTGCCCCAGCGCATCCCCATGAATTTTAATTTATCGGGCGAGGTCACCGGTTATGCCGAAAAAAGCTGGCGGGCGGTGCTGCTGCTGCCCGGCACCCAGCTCATGATGATGCTGATTTTTGGTGTGGTGCTGCTGAGCATCTCCCGTTCGCGGATGGTCATTGACCCCCAGCGGGAGGAGGAGAGCCTGCGGCAGGGCAATACCTTCCGCCTTGCGTGGAGCCTCTTTTTGCTGATAGGCGGCTTCGGCATGATTTGCATGTTCATGCTGCTGCAGATGGCCATCCTTGGGCTGCTGCCGGTAAGCTGGGTCAACCCCGTGGCGCTCGTCACTCCGCTGCTCTTCATCGGGGTGGCGATGGTGCTTTCCTTCAAGCTGGGGCAGGGGGGTAGCCGCATGAAAAACCGCACTCCCGCCGGCAAAAGCATCTCGGTGCGGGACGACGACCGCTACTGGAAGCTGGGCAGCTTTTACTACAACCCCGAAGACCCGGCGGTTTTTGTGGAGAAGCGCTTCGGCGTGGGCTGGACCTGCAACTTTGCCCGCCCCATGACCTATGTTTTGATGGCGGGGCTGGCAGCAATTATCATCTTTAGTCTGGTGTTTGCGCCCAAATAAACGGCACAGGCAACGCCGACCACAACCCGAACGATATAAGCCCCCAAGTGGCAGGTTACCGTCTGCCGCCTGGGGGCTTGCCGTTTGTAATAATGGGGAAGCAATCCTGTTTTACCGGTTGAAATTATAATCACAGAAATATACTTACTGTATACATAGCGCCGCAAAGCAGCCCAATATTCCCTCTGCTCAGGGGCGGGGCAGCAGGCCCGCGTCCAGCAGCGCCTTGTACTTCAGCACCGCAATCTGGGTTTTGGCGTCCAGAATATCGCCCGAAAGCACCAGCTCCACCGCCTTTTGGGCCGGGATGCGCTCCACCGACAAAAACTCATCCTCATCCAGCCGCTGCTGAAGCTGGGTCAGGCCGGTGGCGTAGTAAAGG
>JAEWWW010000003.1 GCA_023396215.1 Bacillota bacterium | reverse complement strand
AAGCAGGCGCAGCGGCGGCCCTGATGGTAGCCGGTATCCTCGCAGGTTTTGCAGCTATAGGGCGGCTCTAAAAAATCAGCTGAAAAGCCCGCCGCCTTCAGCAGCCGCTCCCGCTCTGCCTGCAAAGCAAGGTTTTCTGCTTTTATCTCCTCCAGCAGGGCGCGGTTTTCCGCCCCGCCCAGCGCGGCCCGGGCAAGCTGCACACCGGCAAGGCTCAGGCGGCGCTCCAGCTCCGAAAGCTGGGGGAATTTATCCAGCAGCTCCTCCCGGTGCAGCTGGGCGGCCACAATGGCCTGCTGCCTGCGCTGCGAAAGCTGCCTGTTTGCGCTGTCAAATACTTCGGCTGAATACATGGGTCGCCTCCTGTATCTTGGGCAGAGTTATGTTGCTAAAGGCGTTTTCAGAAACGCCCTAGTCAATCTTGCCGTATTTGTATATCCAGTTGATTTTATCCATGTCGTAAGAGGGCGTGCTTTGGCGCGCCTCCTTGGGCTTGGAGCCCATTTCCTGCCGGGCCTGCTCGGGGGTGGATATCTTCTTGGCGCTCCACTCGCGCAAAATCTTGTCTATGTAAGGAAAGGCCACCTTGTTGGTGTTATCCACCGTGCGTTCATAGGCCAGCTTAATCATCTCGATGCTCATGTTGTAGCTGTCGAACCACAGGGTAATAAACTCTTTTTCCTTGGTGGTCAGCTCGCGGTCCCGCAGCCCGAAGGCCGACTGCACCAGCACATGGTTGGTATTGCGGCGGTTGAGCTTGTCGATATGCCGCTCGGCCTGCTCGGGGGTGTCGATGCCCTGGTCCACCCATCCGGCGGCGGTGCGCTCGATGTACCGCATGTTGCCCTTGCCCCGGGATACGCAATAGCTGATAAGGGTAAAAAGATATTGGGGCGAAAGATTAAAGTAGCTGTAAAGATAAAGCAGCGCGTCGGTTTCGGCGGGGGTCAGCTCCTTGCCCAGCAGAAGCTGGGTTTCCTGCAGCAGCGGGGCGATGTTGGGGTCGCTCTGGGCCATCCTGTTGATGTCGGCGGTGCTCAGCCGGGTGCGGCTGCGCGGGACGCTGATTTTCTGTCCGGTGGCCGGGTCGGTGCGGCTTTCGGTCTGCTGCTTTGGGTTGGGCGGCGGCTGCGGGGCCGGGGCGGCTGCCGGCGCAGGGGCGGGCGCGCTCTGGGTTTCGGCAGAGGGCTTGGCTTCGGTTAAGACCCCGCAATGCACCCAGTAGTTGATGGCGTCGGTCACATCGGCGGCGGGCAGCCCCAGCAGCGCCGCAACCTCGGCCGGGCTGGGCTGGCCGCCATGGCGCAGCAACACAAGGAGTACCTTGAGCTGTACCCCCGAACATAGCTTTATCTGCCTGTCCACCACCGCTGTGGGCACCGGGAAGATGCTCCCCCAAGGCCCCAGATTGCTGTTGTATTTCATAAGGTCATCCTTTTCCTGATTGCTCGTTGCCCATGGCCCGCCGGGGCCGATTACGGCATTATCGTATAGCAACCGGCCTAAAGCCGGGGGGCGCCAAACTTGCCTTGTGTTTCAATGCTCTCGGGTACCCGTTCGAAAGTTTTACTTTCGGTAACGGGTGAGGTTATTATAACATAAACCCCCCGCGCAATACATAGTTATTAGCTAAATGGCTCTGCAAAACCTTTGCGGCGGCAAAAGGGGACGGGCATCGTCCGTGACTCTGGCAACTTCATCTCCGGCCCCGAATTGCCAATTGCAAGAAAAAAGTTGCGGCGGCCCGTCTAAAAGTATATAATTAAGTCAGCGGCTATCTGAAAATCCATCGGTTTCATCGGCTTTTACGCCGAAACCCACAAACCGCTCAAACCGCCAACCCGCTTTTGCGGCAAACTAACCCATCCTACTTCGGTTTTCAGAGAAGCTCGTAAGCAAGGGGGTGTCATTATGTTAGGCGACCTGCACTGCCACACAAGGCTGTCAGACGGTTCTTCTACAATTGATGATTTGGTCTTTTACGCCAAGCGTGGAGGGCTGGATTTTGTAGCGATTACCGACCACGACACCATGGCGGGGGTAACCCGCGCCACAGTGCTGGGCAAGCGCTACGGCATCAAGGTGGTGCCGGGGATCGAGCTTTCCGCATATGACACAGCCCGCAAGCGCAACGTACATATCCTGTGTTACCTGCCCCAAAAGCCCGAACGGCTGCTGGGCATCTGCAGCAAGGTGCTGGAAAGCCGCAACCGGGCAGGGCAGGAGATGCTCGGCCGGGCGATGCGCTACTACCCCATCACAACCGAGCATGTCGCCCGCTATTCCTCGGGCAGCAAAGCCCTTTGCGAGGCCCACATCATGAACGCCATTATGGATTTGGGCTACACCGACCGGATATACGGCCCCCTGTATGACGAGCTGTTTGACAGCTGGCAGGGCAGTTGCTATGTGAGCATCACCTACCCGGATGTGCGCAATGTCATTGACGTTATCCACAGCGCAGGCGGGCTGGCGGTGATGGCCCATCCGTCGCGCAACGACGGCTTCGACCTGCTGGAGGAGCTCTGCACCAAAAAGCTGCTGGAGGGGGTCGAGTACAGCCACCCCGGCGTCGGCCCCGAAGACAAGGAACGCATCAGCCAGCTGGCCAAGCATTACGGCCTGATAAAAACAGGCGGCACCGATTTCCACGGCTATTATTCCCGGCGCCCCCAGCCGCTGGGCAGCTTTGTGACCCAGCCGGAGGATATCGACGAGCTGTATAAGCTATCCAAGAAATAGCCCGGCGTAGCCGCTGCCTTCACGCGATGAAAAAGATGAGCGCAGAGAGCGGAAACTGGCAAAATATGCTTGAAACCCGGCAGCAAACAATATAAAATTAAGGATAAGCAGCAAAGGAGAACCATTTCCATGGTAATGAGTGTTGTTCTTATTGGCGTTATAGGTCTGTTACTGGGCGTAGGCTTGGGCATGTGGTTTTTCACCAAACGATAGGGCGGGCTGTTTTTAAGACAAGCGCCCCCCATGGCGACAGAATGGTGGTGTAGATAACGATGATGCAGCTGGTGCTTCCGGCAATGTTGGCGGCCGCTTTTTGCGCCGCTTGTTTGCAGCGCTTCAGGGGCGGACGTTTACTGCTGATAGCCGACGACGACATCAAAATCGCACCCGATTCGATGTCCGACCTTTTTGCACCGGCGGATTCCGCCCAGGATGCAGCCGACGCCTTTGTGCAGCAGCGCCAGAACGGCAATATCGACCGTGCGCGGCGGTTGGGCAAAAAGCTGGCCCGCACCCTGCCCCGCAGCCTTGCGGGCTATGAGGGCCTGCCCCAAACCGACGAAACGCTGCGGCAGGTGCAGCTGCTCTACTCCTATCTGGTCATCACCACCATCGAGCAGTGCTCGCCCAACTCGATTGTGGCCCAAACCGCTCTGCGGGTTTACCACCAGACGGTGCGGCAAGACAGCGAGCAGGCCTACGAAGCCACGGTGGATTCAGCGGGCTTTACCCTCTACAGGCTGGCGCAGCGGCGGGGCGAAGCCCCCGGCCCGGTGTTTGCCGAGCTTTGCGGCAGTTCGCAAGACCCCCAACTGGCCCAAAACGGCGACTGCCTTTACAAACGTTATCAGGCCCATTGCCACAGCCTCTGCCAGCGAGCGGGGTATCAGTCGTAAGTACGGTAATCCGGCCGCCTGCTGGCGGCCTTTTCATTTTGTTATTATAATTGCTGTGCTGAAAAACAGTACCAAAACCCAACCAACAAACCGCATAAGGAGAGCTTGCCATGCTGGAATACAAATTCGATACCCAACTGCTGGTGGAAGGCAACGACCTTTCAGAGGACGCCATCAACGACCATATCCTGCGTACCTTGGAGGGGGATAGCCTGCTGGTGGTAGGCGACGAAGAGCTGGTCAAAATCCATTTTCATACCAACACCCCGTGGAAGCTGCTGGAGTACTGCGCCTCGATAGGGGATATCTACGACGTGGTGGTAGAGAATATGGAGCGGCAGGAAAACGGGCTGCAAGGATAAACAGGGCTTGAACATATTAAGGCAGGCAGGCGGCGATTTTTCGCCGCCTGCCTGTTTTTCACACATTCTCTCCGGGGGTCAGTGCCGCTTGAGCCGCTTCATCAGCCGGCGGTGGATGAGGAAACCCACGGCGCTCAGAGCGCCGCAGATGCCGAAAATCCACAGTGTGACGGTCAGGTTGCCGTCGCCAAGGCTGTTGCCCGCAAAGGTGGAGGAAAGCACCGAGGGGATGCGCGCCATCCCCGAAAGCAGCAAAAAGCGGGAAAAGCTGATGGGGGTCAGCCCCGCAACATAGCAGAGAATATCCTTGGGCGTGCCGGGGATAAAATAGAGCAGAAAGGTGATTTCCTCAAGGCGGCGGCTGTTGCGCAAAAAGGCAAACTCCTCAATCTGCTTCCGCTCAAAAAACAGGGCGGCAAAGGGGTGGCCAAAGCGGCGCACCAGCCCAAACACCAGCGCCTGCCCGATGAATATCCCGGCCATGCAGAGGGCGAAGCCGCCCCAAGACCCGTACAGCAGCCCGGCCAGCACCTCCACCGGCTCACCGGGGATGAAGGCCAGCACAATCTGCAGCACCTGTATCAGCAGGAACACCAGTACCCCCGCAAGGCCAAGGCTGTTGATTTTTGCTTCAAACACCCTTTGAGCCTCGGGGCTGCGCAGCGACATCACCAGCGGAAAAAGCTTGACGGTGAGCAGCAATATGACGGCAAAAACCAGCACCGCCCCCGCCATGCGCAGCCTGCGGCGCAGGCGTGCATTCTGTAACAAACCCATAATACCCCCTTAACCCCGGCAGAATATCCGGCCCCCCTGGCCGGCTTGCTCTTCGCAAAGCATCACTCAGGCTATTATAATATACAACCCCCGCCGCCGCCAATGGGTTGTCCCCACAATTTATACAATGTTAAAAAACAGCCGGGCGTTCACTATCTTATTAGGATGCTCTTTTAAAAGCCCCGCATTTATAGTAGAATAGAAGAAAAGCTTGCCAGCCCGGCCAAAACGCCGAGGCAGCCGGGTGCAGGCAAAGAACGGGGGGATACAGCGGCGTGGAGCAAAACGCTTTTACCGGGGGAGTAAGACCCGGCGGCCTGACTAACAGCTATGAGGTGAACATCCTCATCTGCTATCTGCTAAGCCACGCGCAGGCGCCCCTCAGCTTCGCCCAGCTCAGCGAGGCCACCCAGTGGGACGGTCTGGTGAACTACTTTGAGCTGGCGCAGGCGGTGGACAGGCTGGAGCAGGACGGCCACATTGTGCGCTCAGACGCGGGCGGGGGCCGGATGGTGTTTCGCCTGACCCCCAGCGGCAAAACCGCTTCAGAAACCTTTGCACATCAGCTGCCCCGCTCGGTGCGCGAGCGGTCGGTGGCCGCCGCAAAACAGGCGCTGCAAAGAGAAAGACGGGAGAAGGAAATATTGACCGAGATAGAAAAAATGCCGGATGGCTATAAGATGACCCTGCGGATGACCGATATTGGCACCGACCTTTTGGGGGTGTCGCTGTTTCTGCCCACGGCGGAGGACTGCCGCAGGGTGGAGCAGCGCTTTCGCAGCGACCCCGAACAGATTTACAAAAGCCTGCTGGCGCTGCTCACCGGCGACAGCGGGATAGCGGACGACGCCCCCGACGGCGAACCGCAATAACCGGCCTTATATTTCACCCCGCAGCATTTGGCGGGGGCAGATAAAAAAGCCATACCGGGGCGTGACTGAAAACGGTCGGCACGCCCAAATTTTTTGTCTAAAAGGAGCTATTATGACCAAGAACACGCGCATTGCCCTGATTGCGGGGGCGGTGCTTTTGGTACTTGCGGCAGCCATGGGGCTGCTTTACGCTTATGGCGGGCAGGCGGCAGGGCAGGGGCATAAAACCGTCGAGGTTACGGTGGTTTTCGCAGGTGAATCCCCCAAAAGCAATACCCATACCATCAATACCAGCGAAGATTTCCTGCTGGGGGCGCTGCGGCAGCAGGGCCTCGTCGAGGGCGAGGATTCTCCCGCCGGGTTTTATATCACCGCGGTGGAAGGCGTGGCGGCCGACCCCGAAAAGCAGCAGTGGTGGTGCATCACCAAAGGGGGAGAGATGGTGATGACCGGGGTAGCGCAGCTGCCCATCGCCGACGGCGACGCCTTTGAGCTGACCCTGACGGTGGGGTGGTAGCCGGGTGACGCGGCAGGGCGGCAGCGGCGCAATCCGCAATATCGCGCTGGTGGCGATGCTGACCGCGGTCATCACCGGCCAGCAGGTGGCGCTTTCCTTTCTCCCCAACATCGAGCTGGTTTCGCTGTTCGTCATCCTCTTCACCCGCCACTTCGGCAAGCGGACGCTGCTGGTTATCTATGTCTTTGCGGTGCTGCAGGGGCTTATCTACGGCTTCGGCCTCTGGATGGTGAACTACCTCTATGTCTGGACCATCCTCTATCTGGTTGCCTATGCCCTGCGCGGCCAGCAATCGCCCTTTGTGTGGGCGGTGGTTTTGGGTGGGTTTGGGCTGCTGTTTGGGGCGCTGTGCTCGCCGGTGTACCTCTTTATCGGTGGCATCGGGGCGATGGCGGCCTTTTTCATCGGCGGCATCCCCTTCGACCTGCTGCACGCCGCGGGCAACTTTGTGGCGGCGCTGCTGCTCTTCCGGCCGCTGGATACCCTCTTCACCAAGCTGAAAAAGCAGTATCCGTTTTTCTAACGGGCCTGTAGAGCACAATTTTTTTTGGGTTTTTGCGGGTTTTTATGTAAAATATGGTATTTTTTGTGCTATTATTGTAACAGTACATTTATTGAAAAACCCCCGGCAGACATCCTGTTCTGCCCCATTTTGAAGGAGGTTCTGCAGTGGCAAGCGGCTTTGCAAACATTGGATATGTGGCCAACCTGAAAACCTATGTGGAAGATATCAAAGCACTGAACGGAGCATTTGTGGATTTTGCCACCCTGAACGCCCATCTGGACGCCCAGTGGAGTGAACGGATGCAGCGCTTATACTGCCTGAGTGATAATCTGGAGAGGCGCACCCCCGACGCCGATGATATTCAGTATATCCTTTTGGATACGGGCTATCAGACGCAGGGGGGCGGAGAGCCTATTTTCGGCGCCTTTTTTTCAGAGATTGGCCCCACCGACCTGAGCGACGTGAAGCGCAAATGGAAAGGGGTGGAAATCGGCACCGAGGCCCAACTGCTGGAGCGCTGGAGGCAGTCGGCCAGCGTAATCGGAGCCCAGTCCGGCCTGATGGATATTCAGGTTCCCAACTGGGGCAAGCTGGGCGAGGTGCTGGACCGGATGGTTCCCGCAAAGGCAGGCGCCGACTGGCAGGATTATATCCTCCAAACCTATAAGGAGGCCTGTGCGGCGGGGCAATTTGCGCAGATATACCCCGAGAAGGCGGCTCCCATCGCCTACTTCCGCCTCAACCTGACCGACGAAAGCGGCGAGCCCCTCTGGGCTTATTCGGAGGAATATAAAAGAGGCCCCAACGGCGGCAATAACGGCAATAAGCGCTGGTTTGGCCTGTACATCACCCCCCAGTCGGAGTTCATTATCGTTCTTTGCCGCAGGCACCATTACTGTCTGGGCGATGCCAACATCATCTTCGACAGCTCCGCCCAATCGGATGAGTTTTTGAAAAACCTTGCCCAAAAGGCGATGCGGGAAAACTGGGAGTGGTCCAAGCGCTCTCAGGAGCAGGAGGGTACGGCCAACCGGTACCCCATCCTCAGAAACTACATCGAGCACACCTACCTGAAGCTTTGCGCCGAAGCCGAAAATGGCGATGCCAACAAGCTCATCGAATATCAGGGAAAGGTGTACTTCAACTCGGGCCTTTTAGACCGGCGGTTTAACCAGATTATCTTTGTGGGTGAAAGAACCTCGATGGAGCTGCCGCTGGTGGGCGTCATCCCCATGCTGCGCGGCCTGACCGCTTATGCCCATACCGAGCGGGAAATCGCCCGCAATTTTAAAGAAAATGAGCTGCCGGGGATAGCGAAATACTTTCAGAAACGTGAGCAGGTGGTCTTTGACGCCAGTCTGGATATCCACCTGAATGAGTTGCATGTCTACAGGGACGGGGTCAGCCGGGGCAGGCTGCCCAAATACAAAGAGGAATATGAGCGGCTGAAGGACAACCCAGAGGAGCTGGAGCTGCTGATTGCCCGCATCGACCGCGACTTCAAGAGCGCCCGTGACCGCGCCCGGCTGATGGCCGAGCGCAATTACAAGCTGGCGGTGCCCCAGTACTGGCGCGAAACCGGCAAGATTCAGTTCCTGCTGCCCATCTATCTGGGCGAGCGGGAGGAAGCCGAGGTACCCCAATGCGCGCTGGCGCTGGACTGTGATGATACCGGGCGCATCCCCTACTACCGGGGCGCCACCATCCTCACGCTGGAGATGGCCTATAACAACGCCCGCCTGCTTGCCAAGCCGGATGTTTTCTGGCTCAACTCCACCATCGAAGAATAGCCGCCGCCCCCCGCGGCAGGGCACAGCGCCCCCGCCATTGGCTCCTTTGCCATGGCCGGGGGCGCTGCCACGTCTTGCCTCGCCTGCCGAATAAAACCGCCGCGCCGCGAATAAACATTAACCATACAAGACAAGCAGTGCGGAGGGTAGACATGAAAGTGAAGACTGAAAGACAGCAGGGTTTAACCACCCAGCAGGCCGAACGGCTGAAAAAAGAACATGGTGAAAATCAGTTGACCCAAGGGCGCAGGATACACCCCCTGCGTCTGTTTACTGCCCAGTTCAAGGACGTGATGGTGCTGATATTGCTGGCGGCCACCGTCATATCGGTGCTGCTGGGGGATACCGGGGAAGCGCTGGTCATCATCACCATCGTCATCCTCAACGCGGTGCTGGGCTTTATACAGGAGTTTCGCACCGAAAAGGCGCTGGACGCCCTGCGCGAGATGGCGGCGCCCACCGCCAATGTCATTCGGGACGGGCAGCGCAGGCAGATACCCGCCCGCGACCTCGTGCCGGGGGATTATTTGTTGTTGGGCACCGGGGATAGGATTCCTGCCGACGGCTGTCTGGAAAGCACCCACGCCCTCAGCTGCGACGAATCGATGATCAGCGGCGAGTCGGTGCCGGTGGATAAGCTGGCCGACCGTCAGGATAAAGTCTACATGGGCACGGTGGTGACCCGGGGGCGGGGCACGGCGGTGGTGACCGCCACCGGCATGAATACCGAGATGGGGCGCATCGCCGGTATGCTCAACGAGATTGAGGAAGGCCCCACCCCCCTGCAGCAGAAGCTGGACCAGATGGGCCGCTTTATCGCCGCGGGCTGCCTGATTATCTGTGCCATCATCTCGGTCACCGGCATGCTGCGGGGCGAATCCGCCTTTGATATGCTGCTCATCGGCATCTCGCTGGCGGTGGCGGCCATCCCCGAGGGGCTGCCCGCCATCGTCACCATCTCGCTGGCCCTTGCGGTGGGGCGCATCCTCAAGCGCAAGGCGCTGGTGCGCCGTCTGCACGCCGTCGAAACGCTGGGCTGCGCCAACGTTATCTGTACCGACAAAACCGGCACCCTGACCCAAAACAAGATGACCGTCAAGGAGGTTTATACCGACGACGGGCTGCTGCGCCTGAGCGGCGACGGCAACAGCGCGGCGGGCGAGTTCACCGCCTCCGACGGCCGCCCGATACGCCCCGAGCGGGATAAGCAGCTCACCACCCTGCTGGAGATTGCGGCCCTCTGCAACAACGGCGAGCTGACCGAGGCCCCCAGCCTGCTGCGCAGCAGGGCGGGGCAGTTCAAGGTCAGCGGCGACCCCACCGAAACCGCCCTGCTGGTGATGGCCGCCAAGGGCCGGGTGTTTGCCGGGCGGCTGCCCTATACCGGCGTGGGCGAAATCCCCTTTGACCCCGAGCGTAAGATGATGTCGGTGGTGGTTCAGGATAGGGGAGGCGAGCGCCGCCTGATGACCAAGGGCGCCCCCGATATCCTGCTGGAGCGCTGCTCCCATCTGGTGACCTCGTCGGGGATTATGCCGATGACCGCCTACCAGCGGGATAAAATTTTGATGGTGAACGGGCAGATGGCCTCGGCCGCCCTGCGGGTGCTGGGTTTTGCCTATAAGCCGCTGCCCCAGGGGCAGACCCCCGCCGAGCACGGCATGGTCTTTGTGGGGCTGGCCGGTATGCTCGACCCGCCCCGACCCGAGGCCTACCGCGCGGTGCTTGATTGCCGCCGGGCGGGCATCCGCACCGTGATGATTACCGGCGACCACCGCAACACCGCCTGCGCCATTGCCAAGGACCTCAAGATTATGACCGAAGGGGACGAGGTCATCACCGGCAAGCAGCTGGACGCCATGAGCGACCAGGCGCTCAGCGGCATGGTGGAAAAAACCGCCGTCTTTGCCCGCGTCAGCCCCGAGCATAAGCTGCGCATCGTCCGCAGCCTCAAGGGCAAGGGGCATATCGTTGCCATGACCGGCGACGGGGTGAACGACGCCCCCGCCATCAAGGAGGCCGATATTGGCGTGGCAATGGGCATCAGCGGCACCGACGTCAGCAAGGAAGCCTCCTCGCTGGTGCTGCTGGACGACAACTTTGCCACCCTCGCCGCCGCCGTGGAGGAGGGCCGGGTCATCTACCGCAACATCCGCAAGTTCATCCGCTACCTCATGTCCTGCAACATCGGCGAGGTGGTCACCATGTTCGCGGGCATGCTCATGGGCATGCCGGTGGTGCTGATGCCCATCCAGATTTTGTTGGTCAATCTGGTGACCGACGGGCTGCCCGCCATGGCGCTGGGGGTAGAGCCCCCCGACCCCGACGTGATGCGCCAGCGCCCCCGCGGGCGGGGCGAGTCGGTGTTCGCCGGCGGCCTGCTCACCAGCATCCTGTTCCGCGGCTGCCTGATTGGGCTTACCACACTGGGGGTCTTTACCCACTTCCTGATGCACTACAGCAGCCTGAATGTCGCCCGCACCGGCGCGCTGCTCACCCTGATTGCCACCCAGCTCTTCCATGTGTTTGAGTGCAAGTCAGAGCACAAAACGCTGTTTGAAATCCACTTTTTCAACAACGTCAAGCTGATTTTGGCGGTGGCCGCTTCGGCGGCGGTCAGCCTGATGGCGGTTTACCTGCCTGCGATGCAGCGGCTTTTCATGACTGCCCCGCTGGATAGGCGGCAGCTGATCACCGTGCTGGTTTTCAGCCTCGCGGCCCCGGTGTTTTCCTCCATTCTTATGGTACTGCGGCGCATGTTTGTGCGCCCCTCCCGGCAGGAGGAACTTCGCTAAATATATAAAAAAAGACCGCAGAATTTTGTATAATATCCAATAATGAGGGAAAGTCTGGCCGGTTATTTTACAAACTCATGCAATAGTGATATAATAACATCCACTCGGCATTATAATGCCGTTATTCCGTGTGCCCGCCTTGATGGGCAGCGGGTTGGTTTGCACCGTCAAACCGGTGCGCAAAGGATGGCAGCAAAACAGTGCCTGCACCCTTTTGGTATGGTCGGAAGACGCAAATCCTTTTGACGAAATACCCCAAAAGGAAAAGGAGAATTTATTTTGCTTAAAAAAGTAATGATTGGCTTTGTAGCTTTTTTTACATTGCTGAGGGGAGGCGCCCTTGGCTACCTGATGTGGCTGGGCGACACCAACCTGCCGACTGCGGTGCTGTTCAGCACCGGCATGGTGGTGGCTATCTTTATGGTGTTGCTGGCAAAAGGGTTGTTGGCAGGGGTCAAACGCAAGGATATTGAGCAGGGCTTTCTGTTTAATGTGGGAGTCGTGCTGCTGAACATGCTACTGGTGCGCTTTGGCACACCGGCCAATATCAGCGGCGTCGAGCTGCTTGTTATGGGCAACCTGTTCGAGGTTATTGCGGGCATCACGCTGGTAGTGCTCTCCAAACGGCATACCCGCTACGTACTGGTGCAGCGCATCTAAAGGTGCGGCTGCGGCTTAAAAGCGTCAAAACCCCCGGTTTTCATCGCTGAAAGCCGGGGGCTGCCTTTGCGGTTTGCCGCCGCCCTGCCGGGGAGAGAGGCCGCTATCTGGGCAAGCGGGTTTTGCTTATCGGAAAGGGCCTTTTGCCCGCCCTTGCCGTCCGGTGTTTTGATATCGGCGTTGCCGCGGCGGTTGATTTTTCTTGACTGTTTTGGCCCGGCAGGTTATAATATTTTGGGCCGGTAAGCGGCCCTTAAAAGAACATGCTACTGTGGCTCAGCCGGTAGAGCAGCTGATTCGTAATCAGCAGGTCTCTTATTGTAGATAAGGTAGGCCAAACAGAAAATACAACCGAAGCGATTCTATGATCCCAAAATTCTCGCCGATTTCCATTTTCAAGGAAAATAAAAATCGGCGCCAACCTAAAAAGTTGGAACGCCGAAGTTTTATAAAGCAATCTGCTTGTTTGATGAGCACTTGAATGCCATTCAAGCGCCCTCCCAGATGAGCTACACCCCACAAAACTTAATACGCTACTGTGGCTCAGGGGTAGAGCAGCGCACTCGTAATGCGCAGGTCGTGAGTTCGAATCTCACCAGTAGCTCCAAAAGGACTCCCCGCAAACTATAGTGTTTGTGGGGAGTTTCGAATTGCGTTTTTATTCCTCTCCCTCTATAAATATGTTATACTACATATGTGAATTACTTAATATCATACTATTCTAAAATTAGTTGAGGTGCGAGATGAACGCAGAAATAGTTGGAAAACTGAAGGGAGGTCCTGAGCAACAGTTAGTTGTGGGACCGCTTGTTCAACGGTTACTTGATACTGGGTGGCAGATTGGTCAAATTATATTTGGACATAATGAGTGGCGTGTGCCCAAAAACCCTTCAGAAGCATCTAAACGCGAAGCTGGAAATTCGTTTGATGGTTTTCCTGTTGATATATCATGCCATCCCAAGTCTATATTTTAATTGCAGCGGCCGCCGTGATGTTTTGTGTCATCGGCGGCCTTTCTCTTTTGGCCCATTATTACACCCTCAATGGAATCAAATCCCGCACGGTGGGTGAC